>NZ_CP011789.1:4575000-4880000 GCF_001636055.1 Pseudomonas putida
CCAGACCGTCAGACGATCTTCCAGGGGCAAGGCTTCGAGGATATAGGCGATGTCGGCGGGGTGCAGATCATCGAGCTTGCGTTGCAGCTCGACCAGGTTCTGGCGGTGGACGAGGTTTTCCACCAGGTCGTTGTGCTGACCCTCCTGACGATGAGTCAGGTCCTCAACGACGCGCTGGCGCTGCAGTAGCTCGATCACCTGGGCGAGGCGATCCTGCAGGCTCTCTTGGACTTTCTTTACTTCGACTTCGGTCATAGGCGAACTCCACTCCCAGCAGCGGAGCACGCCGGGAGAATCAATCGGTCAGATCTGGCTTGATAAAGCGGATTAAGGGGTAACTACTGGGTAAGTCCATGGTGGTATTCCACAAGCCCCGGCGGGGCTGACGGGCGCAATCATACACTGCTCAAGCTGTCTGATCGCTTAAATTTTTGGCTGGAACAATCGTTTGCGCGATAAAGCTGTGACAACGCTCGAAGCCAACAGTGCGACGGCGGACAACAGCGAAAAAGCACATCGACGTGCAGCAGGGGTTTATACGGAGTCTAGTCGCGTTGCACTGACAGATTCGTGAACGGCAGAAAAGAAAAAGCCCGCTACAGGAGCGGGCTTTTTGGTGTGGCGGACTCAGGAGGATTCGAACCTCCGACCGCTCGGTTCGTAGCCGAGTACTCTATCCAGCTGAGCTATGAGTCCGTGGTGGTAGTTTTAGACCAGATTACCACTGGTTTTTGAAGCTTCTCTTCTTGAAGATTTCTCGACAAGCAAAGCCACTTCAGAAAGTGGCGGACTCAGGAGGATTCGAACCTCCGACCGCTCGGTTCGTAGCCGAGTACTCTATCCAGCTGAGCTATGAGTCCGTCGATGGTACTTTTAGACCAGATTACCACTGGTGAAATGATGCGTCTTCCAAAGAAAACCGCCTCATTGTATGGCGGACTCAGGAGGATTCGAACCTCCGACCGCTCGGTTCGTAGCCGAGTACTCTATCCAGCTGAGCTATGAGTCCGTGTCTTGCCGCGCATTATAGTTCGCTAAACCGTTTTGCCAAGTACTTTT
Source organism: Pseudomonas putida (assembly GCF_001636055.1). Lineage (NCBI taxonomy): Bacteria > Pseudomonadati > Pseudomonadota > Gammaproteobacteria > Pseudomonadales > Pseudomonadaceae > Pseudomonas > Pseudomonas putida. The sequence goes on from NZ_CP011789.1 coordinate 4,576,060, forward strand.
TCGTTTAATTTCAACGACTTAAGCATTTTGACCAGTTACAGCGCCCTACACGAAGAATGGCGGTGAAGGGGGGATTCGAACCCCCGATACCCTTATGAGGTATACTCCCTTAGCAGGGGAGCGCCTTCGGCCACTCGGCCACCTCACCGCAACACGGGGCGTATATTAACCAGACCCCTCCCCGTTTGCAAACCCTTTTTTGAAAAAAACTTCAAAAAAATTAAAGGGTTGGTTCTTCGTCCTTCTCTTTCTTGATCCGCAGGTAGATTTCCTCGCGGTGAACAGCCACTTCCTTAGGGGCACTCACACCGATTCGTACCTGGTTGCCTTTGACACCCAGGACCGTCACGGTGATTTCACCGTCACCAATGATCAGGCTCTCGGCGCACCGACGAGTCAGAATCAACATAGCTTTCTCCTCACGCAGTTCATTCAGGGACAACAGTCTGTTGGAAACAGAGGGCTGGTCGGGACGAAGGCCCAGCCCTCCTTATCGGCTGTCAGGCAGGAAAGGACAGTAACCCGCATGACAGCCAGAAACGCGAAGGGCGCGGCCAAAGCCGCGCCCCCCGGGGCAATGCGTCACTCGCTCTGTCGGGCAGGCGCATCGAGCTCGAACGCGGTGTGCAGCGCGCGTACGGCCAGCTCCAGGTACTTCTCTTCGATCACCACCGACACCTTGATCTCGGAAGTGGAGATCATCTGGATGTTGATGCTCTCCTTGGCCAGGGCCTCGAACATACGGCTGGCCACGCCCGCGTGAGAGCGCATGCCGACGCCAACGATCGACACCTTGGCGATCTTGGTATCGCCGATCACTTCGCGGGCACCGATTTCACGGGCGGTGTTCTCCAGCACGCTCAGAGCCTTTTCGTACTCGTTGCGGTGCACGGTGAAGGTGAAGTCGGTGGTGTTATCGTGCGAGACGTTCTGCACGATCATGTCGACTTCGATGTTCGCGGCGCTGATCGGGCCGAGGATCTTGAAAGCAACGCCCGGGGTATCCGGCACGCCACGAATGGTCAGCTTGGCCTCATCACGGTTGAAGGCGATACCGGAAATGATCGGCTGTTCCATGGATTCCTCTTCATCGATGGTAATGAGGGTACCCGGACCCTCCTTGAAGCTGTGCAGCACGCGCAGCGGAACGTTGTATTTGCCGGCGAACTCCACCGAACGGATCTGCAGCACCTTGGAACCGAGGCTGGCCATTTCCAGCATCTCTTCAAAGGTGATCTTCTCCAGGCGACGGGCCTGCGGTACCACACGTGGATCGGTGGTATAGACGCCATCGACATCGGTGTAGATCTGACATTCGTCGGCCCCCAGCGCTGCCGCCAGGGCAACACCGGTCGTGTCGGAGCCACCACGCCCGAGGGTGGTGATGTTGCCGTGCTCGTCGACGCCCTGGAAACCTGCGACCACGACCACGGTGCCAGCCTTGAGGTCGGCGCGGATCTTCTGGTCATCGATCTGCAGGATGCGCGCCTTGTTGTGCGCGCTGTCGGTCAGGATACGCACCTGGTTGCCGGTGTAGGACACCGCCGGCACGCCACGCTTGATCAGCGCCATGGCCAGCAGCGCAATGGTCACCTGCTCGCCGGTCGAGACGATCACATCCAGTTCACGCGGAACCAGCTGATCGGACACCTGCTTGGCCAGGTCGATCAAGCGGTTGGTTTCCCCGCTCATGGCCGACAGCACAACCACCAGGTCATCGCCTGCCTCGCGGTGTTTCTTGACCTTGTCGGCCACCTGCTCGATCCGCTCGATAGAGCCAACGGAGGTGCCGCCAAATTTCTGTACGATCAACGCCATTTCAAAGTGCCTCAGCCCACGAAGGGCACCCAGTAAACAATCCTTCCTGACGCGCCCCGCAACCAGACTGCGGGGCGCGTCATCTCAAAGCCCCTGCTCGGCGAACGGCACGGCCAGTGCCAGGGCCTGATCCAGCGCAGCGACGTCGACGCCACCACCCTGGGCCATGTCCGGACGACCACCGCCCTTTCCGCCCACCGCCGCAGCGGCCTGCTTCATCAGGTCGCCAGCCTTGAGTTGGCTGGAGAGGTCTTTGGTCACGCCGGCCACCAGCACGACCTTGCCCTCATGCTCGCTGCCCAGCAGGATCACTGCATGGCCGAGCTTGTTCTTCAGCTGATCGACGAGCGCCAGCAGCGCCTTGCCATCCTGCCCATCCAGGCGAGCGGCAAGCACCTTGGCACCCTTGACCTCAACGGCCGCACTGGAGAGATCGTCCCCTGCGGCGCTGGCGGCCTTGGCCTGCAGCTGCTCGAGCTGCTTCTCCAGCTGACGGTTGCGCTCGAGCACAGCCGACAGCTTGTCGATCAGGTTGTCGCGGTTACCCTTGACCAGTTGCGCCGCTTCCTTGACCTGCTCTTCGGCAGCGTTCAGGTAGGCCAGCGCCGCAGCACCGGTGATCGCCTCGATACGACGCACACCGGAGGCTACGCCACCTTCACTGATGATCTTGAACAGGCTGATATCGCCGGTGCGCTTGGCGTGGATGCCGCCGCACAGCTCTACCGAGAAATCACCGCCCATGCTCAGTACGCGCACGGTGTCGCCGTATTTCTCACCGAACAGCGCCATGGCGCCTTTGCGCTTGGCGGTCTCGATATCGGTCTCGATGGTTTCGACCGCGGAGTTCTTGCGCACTTCGCGGTTTACGATGTCTTCGAGTGCCTTGATCTGCGCAGGCGTCACCGCCTCGAAGTGGCTGAAGTCGAAGCGCAGGCGCTGGCTGTCGACCAGCGAGCCCTTCTGCTGGACGTGCTCGCCCAGCACTTCACGCAGAGCAGCGTGCAGCAGGTGGGTCGCGGAGTGGTTCAGCGAGGTGGCGTGCTGCACATCGGCATCCACGCGGGCCTCGACCGGGGCGCCAATCAGCAGCGCGCCGCTGGCCACCACGCCGTGGTGCAGGAAGGCACCACCGGTCTTGGTGGTGTCGCGCACATCGAAGCGCGCAGCCCCAGCCTGCAGGTAGCCACTGTCACCGACCTGGCCGCCGGATTCGGCGTAGAACGGCGTACGATCCAGGACGACCACGCCCTCCTCGCCTTCGCCCAACTGGTCGACCGACTGGCCATCCTTGTACAGGGCGATGATCTTGCCCTGACCTTCGGTGCTGCTGTATCCGAGGAAATCGGTGGCGGTATCGACCTTGACCAGGCTGTTGTAGTCCATGCCGAAGGCGCTGGCCGAGCGGGCGCGCTCGCGCTGGGCGTCCATCTCGCGCTCGAAGCCGGCTTCGTCGATGGTCAGCTCACGCTCGCGGGCGATGTCGGCGGTCAGGTCCATGGGGAAGCCATAGGTGTCGTACAGCTTGAACACCACGTCGCCCGGCACGACCGTGCCCTGCAACTGCGCCAGGTCCTGTTCGAGGATGCGCAGGCCCTGCTCGAGAGTCTTGGCGAACTGCTCTTCTTCGGTCTTGAGCACGCGCTCGATGTGCGCCTGCTGGCTCTTGAGCTCGGGGAAGGCTTCACCCATCTCGCTGACCAGTGCGGCCACGACCTTGTGGAAGAAGCTGCCCTTGGCGCCAAGTTTGTTGCCATGGCGGCAGGCGCGACGAATGATGCGGCGCAGCACATAGCCACGGCCCTCGTTGGAAGGCAGCACGCCGTCGGCGATCAGGAAGCCGCAGGAACGGATGTGGTCGGCGACCACTTTCAGCGACGACTGCGCTTCGTTACGGCAACCGATGGCCTGGGCTGCGGCATCGAGCAGACTCTGGAACAGGTCGATCTCGTAGTTCGAGTGCACGTGCTGCATCACCGCACTGATGCGCTCAAGGCCCATGCCGGTGTCCACCGACGGGGCGGGCAACGGGTGCAGGACACCGTCGGCAGTGCGGTTGAACTGCATGAAGACGTTGTTCCAGATCTCGATGTAGCGGTCGCCGTCTTCTTCCGGCGAGCCGGGTGGGCCACCCCAGATGTCGGCGCCGTGGTCGTAGAAGATCTCGGTGCACGGACCGCAAGGGCCGGTATCACCCATGGTCCAGAAGTTGTCGGAAGCGTACGGGGCGCCTTTGTTGTCACCGATGCGCACCATGCGCTCGGCCGGCACGCCGACTTCCTTGGTCCAGATGTCGTAGGCTTCGTCGTCGCTGGCGTAGACAGTGACCCAGAGTTTCTCCTTGGGCAGGTTCAGCCACTTGTCGGAGGTCAGGAAGGTCCAGGCGAAGGTGATCGCGTCGCGCTTGAAATAGTCACCGAAGCTGAAGTTACCCAGCATCTCGAAGAAAGTGTGGTGACGCGCGGTGTAGCCGACGTTTTCCAGGTCGTTGTGCTTGCCACCGGCGCGCACGCACTTCTGGCTGCTGACAGCGCGCGTGTAGGCGCGCTTCTCGGCGCCCAGGAAGCAGTCCTTGAACTGGTTCATGCCTGCGTTGGTGAACAGCAGGGTTGGGTCGTTGTTCGGGATCAGCGAACTGGAGGCGACTCGGGTATGTCCCTGCTCTTCGAAGAAGCGAAGGAAGGCTTCACGGATTTCTGCGCTTTTCATAGGTTCTTCCACGGAAACGGCGGCCGTTTTGGCTAACGCGTCGGATCGACGAAACGACGGCAAAGGGCCGCATTATATCGGTCCTGCAATCGAGGTGCAGTGTGTTTATGCGATGGAAACCGGCAAACGGACAGTTTTTCCGCTGCAAACAGGCAAAAACGACATGAGCGGATGCTAAATCGGAGCTTTCGTCACTGACAAGCCAATTACCGCCCAGGGGAAAGGAAAAGGGAATAGGCGGCAAATTAAATCCCTGTCATCCGCCTCATGCTGACGATTCAGGCGGTACAGGAGTACCACTGGAACCACCGAGCGAACGCCAGAATGCAGCCTCCCCTACGAAAGGAGACGCCCATGGCGCCCGAAGACCTCATGATCCACACCGCTTCCGGCCTTGTGCTGAGACAACAACTACCCTACAGAAGCGGCCCACTGGCGATCAATCGCCATGATCACACGCTGCTGATCGAAGCACTGGCCCCAGACACCGAACTGTCGGTTCATCCAAGCCCCGAAGGCATCGTGCTGCGCATCGAAGCTACCCGCTACACGCTGGCCCTGGCAAAAACAGAGATGCTGCATATTCGTACTGGCGCCGGCGACGACAACGTATTCGTCGAGTCCACCCTCGACAGCCGCATCGTGATCGAGACCGGCGAGGGCAACGACAGAATCCGGATCGAGGGCCAATTGCCTCCTGATGGCCAGCCCCTGAATGCCGGCTCGGTGATCATTGACGCCGGGGCCGGCGATGACCACGTCGTGGTAGAAGGGGTTCGGCAAGCAGAAATCGATGGCGGCAAGGGCAACGACGCCCTGCACAGCGCCGCTGCCCACAGCACGTTGTATGCCGGCGCTGGCGACGACGTCGTCAGGGTCAATGCGGGCAATGCGAACATCGAGGCCTTTGCCGGCCACAATCGCCTGTCCACAGGGCCACTGGACGATCGACTCTACGGCAACGCCAGCAGCATTCTCGTCGAGGACGGTTTCAGCGCACCACTGCTCTACGAGGCACACGATGCGGAGCTACCAGCGCAATACCTCGACACCTTCGATATCCAGGGTGATCCCGCGTACACCGACAAAGTCAGGCGCCAGTTGGTGATGCTGCGGGCCAGCCCGAGTGCCTCGGGGCTTCTGGAGCAGTTGGTGGCGCACAAGGTGAAGGTCGCCATCAAGTCGATCCCGGAACTGGACAATGCTTATGCTGGATTTGATCCCGCCCAAGGCGATCCGACAATCCGAAACGGCATGCGAGGCGATCGCATCCTGAACTGCAAAATCGGCTATAACCCGCTGGCCCACAGGCGTGACGCACCATCACTGGTGATGCTCTACCACGAGCTCTGTCACGTCTGGAACTTCGCGACCGGAAGCGTGAACGACAACTCCGAGCGCTTGGCTGTCGGGCTCGAAAACCCAGGCTCCCTGTTCGATTTCGACGACGATCCAAGCACGCCCGATACCGACACCAATCCTGCGCCGTTCAACGAAAATGCCTTGCGACACGAACTGGGCCTACCACCCAGGCTGACTTACCCTTGAACCCCTACTCCAGGCGCTGCCCGGAATCCGGCACGATCAGAATCCCTGCCCGCAAGCCATTCCTGACCTTGGGGTTGGGGAAAATGATACGTGCCCCTTCCTCTTCCACGACCCAGCGTGTTTCGGCCAGGTCCTCGGCCAGCAGATAGCCCTTGCTCAGCTCGGAAAAATTCTCGATATCCGCCGGCAAGTGCAAGTGGAAACTGTCGCTGTGCTTGATGATTTCCCGGGCGACGCTGAACAGCTTCAGGCCATCGAGCGAGGCATCGGTCTCAGGCTCGGTATGCTCGATGATCTGAACAAGCCGCTCCTCGAGCTTGTCGAGATTGACCTGCTCGTTCTGCCCGAAAGGACGGGCCTTGCCCAGCTCCAGGGTGAAGGCTTCGGCGTCGAGTTGTTCGTAGGTGAAAGCACTGAAGGTGATTGACGACTTGCTCTGCAGCAGCACCGCCTCCATGCCGGCGGCCGCCAGGCGCGCCAGTTCGCGGCGTGAATGCTTGCGGCCTTCCTTGAACGGGTACAGCGCGAACTGCTCGATCTTCGAACCGCGAATGGCCGTGTGCAGGTCGTAATGCAGGCGAGTACGCTCGGGCTTGTTGAAGAACACCCGGGCAAACTGCTCGAGCTCCGCGGCGCGCAGCGCCTCGAAACCACTGGAAAGCTCGTGACGACCGTTGAACAGGCGATTGATGTCCTGCTCGATGAAGCGCTCGCCCTTGCGAATCGCCGCAGGGTTGCCGAACAGGAACAACACCCTGGCACGCGGCTTGATCTGGCCGTTGGCCACACCATGCAGCAGCCGCTCCAGCAACTCGATCGGCGCGGTCTCGTTGCCGTGGATGCCGGCCGACAACAACAGGTCGAGCCCACAATCTTCGCTCTCGGCCGGACGCACCTCCAGCGCGCCCTCCCCCAACCAGCGCAAACGCACGCCCTTGGGGGTCACTTGGGTCTTCTCGGCCGGTTCGTGATCGGTCAGGGTCAGCTCAAGCAGTTTGCCGAGGGCGAGCATAGGGCATTTCCTTAGTGGTGGTGACCGCAATCCGGACCGTGCACGTGATCGTCGTCTTCACCGACCTCGGCAGGCTCCATCTCCAGCTGCAGGCTGACCAGGTTGGTGGCCATCGGGCGCAGCAGCAGGTTGGCGTACTCGGTATCGTCTTCCTCGACATCGACACCGATCAGCAGTTGACCGCGGCCATCCTGCTGGATCCACACCTCCTTGCCTTGCCAGACCACCGCAAAGCGGGTGCAGGAGGTTTCCAGCTGGGTGCCGTCTTCATCTTCCAGGATCAGGCGCAGGGCGTCGGACATTGCAAATTCTCTCTATCAAGGTTGGCGTTGGAACGGATAGACCGAACCCAACTTCAGGATCTGGGTCAATTCATCCAGTGCCGTACGGCATTCGTCCAGCAATTGCGGGTCGGCAAGATCAGCTTCGCCCAGACGGTCGCGGTAGTGCTTGTCGACCCACTGCACCAGGGTGTCGTACAGCGGGGCGGTCATGATAACGCCTTGGTTGACCGCCGCCAGTTCCGTTTCCTTCAGGGCCACGCGCAAGCGCAGGCAGGCGGGGCCTCCGCCGTTCTGCATGCTCTGCTTGAGGTCGAACACCTTGACCTCCTTCACCACACCCTGCTGGCCGGTCAGCTGGCTCAGGTAACTCCACACGCGCTCGTTGTTGCGGCACTCTTCAGGTACCACCAGCAGCATGGAACCGTCGTCGCGCGACAGCAACTGGCTGTTGAACAGGTAGGACCGCACCGCGTCCTCCACCGTCACTGCCGAACGCGGCACGCGGATGGCCTGGAAGTTGCCGCCCTTTGCAGCCAGTTTAGCCTGCAGTTGGCCAAGCACCGTGTCGGTCTCGAGGAAGGCGTCCTCGTGGTAGAACAGCACCTCGCCGTTACCCACCGAAATCACGTCGTTATGGAACACCCCCTGGTCGATCACCGCCGGGTTCTGTTGAGCGTAGACCACACCCTCCTCGCTCAGGCCATGCAGACGGGCTACGGCCTGCGAGGCTTCGAGGGTCTGGCGCGCCGGATACTTCTGTGGCGCCGGGTAGCGCGCGTCGAAGGCGCTGCGACCATAGACGAAGAACTCCACGCCCGACTCGCCGTACGCACGGCAGAAGCGCGTGTGATTGGCCGCACCCTCGTCGCCGAACTGGGCCACTGCCGGCAATGCCGCGTGATGGGCGAAATGCTGCTCGTCAGCGAACATCGCCGCCAGCACGCGACTGGTGGTCGGGTGTTCGATGCTGCGGTGGTATTTGCAGTTGAGGTTGGCTGCAGTGAAATGCACCCGCCCATCCGCCGTGTCGGCGCTGGGGCTGACGGTGGCGGCGTTGGCCACCCACATGCTCGAGGCCGAGCAACTGGCGACGAGCAGCGGCATGGCCTCCTTGGCGGCGCGGCGGATCACCTCGGCGTCGCTGCCGGTGAAGCCCAGGCGGCGCAGGGCAGCCACATCCGGTCGCTCCTGTGGGGCCAGCACACCTTGCTTGAAGCCCATTTCCATCAGGGCTTTCATTTTTGCCAGGCCCTGGCGTGCCGCTTCTCGCGGGTTGGAGCACTGCTGGCTGTTGCTCTGCGAGGCCACGTTGCCGTACGAGAGGCCGCCGTAGTTGTGGGTTGGCCCCACCAGGCCATCAAAATTCACTTCATAGGATTTCATCGGCTAGCTCCGAGACCTGTTGTTATAGGGTGACGCCCGGCGTCAGGGTCGCCGGCAGGGCAAGGCTGGCGGTCTCCAGCGAGGCCACGGGGTAGGCGCAGTAGTCCGCCGCGTAATAGGCACTGGCCCGGTGATTGCCACTGGCCCCCACGCCACCGAACGGTGCGCTGCTGGCGGCGCCGGTGAGTTGCTTGTTCCAGTTGACGATGCCGGCGCGACTGCGCAGCCAGAAGTACTGGTAGCGAGCACGCGAGTCGGACAGCAACCCGGCCGCCAGGCCGTACTGGGTGTTGTTGGCCTCATCGATGGCAGCATCGAAGTCGCTGTAGCGAATCACCTGCAGCAGTGGGCCGAAGAACTCTTCGTCGGGCCGGTCGGCAACTGCCGAAACATCGAGGATGCCTGGCGTCAACAAGGCAGCGCCGGCCTTTGGCTGGGTCATTTCCAGCAGCGCCTGCGCACCCTTGGCCAACAGTTCGGACTGCGCCGCCAGCAAGGCACCGGCAGCCTGCAGTGAAATCACCGAGCCCATGAATGGCGCCGGTTGCTGATCGAAGGCACCGACGCTGATGCTGCGACTGACCTCGACCAGGCGCGCAAGCAGCGTGTCACCCCAGGCGCCGTGCGGCACCAGAAGACGGCGGGCACAGGTGCAACGCTGCCCGGCCGAAATGAACGCCGACTGGATGATGGTGTAGACCGCAGCATCCAGATCCTTGACCTCATCGACCACCAGCGGATTGTTGCCGCCCATTTCCAGCGCCAGGATCTTGTCCGGGCGACCGGCGAACTGCTGGTGCAGCAGGTTGCCGGTGCGACTGGAACCAGTGAAGAACAGACCATCTATGCCCGGGTTGGCTGCCAGAGCGACACCGGTTTCACGGGCGCCCTGCACCAGGTTGAGCACACCGCTCGGCAACCCGGCGGCGATCCAGCACTTGACCGTCAGCTCGGCGACCTTGGGGGTCAGCTCGCTGGGCTTGAACACGACACAGTTGCCAGCCAGCAGTGCCGGCACGATATGGCCGTTAGGCAAGTGACCAGGGAAGTTATAGGGGCCGAACACCGCCACCACGCCATGCGGCTTGTGGCGCAACACGGCAGTCGCGTCGGCCAGCGGGCCGCTCTTCTCGCCGGTACGCTCGCGGTAGCTCTGCACCGAGATCGCTACCTTGTTGACCATGCTGGTGACTTCGGTGGCCGACTCCCACAAGGGCTTGCCGGTTTCCTCACCGATGCAGCGGGCCAGTTCGTCGGCGTTGGCCTTGAGCTGGTCGGCGAAGCCTTCGAGCACGGCGATGCGCGCCTCCAGGCTCAGTTGCGCCCAGGCTGGAAAGGCATTGCGCGCCGCCTGCACCGCAGCTTCGACCTGAGCAGGCGCCGCGCCCTGCCCTTGCCAGACCACGGCCTGGGTGACCGGGTCGAGCGATTGCAGGGCGTCACCCTGGCCGGCCTGCCAGTTTCCGGCGATGTAATGCGTGGTCATTATTGGGTCTCCCGGGGTGCAGTCAGCGGCACGGCGCGAACGTTATCGCCAACGCCCAGGCGCAGGCGCTTGGCGGTCTGCGGATCGACGACCAATGTCCCGGCCGCCAGACGCGCGGGCGCTGCGGTGATACGGCAGTCTTCGCGCTTGCGGTTGTGGATGATGTAAGGCGTGGCGTCGTCACCCGGCGTACCGACCGCCAGCACCAGGGTTTCACTCTCGCGCACGGCTCGGATCTTCGCGGTCTCGCATTCGATTGCCGGGCCGGCATCGAAGATGTCGACGTAGCCTTGATAGTTGAAACCTTCGCGCTTGAGCATCGCCAGCGCAGGCTCGGTGTCGGTGTGCACGCGCCCGATGACGCTGCGCGCAGCCTCCGACAGGAAACAGGTGTACAGCGGGAACTTGGGCATCAGCTCGGCGATGAACGACTTGTTGCCCACGCCGGTGAGGTAGTCGGCCTGGCTGAATTCCATCTTGAAGAAGTGGCGGCCCAGGCTTTCCCAGAACGGCGAACGACCGGCAGCGTCGGACATGCCACGCATCTCGGCGATGATCTTCTTGCCGAACAGGTCAGGGAATTCGGCGATGAACAGCATGCGCGACTTCGACAACAGGTGCCCATTGCGCCCGCTGCGGTAGTCACTGCGCAGGAACAGCGAGCACAGCTCGGAGTTGCCGGTCAGGTCGTTGGCCAGGAACAGGGTCGGGATCTCGCGGTAGATGTTCAGTTCCTGCGAGGCGCTGACCGTCAGGCCGACCCGATAGTTGTACCAAGGCTCGCGCAGACCGACGGCGCCGGCGATGGCGCTGATGCCGACCACCAGGCCTTCGTCGTTCTCCAGCACGAACAGGTAGTCGGTGTCGCCACGCTCGGCTTCGCCACTGAAGCTCTTCTCGGCCCAGCCGACACGGCGGGCCAGTCGCTCCTCGTTGGCAGGAAGCGTGGTGAGCCCGGTGGTACCGGTGCTGCGGGCCAATTCGATCAGCGCAGGTAAATCGCTGCTGCGTACAGGACGAACGATCATGCTATCTCCTTGTGCGGCGGCCTTTGCCTGCCGCGAATCGCGCTTGCCAGCTTCGCCCAGGCTCAGGCGGCAACCAGACGGACGTTGCCACCTTCACCGACGCCCAGGGCGTCGGCAGCTTCATTGCTCAGTGCCACCGGCTTGCCCGGCACCCAGTCCAGCTCCAGCAGCACGGCGCGGTAGTCCTGCAACTGGCCGTTGCACACCAGGTACGGGCGCCCGCCCTTGACTGGCGTGTCGTCAATCCTGACCGGCACCACGCGGCTCTGGGCAATCGAGCGGATCGCCGAGGTGCGTGCATGCAAGGTCGGGCCACCGTCGAAGATGTCGATGTAGTGCTCGGTCTCGAAACCCTCGCGCATCAGGATGTCGAAGGTGATCTGCGCGCGCGGGTGCACCTGGCCCATGGCTTCCTGGGCTTCGTCGTGCAGCAACGGCACGTAGATCGGGTAGTGCGGCATCAGTTCGGCGAGGAAGGTCCGGCTCTTCAGCCCGCACAGGCGCTCGGCGTCGGCGTAGTTGAGGTCGAAGAAGTTGCGCCCGATGGCGTCCCAGAACGGTGACTCGCCCTGATCGTCGCTGTAGCCGACGATCTCGGTCACCACCGAGTCGGCAAAACGCTCGGGATGCGAGGCCATGAACAGCAGGCGACCGCGCGAATTGAGCTCGGCGAAGCCGCTGTTCACCAGCTCGGGCAATACGTAGAAGCTGGTCAGCAGGCTGTTGCCGGTCAGGTCGTGGCACAGCGACAGAACGTGGATCTTGTTGTGGATCTTCAGCTCGCGCGAAGCGTGCACGAAGGTTTCGTTGCGAAAGCTGTAGAACGGCTCGGAATAGCCGGCCGAGGCGACGATGGCCGAACAGCCGGCGAGCTTGCCGGAGGTGCTGTCTTCAAGCACGAAGAAATAGCTCTCTTCTCCGTTGAAGCTCACCTCGGCAGCGAAGGAGGTTTCCGAGGCGGCGATCTTGTCGCCCAGGCGGCCCGCGTCATCGGGCAGCGAGGTGACACCAATGGGGCTGTCGGCAGCCATGCGCTGCACTTCATTCAGATCCGCCATTTGCGCGGGGCGCATCACCAGCATGGTGTCACTCCTTTGGAATACGGGCCGACCCGGTCGGCACGGAAGAACGGCGGGCACACCCTTGCTTGCACAAGCAGGCACCCGCACTGGAATTCAGGTATCGCCGGCGCAGTACGATCCGCCCCGGCGATGGGACCGCAGGGCGATTAGCCCTGGGTCAGCTTGGCCACAGCGCGCTCGAAGCGGCTCAGGCCCTCGTCGATGTCAGCGTCCTCGACCACCAGGCTCGGCGCGAAGCGCACGACGTCAGGACCGGCCTGCAGCACCATCACGCCTTCTTTCTCGGCGGCATTGAGGATGTCCTTGGCCTTGCCTTTCCAAGCCTCGCTCAGCACACAGCCGATCAGCAGGCCAACGCCACGCACCTGGGTGAACAGGCCAGTGTCCTGGCCGATCTTCTCCAGACGGGTCTTGAAACGCGCGTGCTTGGTCTTGATGCCGGCCAGCGTCTCGGGGGTGTTGACCACGTCCAGCACCGCACAGGCGACGGCGCAACCCAGCGGGTTACCGCCATAGGTGGTGCCGTGGGTGCCAACGGCCAGGTGCTTGGCCAGCTCGGTGGTGGTCAGCATGGCACCGATCGGGAAGCCACCGCCCAGGCTCTTGGCGCTGGTCAGGATATCCGGGGTCACGCCGTAGTGCTGGTAGGCGTACAGCGATCCGGTACGGCCGACGCCCGTCTGCACTTCATCGAAGATCAGCAGGGCGTTGTGCTCGTCACACAGTTTGCGCGCACCTTCCAGGTAGGCCTTGTCGGCCGGCACCACCCCGCTCTCGCCCTGGATCGGCTCGATCACTACGGCGCAGGTCTTGTCGGAGATCTGTGCCTTCAGCGCTTCCAGGTCGTTGTACGGGACATGGCTGATGCCGGTGATCTTGGGTCCGAAACCGTCGGAGTACTTGGGCTGGCCACCGACGCTGACGGTGAACAGGGTGCGACCGTGGAAGCTGTTCACGGTGGCGATGATCTCGTGCTTTTCCGGGCCGAAGCGGTCATGCCCGACACGACGGGCCAGCTTGAACGCGGCCTCGTTGGCTTCGGCGCCGGAGTTGCAGAAGAAAGCACGGTCGGCAAAGGTGGCATCCACCAGCTTGTGCGCCAGGCGCAGGGCCGGCTCGTTGGTGAAGACGTTGGACACGTGCCACAGGGTGTTGGCCTGTTCGGTCAGCGCCTTGACCAGTGCTGGATGGCAATGACCCAGGGCGTTAACCGCAATGCCGCCGGCGAAGTCGATGAGTTCGCGGCCCGACTGGTCCCAGACGCGGGAACCCTCGCCTCGAACAGGAATGAAGGCCGCCGGGGAGTAGTTGGGAACCATGACCTGGTCGAAATCGGCACGCTGCACCGGGGCTTGCTCAACGGACATCTGAGTCTCCTGAAGAGGAACGCTGGCCTGAAAGTGGCGAGCGATGGGGGGATTGTAAGGACTGATCGGCGCCTGTCCTTGCTGCCAGGCGACAACTTGTTACAGCGCCAACCCCTGTTTTACCTGGGTTTTCGGCAATGCGACAAACACTGTCGCAATCGCGCAGTGTAACGGGCTGACGGGGTGGCGGGGAGAGGGTTGGGCAAATTGGGAGAACGGGTGTTCACAGGAGAGGGAGGCGCCCGCGGCGGCCCTATCGCGGGGCAAGCCCGCGCCCACAGCTACCCCGGCGAACTCAGAATCAGTGGGGCAGCTATGGAAGCGGACTCGCCCCGACCTCAACCGCGCTCGGCCGGCGCCGAACTCAACTCGAACGGGCTGCTGCTGCGCCGCTGGTTGCGGTCTTCCCGCGGCGTGGCGCCGAAGAAATTGCGGTAGGCGCTGGAGAAATGCGGTCCGGATGAGAACCCGCACGACAAGCCGATCTGGATGATCGACTTGCTGGTCTGCATCAGCATCTGCCGCGCCTTGTTCAGGCGCAGCTCCAGATAGTACTGGCTGGGCACGCGATTGAGGTACTGCTTGAAGATCCGCTCCAACTGCCGGCGCGAGACACAGACATGCTGGGCGATCTCGTCGGTGGTCAGCGGCTCCTCGATGTTGGCCTCCATCAACAGCACGGCCTGGGTCAGCTTGGGGTGGCTGGAGCCCAGACGATTCTGCAACGGGATACGCTGACGCTCCCCGCCTTCACGAATGCGCTCGACCACCAGCTCCTCGGACACCGCGCCGGCCAACTCTGCCCCGTGATCACGGGCCAGCACCGCCAGCAGCAGGTCGGTCACCGCCATGCCACCACAGGCCGTCAGGCGGTCGCGATCCCAGTCGAACAGATGACTGGTGGCGATAACCTTGGGGAAACGCTCTGCAAAGTCGTCCTGCCAGCGCCAGTGCACCGCCGCCCGGTAACCGTCGAGCAGACCCAGCAAGGCCAACGGGTACACGCCCGCCGACAACCCACCAATCATGCAGCCACTGCGGGCCAGGTGCTTGAGCGCCGCCGACAGCGCCGAACCCACCGCCAGCGGCGGCTCGTCAGCGAGCACCAGAAGCTTCTGGAAGCCCTCCAGCCGACCGTTCCAGGGCTCGCCCGGCAGGCGCCAGGCGCCCGCTTCGGCAGGCTCGGCCTGCAGGTACGCCAGCTCGTAGACCACATCAGGATGCACCCGCTGCGCCACCTGCAGCACTTCCTCGGCCAGGGCCAGGGTCAGCGGCTTGGTGCCGGGCCAGATAAGAAATCCGATTCGCTGGGTGGTCATAGGCTAGGTCCGAAACCTGAAGTCGAGTGAGGCACGGGTCATGCCGCGCTCGCTGCGCAGCATGCCCTATTCTGGTGCAGGAGTGCAGCTTTTACTTCAGGCTGCCCGAGAGAAACTGCTTGAGACGCTCGGATTGCGGATTGACCAGCACCTCACGCGGATTACCCCGCTCCTCGACCAACCCCTTGTGCAGGAACACCAGCTGGTTGGACACCTCGCGGGCAAAGCCCATTTCATGCGTGACCACCACCATGGTGCGGCCTTCCTGGGCCAACGACTGCATGACCTTCAGCACATCGCCCACCAGCTCAGGATCGAGCGCCGAAGTCGGCTCGTCGAACAGCATCACCTCAGGCTCCATGGCCAGGGCGCGAGCGATCGCCACACGCTGCTGCTCACCGCCAGACATGTGCCCGGGGAAAGCATCCTTGCGATGCGCCACACCTACCTTGGCCAGGTAGTGCTCGGCCTTTTCCAGCGCCTCCTTCTTGTTCATGCCCAGCACATGCACCGGCGCCTCGATGATGTTCTCGAGTGCAGTCATGTGCGCCCACAGGTTGAAATGCTGGAACACCATCGAAAGGCGCGAACGCATGCGCTGCAGCTGCTTGGGGTCGGCAGCCTTGAGCGCGCCGTCCTTGCCGGCGACCAGCTTGAGCTCCTCGTTGTTGAGGAGGATCTTGCCGGCATGCGGCTGCTCAAGCAGGTTGATGCAGCGCAAGAAGGTGGATTTGCCCGAACCGCTCGAGCCGATGATGCTGATCACATCGCCTGCCTTGGCTTCGAGCGAGACGCCCTTGAGCACCTCGTGGCTGCCGTAGCGCTTGTGCAGGTCTTGGACTTGGAGTTTGTACATGCTGTCGATTCTCACAGAGCGGTCAGTGCTTGCGCGGCGCCAGGTAGCTGAGCCAGCGACGTTCGGCCATCTTGAACAGGCGCACGAGGATGAAGGTCAGGCACAGGTAGAACACGCCCGCCGTGATGTAGGCCTCGAAAGGCAGGTAGTACTGGGCATTGACCGTGCGCGCAGCACCGGTGATGTCGATCAGGGTGACGATCGACGCCAGGCTGGTGGTCTGCAGCATCATGATCACTTCGTTGCTGTACTGCGGCAGCGCCCGGCGCATGGCCGAAGGCAGCAGGATGCGGCGGTACATCTTGAAGCGCGACATGCCCATGGCCTTGGCTGCCTCGATCTCGCCATGAGGCGTGGCCTTGAGGCTGCCGGCGATGATTTCGGCGGTGTAGGCGCTGGTGTTGATGGCGAACGCCAGGCAGGCGCAGAAGGTCGCACTCGACAGCCACGGCCAGAAGATGCTCTCGCGCACCGCCTCGAACTGGGCCAGGCCGTAGTAGATCAGGAACAGTTGCACCAGCATCGGCGTGCCTCGGATCACGTAGGTGTAGAGCCACGCGATCAGGTTCACCAGCGGCTGCTTCGACACCCGCATCAACCCCAGCGGAATGGCCGCCAGCAGGCCGAAGAACAGCGACAGCGCCAGCAGCTTGAGGGTGGTCAGCAAACCACCGATGTACAGCGGCATGGCCTCCCAGATGACGTTGTAGTCGAAGATCATAGTTCAGCCGCCTTTACGCCCACCGAGTAGCGCTTCTCGAGATACTTCAACGCCAGCAGCGAAACGCTGGTCAGCACCAGGTACAGCGCCGCCACCGCCAGGAAGAAAGTGAAGGGTTCGCGGGTGGCATCCGCCGCCTGCTTGGCCTTGAACATCATGTCCTGCAGACCGACCACGGAAATCAGCGCAGTGGCCTTGGTCAGCACCAGCCAGTTGTTGGTGAAGCCGGGAATGGCCAGGCGGATCATCTGCGGCACCATGATGCGGAAGAATACCTGGCGGCTGCTCATGCCATAGGCCGCGCCCGCTTCGGCCTGCCCCTTGGGAATGCCGAGGAAGGCGCCGCGGAAGGTTTCCGACAGGTAGGCACCAAAGATGAAGCCCAGCGTGCCGATACCGGCGATCATCGGGTTCAGGTCGATGTAGTCATCGTAGCCGACCAGTGGCGCGACCCGATTGATGATGTCCTGACCGCCATAGAAGATCAGCAGGATGAGCACCAGGTCCGGAATGCCACGGATCACCGTGGAGTACAGGTCGCCCAGCCAGGCCAGCCAGCGCACCGGCGACAGCCGCAAGGCCACGCCGATCAGGCCCAGAACGATGGCCAGGGCCATCGACGACAGGGCGAGCTGCAACGTCAGCCACGCCCCCTCGAGGATGACTGCCCCGTAGCCTTTCAACATGATTGGGATTCCTCAGGACTTGGGAATGAAAAATGGTGCAAACCTCAGAGATTCTGCTGTTTGCACCATTGCACAGGTGAAACTCGACGATTTAGTTCGACTCTGGGCCGTAGATGTCGAAGTTGAAGTACTTCTTCTCGATCTCTTTGTACTTGCCGTTGGCGCGGATGGCGTCGATGGCAGCGTTGATGCGATCGGCGTTGGCCTTGTCGCCCTTGCGCACGGCAATGCCGACGCCGTCACCGAAGTACTTCACGTCGGTGAACGACGGACCGACGAAGGCGAAGCCCTTGCCGGCGTCGGTTTTCAGGAAGCCATCCTCGAGCAGAGTGGCATCGGCCACGGTGCCATCGAGGCGACCGGCGGCGACATCCAGGTAGATTTCGTTCTGGGTGCCGTAAGGGACGACGGTGGCGCCCTTAGGTGCCAGCACTTCCTTGGCGAAGCGGTCGTGGATAGAGCCGCGCTGTACACCGATCTTCTTGCCCTTGAGCTCGTCGAGGCTGTCGCTGACGGTGGCGCCTTCCTTCATCACCAGACGGGCTGGAGTCAGGTAGTAGCGCTTGGTGAAGTCGACGGACTTCTTGCGATCATCGGTGATCGACATCGACGACAGGATGGCGTCGATCTTGCGCACCTTCAGCGCCGGGATCAGGCCATCGAACTCCTGCTCGACCCAGGTGCACTTGGCTTTCATCTCTTCGCACAGGGCGTTGCCGATGTCGTAGTCGAAACCGGCGATGCTGCCATCAGGCTGCTTGAAGGCGAAGGGTGGGTAGGCGGCTTCGATACCGATCTTCAACGGCTTCTCGTCGGCCTGCGAGACCAGGGAAAACACAGACAGCGCCAGGGCGCCAAGCAGTGCAAGCTTCTTCATCAGGTAACTCCATCGGTACGGGGCAATAACAGGCAGGGACACGATTGCCGGATATGCGAATGAGTACAACGCGAGCCGCGCAGGGTTCGACCAAGGTCGCAGACCACGAGCGAGTGAGTGGCATTTTAACGACAGCCCGGTAGTCGATATTTCTTCAAAGCGACAACTACGTACAGAAGCGCTTGAAGCTGCGGGCGGCGATATTGACAGCTCTTGCGAAACATGCAAGCGCAAAAGGAAAACAACCTTTAGACGAAGCAATAAGCGGGCCTATTATTGGCAAAGCCTTGTAATCCGGCAAGTGCAGGGTGCAAGGCTGCAAAAAACGTCTACAGGATCGCACCCTGAAGGCACAGAAATGTTTCCCTTGGCCCCGTTTGAGTGCAATCACGGTGACAGCAGCGGGTTACCGATGAATGTCGGGTAACAGAATGCAAAAACCCCGCCGATTACCGGCGGGGTCTGGTTGCAAGGCGCGGGGCAAGACAGCCTACCCCCAAAGCATCATCACGCGGTCGCCAGGTTCATGGCCTTGTGCGTGTCGATCAGGTGCTGCACCACACCCGGGTCGGCGAGCGTGGAGATATCGCCCAGCGCATCGTACTCACCCGTGGCGATCTTGCGCAGGATACGCCGCATGATCTTGCCCGAGCGAGTCTTGGGCAGGCCTGGCGCCCACTGGATGACATCCGGCGAGGCGATCGGGCCGATCTCCTTGCGCACCCAGTTCTTCAGCTCCTGGCGCAGTTGCTCACTGGACTCCTCGCCGGCATTGAGAGTGACGTAAACATAGATGCCCTGCCCCTTGATGTCGTGCGGCACACCTACCACCGCGGCCTCGGCGACCTTGGAGTGGGCGACCATCGCGCTTTCGATCTCGGCAGTCCCCATGCGGTGCCCCGAAACGTTGAGCACATCGTCCACCCGACCGGTGATCCAGTAGTAGCCATCTTCGTCGCGGCGCGCACCGTCTCCGGTGAAATACATGCCACGGAAGGTCTTAAAGTAGGTGTCGACGAAGCGGTCGTGATCGCCATACAGCGAGCGCGACTGGCCCGGCCACGAATCGAGGATCACCAGGTTGCCCTCGGCCGCGCCCTCGATCAGGTTACCCAGGTTGTCCACCAGTGCCGGTACCACGCCGAAGAACGGACGGGTTGCCGAGCCCGGCTTGAGGCCCGTGGCGCCCGGCAGCGGGCTGATCAGGATGCCGCCGGTCTCGGTCTGCCACCAGGTGTCGACGATCGGGCAGCGCTCCTTGCCGACGGTCTTGTAGTACCAGTTCCAGGCCTCGGGGTTGATCGGCTCACCCACCGAACCGAGCAGGCGCAGGCTCGAGCCATCGGCACCGGCGACCGCCGCCTGACCTTCGGCCATCATCGCGCGGATAGCGGTTGGCGCGGTGTAGAGAATGTTGACCTTGTGCTTGTCGACGATTTTGGACACGCGGGTGATGTCCGGGTAGTTCGGCACACCCTCGAACAGCAGGGTGGTCGCGCCATTGGCCAGCGGGCCGTAGACGATATAGCTGTGGCCGGTGACCCAGCCCACGTCGGCGGTACACCAGTAGACCTCGCCCTGACGGTAGTCGAACACGCGCTCGTGGGTGAGCGCGGCATAGACCAGATAGCCACCCGTGGTATGCAGCACGCCCTTGGGCTTGCCGGTAGAACCGGAGGTATAGAGGATGAACAGCGCTTCTTCAGCGCCCATTTCTTTGGGGGCGCAATGGCTGGAGGCGACCTTCATCAGGTCTTCGTACCAGATGTCGCGATGCTGGTGCCAGGCGATGTCACCACCGGTGCGCTTGCACACGATGATCTTCTGCACACTGTTGGTTTCAGGGTTGGTCAGCGCCAGGTCGACGTTGGCCTTGAGCGGCGTGCGGCGGCCGCCACGCAGGCCTTCGTCGGCGGTGATGACGACCTTGGACTTGCAGTCGATGATGCGCCCGGCCAGCGCTTCAGGAGAGAAGCCGCCGAATACCACGGAGTGGATGGCACCGATGCGGGCACAGGCCAGCATCGCCACCACAGCTTCCGGGATCATCGGCATGTAGATGGTGACCACATCGCCACGGTGCACGTCCTGGCCACGCAGGGCGTTGGCGAACTTGCAGACCTGCTCGTGCAGCTCGCGATAGGTGATGTTGCGGTGTTCGGAAGGGTCATCGCCTTCCCAGATGATCGCCAGTTGGTCGCCGCGCTCTTCGAGGTGACGATCCAGGCAGTTGTAGGAAACGTTGAGAGTGCCGTCGGCGAACCATTTGATATCGACATGGTGGTCGTCGAACGAGGTCTGCTTGACCTTGGTGAAGGGCTTGATCCAGTCCAGGCGCTGGGCCTGCTCGCGCCAGAAACCGTCCGGGTTGATCACCGATTGCTGGTACATGGCCTTGTAGGTGGCCTCGTCGGTCAGGGTGTTTGCCGCAACCTCGGGACGAACGGGATACAGTGGAGCCGCACTCATCTGTGTTACCTCGGTGTAATAGTTGTTTTTGTATGAGACGGTTTTAACTGTACCAGAGCGACCATGACCATTCGACGTTGGTAGTAACGAACAGCATGCGCCGCGGCGAAATTTCATCGAGGCGCTCTAGCCCGCGGAGCCCCAGGCCATCACTGAAGAATTCGGTACGTTCGTACCCGTGATTGTTACCGATTCTGTCAAAAGCCCGAAAAACTTTATCAAAACCAGATCTTTTTCAATTCGAAGCACACTCCTAGAATTCATCTCGCCAGCAACGGCAAGGCGATTAACTTCTTGTAACAGCCCCCACGAAGGCACGTTAATCCCGCTCTAATTCAACAGTAAAACTCTGGATGTACTCGCGGCGCCACAAGTGCCGCGTGCCCCCTCACGACCTTAGACAGGTAAATTGAAAATGAAAGCTTTACTGGTATTGGTACTTGGCAGTGTTTGCAGCGCGGCAATGGCCGACGATGTTGCAACGAACGCCGAGCAGATTCCGGTTGAACAGTACAGTTATTCGCAACACCTGGACATCGCCAAGGTGCTGTCCATGAGCGAAGTCCCGAATGTCTGCGAAGTGGTGCCGGCGCGCATGACCTACGAAGACTCCAAGGGCCAGAAGCACATTCTCGAATACCGCGTGATGGGCAACGGTTGCTCCAACGGCTAACGCCACGGCCCGCTCCCTTCGTCCGCTCTCGACATCTCCGTGGGAGCGGGCTTTTGTGGGAGCGGGCTTGCCCGCGAACACAACACCGCCAATTAAATCTTCATTACTTGAAACTTCTTCAATCCACCGACTTGCCCAAGGCGTACTCACGCAACTTGTTGGCAATCGTGGTATGGGAAACACCCAGCCTCTTCCCCAGTGCCCGACTACTTGGAAACTCCGCCATCAAACTTTCCAACACCGCTTTTTCAAAGCGCCCGACGATCTGCGCAAGTTCCCCGTCCAGCGAAAATTCACCCAAGGGTTGTCGCGCACCATAATCCGGCAAACGAATATGTTCGCCCTTGACCACACCGCCCTCACATAACGACACGGCCTGGAACAATACGTTTTCCAGTTGCCGGACATTGCCCGGCCAGTGATATTGGCTCAACTTGTCCATCGCCGCCGGCGCCAGGCGTGGCAATGCACAACCGATCTGCCGGCTGGCCTGGTCGAGGAAGTGCTGCGCCAACCCCTCCAGCCCATCCATGCACTCACGCAGTGGCGGAATGTGCAACGACAGCACGTTGAGCCGGTGATAGAGGTCCTGGCGGAACTCGCCCCGCGCGCACAACTCCGACAGGTCGACCTGGGTGGCGCAGATCACCCGCACATCGAGATAGACCTCCTCGTCGCTGCCGACCCGGCGAAAGCAGCCGTCCTGCAGAAAGCGCAGCAGCTTGACCTGCAGGCGCGGGCTCATCTCCCCTACCCCATCCAGAAACAGCGTGCCGCCCGCGGTCAACTCCAGCAGCCCGAGCTTGCCCTCGGCCCGCGCGCCCTCGAACGCACCCGGGCCGTAGCCGAACAGCTCGGTCTCGGCCATTGACTCCGGCAACCCCGCGCAGTTGAGCGCCATCAGCGGTGCCTGGCCACGCGGGCTGGCCAGGTGACAGGCACGGGCCAGCAATTCCTTGCCGGTGCCGGTTTCGCCCTCGATCAGCAACGGCGCATCCAGCGGCGCCATGCGCCGCGCCTCGCGCACGACCGAGGCCATCACCCGTGAACTCTGGAAGATGCTGTCGAAACCACGCAGCTCCTGCTTGCGCACGTTGTAGATACGCTCGCCGATGCGATCGGCGCGATGCAGGGTCAGCACCGCGCCGGCCAGGGCTTCGCTGTCGTCATGTTCGGACTGCAAGGGCGCGATATCGGCCAGGAACACATCACCCTTGACCTTGATGCGCAACCCGTTGATCCGCGACTGGTTGGCCCGCACCAGTTCCGGAAGGTCGAAATCCTCGACATAGCGCGCCAGCGGCAACCCCGGCACCTCGTCGACCCGTACCCCGAGCAACTGCGCCGCGGCACGGTTGGCTGCAACGATGCTGCCTCCCATGTCGACCGACAGCACCGGAAACTCCAGCGCCCCTAGCAACGCATTCAGCTCCATGTGCCGCCGCTCGCTGGGCATCAAGCCGACGCGCTTGACCCCGAATACCCCGGCGATGGCTTCGAATTTTGGACGCAAGGCCTGGAACTGCAGGTTGATCAGGTTCGGGCAATGCAAATAGATGGCGTTGCCGTGATCGCCGCCGACCTCGCCACGCAACACGTTGATACCGTACTCCACCAACAGGTTGAGGATGTCGCGCAGGATGCCGATGCGGTTCTGGCAGTGGACTTTGATACGCATGAAAGGCCCCGAGGCAACCGACTTTATTCATCGGCGCGCAGAAAATTCGTAAAGATAAGCTGACAAAAATACCTTAACTGCCAGCCTGATACCCTTGATTTTTCGGGGCAACCCTCTATTTGTAAAATTATCGTTACAGAAACACCCCATTCCTTCCTAGTCACCCCGCAGATCGACCCGTGCAAAACCGCCTGCGTAGGGCTATTCCTAGGGCAAGTCCCACATAACAAGAAAGCCCTCACCAGGAGAGCTCCATGAAACAGACGCAATACGTGGCCCGCGAGCCCGATGCGCAGGGTTTTATCGACTACCCGCAGCAAGAGCATGCGGTGTGGAACACCCTGATCACCCGCCAGTTGAAAGTGATCGAGGGCCGCGCATGCCAGGAGTACCTGGACGGCATCGACCAGCTCAAGCTGCCCCATGACCGCATTCCGCAACTGGGCGAAGTCAACAAGGTGCTGGGCGCCACCACAGGCTGGCAGGTCGCTCGCGTGCCGGCGCTGATCCCCTTCCAGACCTTCTTCGAACTGCTGGCCAGCAAGCGCTTCCCGGTCGCCACCTTCATCCGCACCCCGGAAGAACTGGACTACCTGCAGGAACCGGACATCTTCCACGAGATCTTCGGCCACTGCCCGCTGCTGACCAACCCTTGGTTCGCCGAATTCACCCATACCTATGGCAAGCTCGGCCTGGCGGCGACCAAGGAACAACGGGTGTACCTGGCGCGCCTGTACTGGATGACCATCGAGTTCGGCCTCATGGAAACCGCCCAGGGCCGCAAGATCTATGGCGGCGGCATCCTCTCCTCGCCCAAGGAGACGGTCTACAGCCTGTCCAGCGAACCCGAACACCAAACCTTCGATCCGATCGAAGCCATGCGTACGCCCTACCGTATCGATATCCTGCAGCCGGTGTACTTCGTCCTGCCGAACATGAAGCGCCTGTTCGATCTGGCCCACGAGGACATCATGGGCATGGTCCAGCACGCCATGCAGTTGGGCCTGCACGCGCCGAAATTTCCACCCAAGGCGGCCTGAGCCGTCTTGCCGACAACAACTCGAAAGCGGAAAACCTCCATGAATGCCTTGAACCAAGCCCACTGCGAAGCCTGCCGCGCTGACGCGCCGAAGGTCAGCGACCAAGAGCTGGCCGAACTGATTCGCGAGATCCCGGACTGGAGCGTGGAAGTGCGCGACGGCCACATGGAACTGGAGCGTGTGTTCCTGTTCAAGAACTTCAAGCACGCCCTGGCCTTCACCAACGCCGTCGGCGAAATCGCCGAAGCCGAAGGGCATCACCCCGGCCTGCTTACCGAGTGGGGCAAAGTCACCGTGACCTGGTGGAGCCACTCGATCAAAGGGCTGCACCGCAACGACTTCATCATGTGTGCACGCACCGACAAGGTCGCTGAGACGGCTGAAGGGCGTAAATAACGCCAGCTGGATCGCGTCGTTCTCTTCGCGGCGGCTCCACGCTCCAACAAGCCCGCACCTACAGGAATAGTGACCTACCTGCAGGTGCGAGCTTATCAGGGCGCTGGACCGCCGCGAATGCATTCACAGCAAAACCGAGGCGCACACCGTCCGCTATTCGCCCGCAAAACCGACAAGCGAGAGGGAAAAATCTCAAACTGTCATCCAGACTGCTGTATCCTGCCCCAGCTTTTCAAAAGCTTCCAACGCGCCAAGCGCTGCCCTTTCACTCACACTTGCGAGGAACGACGAGATGCATGAAATCCCGAATCTTCCCTTCCCAAGCCTGAACCCCGAAGAGCAAACCGTCACCGCCCACGCCGCCGAGCCGGCACCTGCTTCGCAGGACAGTGACGATCAATCCAGCGCCGATCAGGAATAACCGCGCATCCCCACCGACCGTGTGAAAACGGCTGACCTGCGGGTTATCCCCGTCATCACGTTTTCACACAGTCCAGAACCTTGAAGGCCCCCATGCCCGACTCACCGCGTCCTCTTGCGGTTACCCTGCAAGTCGTCTCCATCGTTCTCTTCACCTTCATCGGCTACCTGAACATCGGCATCCCCCTCGCCGTGCTGCCGGGCTATGTGCACAACGACCTGGGTTTCAGTGCCGTACTCGCGGGCCTGGTGATCAGCGTCCAGTACCTGGCAACCCTGCTCAGCCGCCCAACCGCCAGCCGTATCATCGACAACCTCGGCAGCAAGAAGGCGGTGATGTGGGGCCTGTTCGGCTGCGGCCTGAGCGGGGTGTTCATGCTGGCCTGCAGCTTCCTCACTCACTTGCCCTGGCTGAGCCTCACTTGTCTGCTCATCGGGCGCCTGGTGCTGGGCAGCGCGGAGAGCCTCGTGGGCTCGGGCTCGATCGGCTGGGGCATCGGCCGGGTCGGCGCCGAACATACCGCCAAGGTCATCTCCTGGAACGGCATCGCCAGTTATGGCGCGCTGGCCGTCGGCGCGCCGCTAGGGGTGCTGATGGTCAAGGGCCTGGGGCTGTGGAGCATGGGCGTGAGCGTCATCCTGCTGGGCATTCTGGGCCTGGCACTGGCCTGGCCCAAGCAGGCAGCACCAGTGGTGGCAGGCAAACGCCTGCCCTTCCTGCAGGTGCTGGGCAAGGTATTCCCGCATGGTTCGGGGCTGGCGCTGGGGTCGATCGGTTTCGGCACCATCGCGACCTTCATCACCCTCTACTACGCCAGCCGCAACTGGCCGAACGCTGCGCTGACCCTGAGCCTGTTCGGCGCCAGCTTCATCTGTGCACGCCTGCTGTTCGGCAATCTGATCAACCGCATCGGCGGCTTTCGCGTGGCCATCGCCTGCCTGTCGGTGGAAACCCTGGGGCTGCTGATGCTATGGCTGGCACCCAACGCCGAGCTGGCTCTGGTCGGCGCCGCGCTGAGCGGATTCGGCTTCTCGCTGGTCTTCCCGGCACTGGGAGTGGAAGCCGTGAACCAGGTTTCGGCAGCCAACCGCGGGGCTGCGGTCGGTGGGTATTCGCTGTTCATCGATCTGTCGCTGGGGATCACCGGGCCGCTGGTCGGTGCGGTGGCCTCAGGCTTCGGCTTCAGGTCGATCTTTCTGTTCGCCGCAGGTGCGGCGGTTTGCGGGCTGGTGCTGAGCCTGTATCTGTACCGCCAGGCACGGCTGGGGCGAGAGCTGCACGGCTGAAGGCTGCGCTGGCCTCTTCGCGGGCACCCCCGCGAAGAGGCCGTGAGATCAGTGCACCAGGTACTGCAACACCACCTCCAACGGATGGCGAAGCTGTTTCTCGGCCATGCGCTTGACCTGGCTACGGCACGAATAGCCCGTCGCTAACGCCTCGCCTTCCTTGTCCAGCTTGGTCGCCCACGACTGCTCGAAGATAGTCTTCGAAGCCTGCTGATTACGCGCCTCGTGCCCGTAGGTGCCCGACATCCCGCAGCAACCGGTGGCCTCGCTGGCAAGCTTGAGCCCCATCCGCGCAAACACCTGCTCCCACTGCCGGGTGCTGGCCGGAACGTTGGTCTTCTCCGTGCAATGCGCCATCAGGCGGAAGCTGCCGCCCTTCCCTGCAGCCTGTTCGGGCAACGCATCCATCAGCCACTCCTGCGGCAACAGCACTGCCGGACAACCCTCCAGGCCGTCGACCTTCTGGTATTCCTGGCGATAGACCAGGGTCATCGCCGGATCCAGACCCACCAACTGCACACCGCAATCAGCCAGGGCCTTGAGCTGCCGGCCATTGCGAATGGCTGCCTTGGCGAAGGCACCGAGGAAGCCCTGCACATGCAGCGGCTTGCCGTTGGCGCTGTAGGGCGCCAGGAACACCTTGTAGCCCAGCCGGTGGGCCAGTTCGATGAACGAAGCCAGCAGCGGCGTCTCGAAGTACCGCGTGAAAGCGTCCTGCACCAGCACGATGCTGCGCTCGCGCTGGGCCGGGGTCAGCTCGCGCAGCGCCGGCACACTGGCCACTCCCACGCGGCAGCGGGTCAGGGTGGACTGGAAGTTGAAGCGGCTGATCAATGGGCTGTCGACCATGCCGACCTTGTCGGCCAGCAGGCGGCTGACCCACTTCGACCCCATCACCGCGTTATACAAGCCTGGCGCATGGGCCAGGTACGGAATGGTGAACTCCAGCGAGCCGATCAGATAGTCACGCAGCGGGCGCTGGTAGCGACCGTGGTAGAGCTCGAGGAAACGTGAACGGAAGTCCGGTACGTTGACCTTGATCGGGCACTGCCCCGCGCACGACTTGCACGCCAGGCAGCCGGCCATGGCGTCGTACACCTCGTGGGAAAAGTCCTCCTGCCCCTGACGCTGGGCCCGCAGGTTGCCCAGGCGCTTGGGCAGGCCCTTGATCCACGACGCCTTGCGCTGGGCCGAGGCCAGCACATCGATATTGGCCTCGCCCTGCAGGCGCAGCCATTCACGGATCAGCGAGGCGCGCCCCTTGGGTGAATGGCGACGCTCGCGGGTGGCCTTCCACGACGGGCACATGGCGTCGTTGGGGTCATAGTTGTAGCAGGCGCCGTTGCCGTTGCAGTGCACGGCGCTGCCGAAGCTCTGCCACACGCGCTCGTCGATGTTGCGGTCCAGGTCGCCACGCAGGGTGACACCATCGACCGGCGTCAGGCCCTCGGTGCTGTCGGATGGCGTGCAGATCTTGCCCGGGTTGAGCTGGTTGTAAGGGTCGAATGCGCCCTTGAGCCGCTGCAGGGCCGGATACAGTTCACCGAAGTATTCCGGCACGTATTCCGAGCGCAGCCCCTTGCCATGCTCGCCCCAGAGCAAGCCGCCATAGCGCTTGGTCAGCGCCGCCACCGCATCGGAGATCGGCTTGACCAACGCGGCCTGGGCCGGGTCTTTCATGTCCAGCGCCGGACGCACGTGCAGCACCCCGGCATCGACGTGACCGAACATGCCATAGGCCAGGCCATGGCCATCGAGCAGCGCACGGAATTCGGCGATGTAGTCGGCCAACTGCTCCGGCGGTACCGCGGTATCTTCCACGAACGGCTGCGGCCGCACCTCGCCCTCGACGTTGCCGAGCAGCCCCACCGAACGCTTGCGCATGGTGTAGACGCGCGTCACTGCCTCGGCGCCCTCGGCGAGGGTGTGGCCCAACCGCTCGACGCTGGTATCGCTGCGCAGGTGTTCGACGAAGGCCTCGACGCGTGCATTGACCTCGTCCGGCTCGTCGCCGCAGAACTCGACCAGGTTGATACCCAAGGTCGGGCGCTCGGCGTCGGCAGGGAAGTATTCGGCGACGCTGTGCCAGACGATATCCTTCATCGCCAGCATCAGTACCTTGGAATCGACGGTCTCGATCGACAGCGGCTTGTGCGCCATCAGCGCATTGGCGTCGCGCAGGGCGTCCATGAAGCTGGTGTAGCGCACGTTGACCAGCACCGCGTATTTCGGGATCGGCAGCACGTTGAGCTTGGCCTCGACCACATAGCCCAGCGAGCCTTCGGCGCCGCACAGCACGCTATTGAGGTTGAACAGGCCCTGCTCATCGCGCAGGTGCGCGAGGTCGTAACCGGTCAGGCAACGGTTGAGCTTGGGGAAGGTGGTCTCGATCAGCTCGCCTTGGGTCTGCTGGATCTCACGCGCCATGCGATAGACCTCGCCGACCCGGCCAGGTGCGGCGCAGGCCTGCTCCAGCGCAGCGTCGTCGATCGGCAGGCTGTGCAGTCGCTCGCCCCCGAGCAGCACGCTGTGCAGCTCGAGAACGTGGTCACGGGTCTTGCCGTAGGTGCAACTGCCCTGGCCACTGGCATCGGTGTTGATCATGCCGCCGACCGTGGCGCGGTTGGAGGTCGACAGCTCAGGGGCGAAGAACAGCCCGTGCGGCTTGAGTGCAGCGTTGAGCTGATCCTTCACCACACCAGCCTGCACCCGTACCCAACGCTCCTGGGTGTTGATTTCAAGGATGGTGTTCATGTGCCGCGACAGGTCGACGACGATGCCGTCGGTCAGCGACTGGCCGTTGGTCCCCGTACCGCCGCCGCGCGGGGTCAGCTTGATCTGCCGAAAACGCGGCTCGGCCATCAGCGTGGCGACGCGCGCCACGTCGTCGGCATCGAGCGGGAAGACGGCCGCCTGGGGCAGGCGCTGATAGATCGAGTTGTCGGTGGCCAGCACCGTACGGGTGCCGTAGTCGGCGCTGATCTGGCCGCGGAAGCCGCTGGCACCCAGGGCTTCGAGGAATTCGGGGTAGCCGGCGGCAGGCGCACGGACGGGCAACTGGGCGATCATCGAAGGATGGCCTCTTGTATAGGCAGGTTCACGGTCTGGCATCACCGGCAGGCGACGCTCTGTTGCTCATCCGGCATGAATAACTCCGGGCCGGATGACGGATAGGCCAATGTTCCTGTACTTTCCAGCCGAGGGCAAACGGATAATCCTGCCGCTATCGATGAGTTTCATGAATGAATTACCGCCACCTGACCCCATCGATGTCCTTGCTGCTGGCCTTCGAGGCCGCTGCCCGGCATGAAAGCTACACCCGCGCGGCCGTCGAGTTGTCGCTGACCCAGAGCGCAGTCAGCCGCCAAGTCCAGGCGCTGGAGCAGCAACTGGGCCTGACCTTGTTCCGCCGCGAAGGGCGCCAGGTGCAATTGACCGATGTCGGGCGCCTGTACCAGCGCGAGTTGAGCGAAGCCCTTGGGCGTATTCGCAGTGCCACGCTGCAGGCACTCGCCTACCAGTCCGGGGTCGGTACCCTGCGGCTGGCGACACTGCCCACCTTCGGTTCGAAATGGCTGCTGCCGCGCCTGAATGCGTTCTACAGCGCGCATCCCGGGATGCTGGTGCACATTCATTCACGCATCGAGGCGATCAACTTCGACACCAGCGAGATCGATGCCGCCATCGGTGTGGCCAGCCACGACCTGCCCGGCCTGATCTGCCACCGGTTGCATGCCGAGGAACTGGTGGTGATCCTGCCGCCGCAGGCGGCGGGCGCTGCGCAGACATGGACGCCAGCGCGCATCAGCGAAGAGTTGCTACTCAATGTTGCTAACAATCCGCATGCCTGGGGCGAATGGTTTTCCCATCATGAACTGGCGCATCGCGCCATGCGCCTGGGGCCGAGCTTCGAGCTGACATCGCACCTGATCCAGGCGGTACGCGCCGGGATCGGCATCGGCCTGGTGCCAAGGATTCTGGTGGCCGAAGAACTGGCCAAGGGCGAGCTGTTCAGCCCGGGCGAGGCGTTTGCAAGCCAGCGCAGCTACTACCTGATCTATCCGCCGCGCAACGAGGCGCTGCCCTCGCTCAGGGCGTTTCGCGGGTGGTTGTTGGAGCAGATTTAGCGGTTGCCTGGTTGGGCGCTTTCGCGGGCAAGCCCGCTCCCACAGGGCCCGATCAGACAACAAAAAACCCGGCACCAGCCCCTGGCACCGGGTTTCCCGAATCAAGCTACCGGCTTACTTCGCCACGCTACCCGCCGCAGTACCGGCCTGCGCCATGCGCTTGCTCTTGATCACATAGAACACATACATCACCACCAGCCACACCGGGATCGCATAGACCGAAATCTGGATCCCTGGAATCTGCAGCATGATGCCCAGGATCAGCACCACGAAGGCCAGGCACAGGTAGTTGCCGTACGGGTACCACAGCGCCTTGAACAGCGGTTTCTGGCCGGTACGGTCAAGGTGCTGGCGGAACTTCAGGTGCGAGTAACTGATCATCGCCCAGTTGATCACCAGCGCCGCGACCACCAGCGACATCAGCAACTCCAGGGCATGCTGCGGCATGAAGTAGTTGAGCAGCACGGCAATCAGGGTGAACGCTGCCGACGCCAGGATCGCCCGAACCGGCACGCCACGACGGTCGATCTTCGCCAGGCCCGCCGGCGCATCGCCCTGCTCGGCCATGCCGTAGAGCATGCGCGCATTGCAGTAGGTGCCGCTGTTGTACACCGACAGTGCCGCGGTCAGTACCACGAAGTTCAGCAGATGCGCCGCCACGTCACTGCCCAGCAGCGAGAACACCTGGACGAACGGGCTGCTGCCGTAGCTGCCGCCGGAAGCATCGATGCTGGCCACCAGGCTGTCCCACGGGGTCAGCGACAGCAGCACCACCAGGGCACCGATATAGAAGATCAGGATGCGGTAGATGACCTGGTTGATCGCCTTCGGAATTACGGTCTTGGGCTTGTCGGCTTCGGCGGCAGTGAAGCCGAGCATTTCCAGGCCACCGAAGGAGAACATGATGATCGCCAGCGCCATCACCAACCCGCTCACGCCATTGGGGAAGAAGCCACCATGGCTCCACAAGTTGGTCACCGAGGCGTCCGGGCCGCCGCTGCCGCTGGTGAGCAGATACGCGCCCAAGGCGATCATGCCGACGATGGCGGCCACCTTGATGATCGCGAACCAGAACTCGGCCTCGCCGAACACCTTGACGTTCATCAGGTTGATCGCGTTGATCAGCAGGAAGAAGCCCGCTGCAGTGACCCACGTCGGGATCTCCGGCCACCAGTAGTGGACGTACTTGCCGACCGCAGAGAGCTCCGACATACCCACCAGGATGTACAGCACCCAGCAGTTCCAGCCCGACAGGAAGCCCGCGAAGCCGCCCCAGTACTTGTGAGCGAAATGGCTGAAGGAGCCGGCCACAGGCTCTTCGACGATCATCTCGCCGAGCTGGCGCATGATCATGAAGGCGATGAAGCCACAGATGGCGTAGCCAAGGATCATCGAGGGGCCGGCGGATTTCATCACCCCGGCCGAACCGAGGAACAGGCCGGTACCAATGGCGCCGCCCAGGGCGATCAGCTGGATGTGGCGGTTCTTCAAGCCACGCTTGAGTTCGCCTGACGACTGCGAATTGTGTCCACTCATGAACGAAGTCACCTGCTTGTTTTTATCTGTGACGGAATCGGACCCGCCGCGCTCGTGGCACAGCGGAATGAGGCAAGGTGGTTACCTTGGGTTCCCGGACCCTGGCGTCGCGCCTGGCACGGAGCCTGAGGCGGATCAGCCGGGAGTCGGCGAGAATGCGTGGTACGCGAGGGGGTCACAGGTAAAACGCGGCGCATTGTATACCCCTGCGAGCGCGCAGGCGTCAACGCGTTGCGTCGTTTCCTCGGGAAAAAACGCAGCGGTCCAGTGGCAAGAGCCATCAATGGCGTAGTGATCGGCGTACATGGCGCCTCCATCTGTTGTTGTGTAGGCCCGACTGCAGTGGTGGGCTGATGCACATGGCAATGCCCGTCATATCAGCGCGAGGCGGGGCTTTGGGCAATAGTAAGAATGGCCGGCGCAAGGCTCTATGGCGGGACATGCGGCAAGATCTGTTTACACCAACTTGCAAAGCAGGAAACCGAACGGCAATTCCGGCAGACTTCGTATAAATTTCGTTACAACGTGGTTCAAAAACTTTCCAGCGTGACGAAAAATGCTTCGCACTCAGGGGCTTGAGGACGCTCAGTTTTCGACCAGACACAAAAAAGCCAGCCCGAAGGCTGGCCTTTTCACCGCAGGATGCGATCACCCACGCGGCTTGCCGCGACCACGGCCGGCCGGCTTGTCGCCTTCGGCACGCGCAGGACGCTTGCGCATCTCGCTAGGGCGTTCGGCAACGGTGCTGCCACGGCCACCCTTGCGCGGTGCTTCCTCACGAGCCGGACGCGCCGGACGCTCGCTGGCCGCGCGCGGCTGACGCTCGCCGGCATCCTTGGCTGGGCGCAAGTCACGTACGCGCTCGCCACGACCCATGGGGCGCGTGGACTTGCGCTGCAAGCGCTCGAGCTTGTCCTTGGCCTTGAGGTTGAGGGTCGGCAGCGCCACCGGCTGCAGCCCGACTTCGGCGGCCAGGATGTCGATCTCGCCCTGGCTCATTTCACGCCAGCGGCCCATCGGCAGGTCGGAGTTGAGGAACACCGGGCCGAAGCGCACACGCTTCAGGCGGCTGACCACCATGCCCTGGGACTCCCACAGGCGACGCACCTCACGGTTGCGGCCTTCCATCACCACGCAGTGGTACCAGTGGTTGAAGCCTTCACCGCCCGGCGCCTTCTGGATATCGGTGAACTTGGCCGGGCCGTCCTCGAGCATCACGCCCGCCTTGAGGCGCTCGATCATCTCGTCGTCGACCTCGCCACGGACACGCACCGCGTACTCGCGGTCCATCTCGTAGGAAGGGTGCATCAGGCGGTTGGCCAGTTCACCGTCGGTGGTGAACAGCAGCAAGCCAGTGGTGTTGATGTCGAGACGACCGATGTTGATCCAGCGGCCCTCTTTCGGGCGCGGCAGGCGGTCGAACACGGTGGGACGGCCTTCAGGGTCGTCACGGGTGCAGATCTCGCCGTCGGGCTTGTTGTACATGATGACGCGGCGGGTCGCCTCGGCGGCTTCCTCACGCTTGATCAGCTTGCCGTCGACAGCGATGGCATCGTGCAGGTCGACGCGCTGGCCGAGGGTAGCCTCGACGCCATTGACCTTGATGCGGCCTTGGCTGATCCAGGCTTCGACGTCACGGCGCGAACCGACACCGATACGTGCCAGCACTTTCTGCAGCTTTTCGCCGGACGGTGGGGTGATCTGGGTTTCTTGCAGGTCTTTGTCACTCATCTGGGCACCTCCCGGTGTACGGTGTAGTGAAAGCGGTTTGGCGGCGGATGCGCCAAGGGGCGCGTATTGTACGCGGTTCATGGAGCTGGCGCATCGGGATGAGAAAGTTTTTCTGCCCGGCGGTTAGCCCGTGAAAGGGTCAGCGCAGATCAGGACTTGTCCTCATCCTCGACCACATCCTCTTCCTCGCGTAAGTCATCGAAGTCGATCTTGAGCCCTTCTTCCATGGCATCCAGCTCCACCAGCAAGCTGCGGAAGCTGGTCTCTTCCTTCGGTTCACCCTCGTCTTCAGGCCCATCCTCGCCCAGGCTGGCATCGGCCAACGCCTGCAGGTGCGCGGGCACCGGCGCATCGTCCAGGTCGTCGAGCACAGGTTCTGGCTCCATCTCGCGCAACTCGGCCAGGGGCGGCAACTCATCGAGGCTCTTGAGATTGAAATGATCGAGAAACGCCTTGGTGGTGGCGAACATGGCGGGGCGGCCAGGCACTTCGCGGTAGCCGACGATGCGGATCCACTCGCGTTCCATCAGGGTCTTGATGATGTTGCTGTTGACTGCCACCCCACGCACATCTTCGATCTCGCCACGGGTGATCGGCTGACGGTAGGCAATCAAGGCCATGGTCTCGAGCAGCGCGCGAGAATAGCGCTGCGGGCGCTCCTCCCACAGGCGACCGACCCAGGGTGCGAAGTCCTCACGAATCTGCAGACGGTAGCCGCTGGCCACTTCCTTGAGCTCGAAGGCGCGACCATTGCATGACTTGCCGAGCACCTCCAGGGCCTTCTTAAACACGGCCGGCGCCGGTCGCTCAGCCTCCTCGAACAATTCGAAGAGGCGCTCCAGGGACTGTGGCTTGCCTGAGGCCAGCAAAAAGGCCTCGATCAGCGACGCAAGGTCGCGGGGTTCGTTCAGGTTCATCGGTGCTCTTTACTGTCACTCGGCCCGGGCACGGACATGGATCGGGGTGAAAGGCTCATTCTGCACCAGTTCGATCAGCGATTCCTTCACCAGCTCGAGAATCGCCATGAAGGTGACTACCACACCAAGCTTGCCCTCCTCGACGCTGAACAGCTCGATGAAGGGTACGAAGCCTCCGCCCTTCAGACGCTCGAGCACCTCGCTCATGCGCTCGCGGGTCGACAAGGTCTCACGGGTGATCTGGTGGCTTTCGAACAAGTCGTTGCGGCGCATGACTTCGGCCATCGACAGCAGGATTTCTTCCAGCGCGACGTCGGGCAGCAATTTGCGCACCTTGGCCTGCGGCGCTTCCAGTTGTGGCACCAGCACCTCGCGCCCGATCCGCGGCAGTTCGTCGATACCCTCGGCGGCCGCCTTGAAGCGTTCGTACTCCTGCAGGCGGCGAATCAGTTCAGCGCGCGGATCGCCCTCTTCTTCCTCGATTTCACTGGAGCGCGGCAGCAGCATGCGCGACTTGATCTCGGCCAGCATGGCAGCCATCACCAGGTATTCGGCAGCCAGCTCCAGGCGCACCGACTTCATCAGCTCGACGTAGCCCATGTATTGCCGGGTGATCTCGGCCACGGGGATGTCGAGAATATCGATGTTCTGCTTGCGGATCAGGTACAGCAGCAGGTCCAGCGGGCCCTCGAAGGCTTCGAGGAAGACTTCCAGGGCGTCCGGCGGGATGTACAGGTCGACCGGCATTTCGGTCAGGGCTTCGCCATAGACCAGCGCCAGTTGCAGTTGCTGCGGTACCTCGCCTTCGACCGGCGGCGCTTCGGGGGCCTGCACCTGGTTCACGCGTTGACCAAGAAGGGCGTGGGGTCGCCGCAGCCTTCGCGGATCAGCTGTGGCTCGTCACCGGACAGGTCGATGATGGTGGACGCCTTCAGATCGCCGAAGCCGCCGTCGATGACCAGATCGACGTGGTGCTCCAGGCGTTCGCGGATTTCGTAGGGATCTGTCATCGGCTCATCGTCGCCGGGCAGGATCAGGCTGACGCTCATCAACGGCTCGCCCAGTTCCGCGAGCAGCGCCAGGGTGATGCCATGGTCCGGCACGCGCAGGCCGATGGTACGACGTTTTTCATGCAGCAACAGGCGCGGCACCTCGCGGGTCCCGTTGAGAATGAAGGTGTAAGGGCCGGGGATATGGGCCTTGAGCAGGCGGAAGGTGCCGGTATCGACCTTGGCATACAACCCCAGCTGCGACATGTCGCAGCACATCAAGGTGAAATTGTGCGTTTTATTCAGGCCGCGCAGGCGCCGGACCCGCTCGATCGCCGCCTTGTCGCCGATCTGACAACCCAGGGCGTATGCCGAGTCGGTCGGATACACCACCACCCCGCCCTTGCGGATGATCTCCACGGCCTGCTTGATCAGGCGCGCTTGCGGGTTCTCCGCATGAATCTGGAAGAATTGACTCACGTAATCGTCCTGTTCATACCGCCATAGGCTGTTCATGGCTGAATCGGCGCCACAGAGGTGGCAGGTCCTCGGGCAATGGCCGGTAGGCACCGATCTCGCCCCAGGTGCCGGGGCCGTGGAAGTCACTGCCAGCGCTTGCCAGCAGGCCGAACTCACGGGTAAGGATGGACATCGTGCCCACTTGCTCGGGCGGCATCATGCCATTGACCACTTCAAGCGCCTGCCCTCCCGCTTGAATATAGTCGGCGATCAGGCGTCTGCGCTTGCTACGCGTCAGTTCATAGTGCATGGGATGGGCCAGGCTCACCCAAGCATTAGACTGGCGAAGGGTCGCGACAGTTTCCTCGAGTGTCGGCCAATGCAACTTGACGTCACCCAGCTTGCCGGCGCCCAGCCATTTGCGGAACGCCTCGCCGCGGTCCTTGACATGCCCCGCACGCACCAGGAATTCGGCAAAGTGCGGGCGCGCCGGCGCGTTGCCGCTGTCCCCCAGCTCCTGCTGCACGGCGCGCGCGCCCTCGAGCGCATCGGGCATGCCCTTGCCCGCCAGGCGCCTGGCGATGTCTTCGGCGCGCAGCCAGCGACCACGGTGCAATTGCTCGATGGCCTCCAACAGTGGCGGCGCATCGAGGGGAAAGTTGTAACCCAGCACATGGATGGTCGCACCGCCCCAGGTGCAGGAAAGCTCTACCCCGCTGACCCATTGCATGCCCAGGTCAAGACAGGCCTGGCGCGCCTCGGGGAGCCCTTCGAGGGTATCGTGATCGGTCAGCGCCAGCGTGCGCACCCCGTGTTCATGGGCGCGTGCGACCAGTGCCGTGGGCGACAGGGCGCCGTCGGAGGCCGTGCTGTGACAGTGCAGATCAACATTCATGGAGGAGCGCTTTCGCCGGAATCGATGTTTGTTATTATGCCGTCACATCCCGCTTCTGGCTGCCATTGTGAAACAATTCATCGATTTCATCCCGCTGCTGCTGTTCTTCATCGTCTATAAGCTGGACCCGCGCCCGGTCGAATTTGCCGGACAAAGCTTCGAGTTCGGCGGCATCTACAGTGCCACGGCGATGCTCATCATCAGCTCCGTGGTGGTCTACGGCGCGCTGTTCCTGCGCCATCGCAAGCTCGAAAAGGGCCAGTTGCTGACGCTGGTGGCCTGCCTTGTGTTCGGCGGCCTAACCCTGGCCTTCCACAGCGAAACCTTCCTCAAATGGAAAGCGCCGGTGGTCAACTGGTTGTTCGCGCTGGCCTTCGCCGGCAGCCACTTCATCGGCGATCGGGTATTGATCAAACGCATCATGGGCCATGCCCTGACACTCCCGGAAACAATCTGGACCCGCCTGAACCTGGCCTGGATCCTGTTCTTCCTGGTCTGCGGCGCAGCCAACCTGTTCGTCGCCTTCACGTTCCAGGAGTTCTGGGTCGACTTCAAGGTCTTCGGCAGCCTGGGCATGACCGTGATCTTCCTGGTGGCTCAGGGCGTGTACCTGTCGCGCCACCTGCACGACGCCGACCCTTCCACCCCTAAACCCAAGGATTGACATGCTCTACGCCATCATCGCCAGCGACGTCGAAAACTCCCTGGAAAAACGCCTGGCTGCACGCCCTGCGCACATCGAGCGCCTACAGCAGCTCAAGGCCGAAGGCCGTGTAGTCCTGGCCGGCCCGCATCCGGCCATCGACAGCAACGATCCCGGCGCTGCCGGCTTCAGCGGTAGCCTGATCGTCGCCGAATTCGACTCCCTTGCCGCCGCACAGGCCTGGGCCGACGCCGACCCGTACATCGCAGCAGGCGTGTACGAGAAGGTGGTGGTCAAACCGTTCAAGCAAGTGCTGCCCTGAGCCTGATAGGGCCTGTTCGCGGGCAAGCCTTCACGACGACGTGCACGCGAACAGGCCCAGGCAATCCCCGGATTCATCTATTGCGACCCACTGCCGACAACCTTCTGAATCGAACAAGAATCAGGAGTCCCGATGCGCCAAGGTCCGATGTCCCTGCTGCTTTTCTGCCTGTTGCTGCTCTCCCCCCTCGCCGTCGCCGAACAGCCTCTGTCGTTGGAAGCCGGTGCGCGCATCACCGAGCTGCAGCAACGTCTGGAGGAAAGCGAGAAACAGCGCGCTGCACTGAGCAAACAGCTGCAAAATGCCGACAGCGCCCGGGAAAGCACCCAACTCGAACGCCTGCGCCAGGACAACCAGCGCCTGCAGGCTACGGTGGAAAAACTGCAGACCACCAGCCCCCTACGCCTGCTTACCGACCAGCAGCAGTGGTTCCTGATCGGATCGGTCGTTGCACTGTTGTCGGCAGTCTGCGGTATCTTAGCCAGCGGCGGACACAGAAGACGCCGACAATGGTTGAATTGAGTGAGTCATGAGCGAGCTGTTACTGATTGATGATGACCAGGAGTTGTGCGAGCTGCTCGGTAGCTGGCTGACTCAGGAGGGCTTTGCGGTCCGCGCCTGCCACGACGGCGAGAGCGCGCGCCAGGCCCTGGCCGCCCACGCCCCGGCGGCGGTGGTGCTGGATGTGATGCTGCCCGATGGCAGCGGCCTGGAGCTGCTCAAGCAACTGCGCAGCGACCACGCCGAACTGCCGGTATTGATGCTGTCGGCCCGTGGCGAACCCCTGGACCGTATCCTGGGCCTGGAGCTGGGTGCCGACGATTACCTGGCCAAACCCTGCGACCCGCGTGAGCTGACGGCTCGCTTGCGTGCCGTGCTGCGCCGCAGTCATCCGGCGGCGCCCAGCACCCAGATCGAGATCGGCGACCTGGCCTTCAGCCCCGTGCGCGGGGTAGTCAGCATCGATCAGCGCGAGATGAGCCTGACACTCTCCGAGAGCCGCATCCTCGAAGCCCTGCTGCGCCAACCCGGCGAGCCATTGGACAAGCAGGAACTGGCGCAGATCGGCCTGGGCC
Source organism: Pseudomonas putida (assembly GCF_001636055.1). Classification (NCBI taxonomy): domain Bacteria; kingdom Pseudomonadati; phylum Pseudomonadota; class Gammaproteobacteria; order Pseudomonadales; family Pseudomonadaceae; genus Pseudomonas; species Pseudomonas putida. The sequence goes on from NZ_CP011789.1 coordinate 4,614,894, forward strand.
GCAAACTGACGCTCTATGACCGCAGCCTGGACATGCACGTCAGCAACCTGCGCAAGAAGATCGGCCCCCACGCCGATGGCCGTCCACGCATCGTCGCCCTGCGCAGCCGCGGCTACTACTACAGCCTGTAAACGCTGCGGGGCGGCCATGCCCCGCAGCGACGCCTTCACTTGCGCAATGGATCGTCCCAGAACGGACGCTCCACCTCCTGCAGGGTATCTGCCCGACTCAACCCCAGATCGTGCAGCGCATCGTCGCTGAGGCTGGCCAATTGCCGGCGCTGGCGGTACAGCTGCTGCCAGCGCAACAGTCGCTCAAGCGCCTGTGCAAGCAGTTGGCCCAAGGAGAAGGAAGTGTGGGTAAAACCGACATGACCTTTCATCGTGAAGCCCTCCGTGTGAGTGGCTTCAGTCTCGCGCCAGGCTTAGGATCAATCCAACGAATGTTTCTTATGTCTTGCATCTGGAGGATTGATGCAATGTCCACCTACCAGAGCCTCGACGCCGAGGTCTTGCGCACCTTCGTTGCCATCGCCGAACAAGGCGGTTTCACTCGTGCCGGGGAGGTCGTCAACCGTACCCAGTCGGCCGTGAGCATGCAGATGAAACGCCTGGAGGAAGACATCCTCCAGCGCCAGTTGTTCGAGCGCGACGGACGCCAGGTGCGCCTGACCGCCGAGGGCCAGGTGCTGCTCGGTTATGCCCGGCGCATCCTCAAGCTGCACGGCGAGGTGTTCAACACCTTGCGCATGCCACACATGGTCGGCGTAGTGCGCATCGGTACACCGGACGACTACGCCATGCGCTTTCTGCCGGCGATACTCACCAGCTTTGCCAGCAGCTATCCACTGATCCAGGTGGAGGTGCATTGCGAGCCATCGAAGCAATTGATGCTGCGCCAGGACCTTGACCTGACGATCATCACCCGCGAGCCGGGTGCCGAGGTGGGCCAACTGCTGCGCCAGGAACGCCTGGTATGGGCCGCCGCCAAGGGTTTCTGCCCCCACGAACAGCGCCCGATACCCCTGGCGATGTTCAACACCGACTGTTTCTGCCGCTCCTGGGCCTGCAACGCCCTCGAACATCAGGGGATCGATTACCGCATCGCCTACACAAGCCCAAGCCTGGCTGCGATCTTTGCCATCGTCGGTGCGGGTTTGGCGGTTACGGCCCAGTTGCAGAGCCTGATCGGCGACTCGCTGTGCATTCTCGGCGAAGACCAGGGCCTGCCGCAGTTGCCGATGGCCAATGTGATGCTGCTGCGCAATGCGCAAAGCCATTCGCCGATCACCGACTGCATGGCCGACTACGTGATCGACGGTTTCAGGTAAAGGTTGTCAGAGCTCCAGGCCCAGCATCACCGCACAGACGATCAGAAACACGCAGAACAGCGTACGCAGCACTTTCTCGGGCAGCGCATGGGCCAGCTTCACGCCCCAGCTGATGCTGAGCAAACCGCCTACCGCCAGCGGAATACCGACATGCCAGTCAACGCTGCCATGAACGCCATAGGTGAGCAGCGTCACCATGGTACTCGGCGCCGCAAGCGCCAGCGACAGGCCCTGAGCCACCACCTGGGTGGTGCCGAATACGCTGGTCAGGATCGGCGTGGCCACTACCGCGCCACCAACGCCGAACAGCCCGCCCATGCTACCGGCGAAACAGCCCAGCACACCCAGCCACGGCCAGGGATAACGCAGCTGGCTGCTCGGCGGGCTGGCTTTCATGAACATGCGTGCCACGTTCCACACCGCCAGCGCCACCAGGAATGCGACGAAGCCCAGGCGCATGGAGTGTGCATCGAGCCCTACCGCCCAGATCGAGCCCAGCCAGGCAAAGATGAAGCTGCACAGCGAAAGCGGCACGGCATGGCGCAGCTCGATGCGGTTGCGCTGATGATAGCGCCACAGCGCCAGCAGCACGTTGGGCACCACCATCACCAACGCCGTGCCCTGGGCCAGCTGCTGGTCGAGACCGAACAGCACTCCCAGTGCAGGAATCGCAATCAACCCGCCGCCGATCCCGAACAGGCCGCCCATGGTGCCCAGCGCCGCGCCCAAAACGATGTACATCAACCACTCGATCATCAGTGCCTCATTCGACTGCATTCTCAATCCAGGCATGCTACCCAGTGGAGGCTGGCAGGGAAACGCACAGCAGCGCACAATGGCTTTGCGTTTTACGCACAAGCATGGGAAGGGTCATGAGTCCAGATATCCTCACCGAACAACTGAGCCTGTTTCTCGATGTACTCGAAACCGGCAGCTTCTCGGCGGCCGCGCGCCGTCACCCCTTGACGCCTTCGGCAGTCGCCCGACGCATCGACAACCTGGAAAACGCCGTGGGCAGCCGCCTGTTCGTGCGCAGCACCCATGCCGTGCGCCCGACTCCGGCAGGCAATGCCTTCGCCGAGCGCGCCCGCCGCATCATCGAGGAACTGCGCCTGGCACGGGCTGAAGCGGTATCCCTGAGCAATGCACCAGAAGGCCTTATCCGCATGGATGCCCCTGCAGCCTTCGGCCGCCGCCACCTGGCGCCAGCGATCGCCGACTTCCTGGTGGCTTACCCCGGGCTCGATGTGCAACTGCGCCTGATCGACAGCTTCGTCGACATGCACGGCAGCCACCTGGGCGAGGTCGACCTGGTGCTGCGCGCAGGCACTCTGGCCGACACACGTCTGGTCGCCACTCCGTTGGCCTACATGGTGCGCATCGCCTGCGCCAGCCCCGCGTACCTGGCCGCCAGAGGCGTGCCCACCTGTCCCAGCGAACTGCCGCAGCACGACGGCCTGGACTGGGATGGCCTGGCACCACCGTTCGCCTGGCGCTTCGCCGTCGACGGCCAGGTGCGCCTGTACCGCCCGGCACGTCTGCGCATGACCGCCAATAACGCCGAAACCCTGCTGTTCGGCGCCCTCGCCGGCCTCGGCATCGCCCATCTGCCCACCTGGCTGGTCAGCGAATACCTGCTGCGCGGTGAACTGCTGCCGCTGTTCTGCGAAAACGGCCTGCCCGAACCGGAAACCACCGGTATCTATGCACTACGACTCGAACATGAAACGAACTCTCGCAGCCGCTTGCTGCTCGAATTCCTCAAGAGCCGCTTCAGTCCTGTCCCTCCCTGGGACCTGGCGCTACGCAGTGGACTGCGTGGTTGATGAGCGCGCTAACGATCAGCGTGCTAGATTCTTAACTGAACTCATTCAAGGACCTGCATGAACGCCGACATCAAAGCCCCCTGCGACGAGCTGTTGCTGGACAATCAGGTGTGCTTCGCCCTGCACTCCACCTCGTTGCTGATGACCAAGGTCTACAAACCCTTGTTGCAGGCCCTGGGCCTCACCTACCCGCAATACCTGGCCATGCTCGTGCTGTGGGAGCAGGACGGCCTGACCGTAGGCGAAATCAGCCAGCGCCTGTTGACCGACCCCGGTTCGCTCACCCCGCTGCTCAAGCGCCTGGAAAGCGAAGGCCTGCTCAAGCGCACCCGCAGCCGCGAGGATGAGCGCGTGGTGCTGGTGCAACTGACCGACAAGGGCCGTGATTTGCGCGACGAGGCCAGCAAGGTGCCGCACTGCATCCTGGAAGCCTCCGGGCGCACGGTGGAACGCTTGCAGAAGCTGCAGGCCGAACTGCTCGACCTGCGCAACAGCCTGCAAAAAAGCCTCTGAGGACTATGCTGTGGAAGCCTGTCGGACGAATGGTCGAAAATTTATCTTGCGCACTAAATGATTGCACGCTAATTTAAACCCATACCCACCCAGCGCCAAGGCGCACAGCACACAAGCGAGGCTCAAGATGCAAAAGGTCACTCCCCTGTACATCGCAGAAGCAACCTCCACTGGTGGTCGCGACGGCAAATCCCGCTCCAGCGACGGCAAGCTCGAAGTCAAGCTGAGCACCCCTAAAGAACTGGGCGGTGCTGGCGGTGAAGGCACCAACCCCGAGCAGATGTTCGCTGCCGGCTACTCGGCCTGCTTCATCGGCGCACTGAAGTTCGTCGCCGGCCAGGAGAAGAAAGCCCTGCCTGCCGACGCCTCGATCACCGCCAAGGTCGGTATCGGCCAGATCCCCGGCGGTTTCGGCCTGGACATCGACCTGCACATCAACCTGCCGGGCCTGGCCCAGGCAGATGCCGAAGCCCTGGTGGAGAAGGCGCACAAAGTCTGCCCATACTCCAACGCCACCCGCGGCAATGTCGATGTGCGCCTGCACGTGACGGTCTGAGTAAACGCCAGACACAAAAAAACCCGGCCAAGGCCGGGTTTTTTTGTGGGTCGCACGAAGATTACTTCTTGGAACGGCCCTTGAAGCTGTTGTCGCGAGTGTCGATGTCGATCCACTCGTCGATCTGGATGAAGTCAGCTACCGAAATCTCGGTACCGTTCTTCAGCTTGGCAGGCTTCATGACCTTGCCCGAGGTATCGCCGCGAGCAGCGTTCTCGGTGTAGACAACCTGACGGCTGATGGTGGTCGGCAGCTCAACCGATACCAGGCGGCCTTCGAAGAAGACGGCTTCGCAGACATCTTCCATGCCTTCTTCGATGTACGGGAGAACGGCGTCGATGTCTTCGGCGTTCAGCTCGTACATGGTGTAGTCGGTGGTGTCCATGAAGGTGTACGAGTCACCGCTGATGAACGACAGGGTCGCTTCTTTGCGATCCAGGATCACGTCGTCCAGCTTGTCGTCCGCACCGTAGACGGTTTCGGTCTTGTAGCCGGTCAGCAGGTTCTTCAGCTTGGTCTTCATGATCGCGCTGTTACGGCCCGACTTGGTGAATTCCGCTTTCTGGACCAGCCACGGGTCGTTGTCGATCCGCAGTACGGTACCGGGTTTCAGCTCTTTACCAGTTTTCATTACGAAGTATCCGAATCTGGATGGATTTATAAAAATCGAGGCCGCATATCATATCCAATTTCGGTAAAACTGTACCAGCGCTGTGGCAAGGTCCGGCCGAGTGGCCTGTTCCAGGCACCATTGCCGGGCATGCATCTGCAGTTGCGGCCAGTGTTTCAGCACCCCGCGCCAGGCCTCGCCCATGTCACGATCCATGTTCCAGGCACGCCACAACGCCACCAGTGCATCTGCGGCATCGTCCGACAGCCCCTGTCGATAGATCTTGAGAAAAGCCTCGAGCTTTTCCCAGTGAGCGTTCTCTTCTTGCACGTAGATGTGCCACAGCAGAGGGCGCCCGGCCCACTGGGCACGCACGAAGGAATCCTCGCCGCGCACGGCATTGAAGTCGCAACACCAGAGGATACGGTCGTAGTCGTCCTGGCTGACGAATGGCAGCACCTGAAAGGTCAGCGCCCCGCGCTGGCGCACCTCGCCCACTGCCAGTCGTTCACCCAGCCACGCACGCAGGTCGGACAGGATTCGACCTTCGGGGACCAGCAGGTGGGTGGGCTGATCGTCTGCCGCCAGGGCTTCCAGCCAATGGCCCAACTGCGCGTTCTCGTAGGCGAACAACGACATCAGTCGCGCCTCGGGCGCAGGTTTCACGCCGAGGCCGGCAAGGAATGCCTTGCGCGCGGCAGCATCCTGCTCGAACGCAGCACGCTTGCCCAGCAGTTCGCCTTCACGCAGCAAGCCGCCGGTATTGGCGGTGAAGCCCGGGAAGAAAAACACTTTGCGCAGGCCATTGGGTTGTGGCGACGGCAGCCCATGACAACCCTCGACCCAGTCTTCGGCGCTCAGGTATTCGAGGTTCAGCCACAACGCTGGTGTCGAGCGCTCGGCCAGGGCTTCGACATAGGCCGCCGGTAGTTGGCAACCGAAGGCACCGATCACCACCTCGGCGGTTTCGCATGCGGGCCAATCGACCGGCCAATGGCGTACCTCGACGCCTTGCTGATATTGCCGCGCGGCCTGTGGATCAGCCTCCGGGCACAGGCGTGCAAACGCGTGCAGGTCGTCCACCCAAAGGCGCACGGTCAACGCATGCTCATCGGCGAGCTGACGCGCCAGGCGCCAGGTGACGCCAATATCGCCATAGTTGTCGACGACCGTGCAAAAAATGTCCCAGGTGGCTTTCACGACCACTCCCCTCGCAGCGCAGAAAACCATGGATTGTGCGGATAAACCGGCACCGACAAAAGCGCTACCCGCACCCGGCAATAAAACAAATCGCACAGCCATGCGACAATGGCCCCTCGATCGACCCCTGCCAGGAGGCCACGATGCCCCGTCGCCGCGAACTGAAGATCACCCTGAACCCTTTGCAGTTGATTGTCTGCGTGGCCTTCGGCCTGTGGCTCGGCGCCGTCGCCATCGCTTTAAGCCTGTGGCTGGCCTGGCAGTTGTGGCCACAGCAGGTCGAGCCACTGGCCCAGGCAGTGGCTCCGGCACGCAGCGCCCCCGCCCCAGTTGCCCCGCCGCAACCGGCCGACGCGCAGCAGGCAATGTTCGAGCGCTACAAGGAGATCCTGAACACGCAGCAAGCTCAACAGGCCATCGAGGCCAACCCGCGCAACCTGAACAACCCCAAATGCCAGTTCTGGCTGCAGCAGAACCGCAATGCACCGACCGACAAGAGCCAGGCCAACGTGCTGGAGTTCTGCCGCTGACCATGGACAAGCCAACCCTGCTCGCGCGCATCATCGACACCCTAGAGCACGACATGGAGGTGCTGCGCCGCGCCGCCCAGACCGCCTACGAAACCGCCACCGCCGAAGAGAACATCGCCGAGAACAAGTACGACACCCTGGGGCTCGAGGCCTCCTACCTCGCCACCGGCCAGGCGCGCCGTACCGCCGAAATCCGCCAGGCGCTGCTGAGCTACCAGCAGTTGCTGCTGCGCGACTACGATCCGGCGCGCGGCATCCAGCTGAGCAACCGGGTAACGCTTGAAGATGAGCAAGGTCGCCAGCAGTTGCTGTTTCTCGGCCCCGAGGGCGCCGGACTGAAAATCGGCGAAGGTGCTGGGCTGGTGACCGTGATCACCCCGCGCTCGCCGCTGGGCAAGCAGTTGATCGGCAAGAAACTCGATGACGAAGTAAGCCTGGTGCTCGCCGGGGTGGCGCAGGTGCAGTACGTAGTCGAAGTCGACTGACGGCAGAATTCAGGCGCCTGCCATCGCATCGAACTGCTTCGCCAACCCCTGCGCCTCGAAACACGCCAACAGATAGTCGATGAAAGCGCGGGTCTTGCCCGGCAGCAGCTTGCGCTCAGCGTAGTAGACGCTGACGCTGCCATCGTCCACATACCAGTCCGGCAACACCCGGCACAGGCGTTTGCTGGCGAAGGACGGCACGGCGAACGGCATGCTCACCAAGGCAATGCCCAGCCCCTGCTCCGCCGCAGCGCAGGCTGCATCCGAGTCGCTCATGGTCATCGCCTGGCGCAGGTGCAGCGGGCGCTGCTCCTGGTTGCGACTGGTCAGCGGCCAGGAGCGCACTCGCCCGGTCTGCGGTGAACGGATCAGGATGCCGTCGTGCTGGGGTAGTTGTTCCGGCATCTGGATCGGCGCGTGCCGCTGCAGGTACTCAGGCGCGGCTACCAAGACTCGGTGTGCTGGCGCCAGCTTGCGCGCAACGACTCCCGGCGGCAGGTCGAAGCCGCCGCCAATCGCCGCATCGAACCCTTGGCCGATGAGGTCGACCTGGCGGTTGTCGAAATGCCAGTCTGGGGTGATCGCCGGGTATCGGCGCAGGAACTCTCCCAGCAACGGCAGCACGTACAAACGCCCGAACACGATGCCCATGCTGACCCGCAGCACCCCGGCCGGTTGACCTTCGCTACTGGCCAGGTTGGCCACAGCGTACTGGATGCTGCGAAAACTCTCGCTCACCTCACCTAGAAAGCGTTGCCCGGCCTCGGTCAGGGTCAGTTTGCGCGTACTACGCTGGAACAGGCGCACACCCAGGCGAGATTCCAACTGGGCGACGTTCTTGCCCACCGCCGCAGGTGTGATGGACAGACGCCGGGCGGCCTCGGCGAAGCTGCCGACCTCGGCACTGGTGATGAAGCACTCGAGGCTGCTGAAGGATTCCATAAACGATTCCCAACCAGAAGTTCACTCTGATGATAGTGATTGCGATCTTATCAGCAGGTAATCACCCGTCGATACTGACCCCATCCAAGGCACACCGCCTTGCTCGCTTCAGGAGAGCAGCATGTCCCACGTATCGAACCTCGAAGGCAAAGTCGCCCTGGTCCAGGGTGGTTCCCGCGGCATCGGCGCCGCCATCGTCCGGCGCCTGGCCCGCGAAGGCGCACAGGTCGCCTTTACCTATGTCAGCTCTGCTGCCCCCGCGCAGGCCCTGGCTGACGCCATCAACGCCGAGGGTGGTCGCGCCCTGGCCCTGCGCGCCGACAGCGCTGATGCCAGCGCGGTACAGCAGGCGGTGAACGACACCGTCAAAGCCTTCGGCCGCCTCGACATCCTGGTCAACAACGCCGGCGTACTGGCCGTGGCGCCAGTGACCGAATTCGACCTCAGCGACTTCGACCGCATGCTGGCGATCAACGTGCGCAGCGTGTTCGTGGCGAGCCAGGCCGCGGCCCGACACATGGGCCAGGGTGGCCGGATCATCAACATCGGCAGCACCAACGCCGAACGCATGCCGTTCGCAGGCGGCGCGCCCTACGCCATGAGCAAGTCCGCGCTGGTCGGCCTGACCCGCGGCATGGCCCGTGACCTCGGCCCCCAGGGCATCACCGTCAACAATGTGCAGCCTGGCCCTGTGGACACCGACATGAACCCGGCCAGCGGCGAGTTCGCCGACAGCCTGATCCCGTTGATGGCGATCGGACGCTACGGGCATGCCGATGAAATCGCCAGCTTCGTCGCCTACTTGGCAGGGCCTGAGGCTGGCTACATCACCGGCGCCAGCCTGCTGGCCGATGGCGGTTTCGCCGCCTGAGCCCTTGCGACAGGGAGCGGCCCACTGGCCGCCCCTATCCGCCAGCTGCCACGAAGGCTTCGTCTACCCGCGCCAACTGCGCTTCGCTCAAGGTCCCTGCCTGGTAATGCAGCTTGATCCAGGCCAGCAGGTAGTCGTAGCGCGCCCGCGCCAGGTCACGCCGGGTGGTCGCCAGTTGCTGTTCGGCATTGAGCACATCCAGACTCACCCGCTCGCCGCCCTGCACGCTCTTGCGCGTCGACACCACCAGCGCCTCGGCCGCCTGCAGCGCCCGCTCATAGGCACGCAAGCGACTGGCGCCGGACTCGCAGGCGTTGTATTGCTTGCGCAGCTCGATAAGCGTGTTGCGCGTATTGCCATCCAGTTCGTACTCGGCCTGCTCCAGATGCCGGCTGGCCTGGCGCGTCGAAGCCCTGACGCCACCACCGGCAAACAGCGGCACGCTGATCTCGATACCGACGGTGTTGGTGTCGTAGCGCTGGTTGTAGGTGTTACCACTGTCCGACTCCTGGCGCCGCGAAGTGGCGAAGGCGCTGACCTTGGGCAGGTGCCCGGCGCGATTACGCTCGACTTCGTAGCGCGCCACTTCCAGCGCATGACGCTGCGAGCCGAGTTGCGGGTTGCTGGCCAGCGCCAGCGATTGCCAGGCCTCATAGCTGGTCGGCGTAACCTGCGGGAAGGCGAAGCCACTGCGCAGCGGCGCCAGTTCATCGATGCGTACAGCCGGCTCGCCGATCAGCGCACCGAGTTCGCGCAATGCGGCATCCTCGTCGTTACGTGCCTGGATTTCCTCGGCATCAGCCAACTCGAAACGAGCCTGGGCCTCGAGGATGTCGGTGCGCGTCCCCTCGCCGGCCTGGAACAGACGCTGGTTCTGCTGAAACTGCTGGCGGTAGGCCTGCTTGCTGGCCACGCTGATAGCGATCTGGTCCCGGGCATACAGGGCCTGGGTGTAGCTGGTCATCACCCGCACCAGCAACTGCTGACTCTGGTCGCGAAAGCTTTCGTCGGCGAACAGCGCCTGGGCCACCCCCTTGCGATAGGCCGCATAGGCTTCGTAGTCGAACAGCGGTTGCTGGAGAATGAAGGTCGAGCCATAGCTGTCATAGCGCCTGTCTTCACTTGAACGACGCGAATCACCGAGGTAGCTGGCTTTCGAATCGTTGCGGCCCTTGTTGTAGCTGTAGGAAAGGTTGGGCAGCAGGCCTGCACGGCCGATGGCGCGATACTCCTGGCCTGCCTCGCGGGCCTTGAAGGCGGCGAGGTAGGTTGGATCGCGGCGCAAGGCCTGTTCGTAGACCTGAAACGGCCCCATGCCGGCCTGGGCCAGTGTCGGCAGCAGCACGCAGGCCGCCAGCAGACCGGTTGCAGATGATTTCATCGCAACGTCCTTATTGTTCGGTCAAGGCGCTGCCTGCACGGTCGAGCAGGGGCTTGAACAGGTAGTTGAGCAGCGAGCGCTCGCCAGTGCGCACGAACAGTTCGGCGGGCATGCCCGGACGGATCGACAAGCCCTGCAAACGCGCCAGCGCCTCTTCGCTGACGGTGCTGCGCAGCACGTAGTACGGCTGGCCGCTGCGCTCGTCGAGCAACTGGTCGGCCGATATCAGCGCCACCTCGCCGGTGACCCGTGGCGTGCTGTTCTGGTTGAAGGCCGTGAACAGGATATCGACCGGCAACTGCGGCGCGACCTTGTCCACCAGGTTCACCGGCAAGCGCCCCTCCACCTCCAGCGCTGTGCCTTGCGGCACGATCTCAAGCAACGTGTCGCCTGCCCGCACCACCGCACCCTCGGTGTGGACGCCCAGGTTGACGGCGATGCCGTCGGCGGGTGCGAGGATCTCGCTGTGACGCAACTCGAAGCGTGCCGAGTTGAGCTGCTGCTCCAGCGTCGCGGCCTTGACCTGGGCCTCGGCCAGTTGGGTGCGCACCTCTTTCTGGTATTCCTCGCGGCGCTGCTGCAGGTTGAGCCGGGCCTCGACGATGCCTTGCTCCAGGCGCGCGCTGTCGCCTGCGTTCTGCGCCAGGTCACGTTGCACCTGGGACAACTGCCGCTGGTATTCGAGCACCCGATTGCGCGGGATGTAGCCCTCGCCGGCCAGCGGGCGCAGATTGTCCAACTGCTCGCGCAGGGAGTCAGCCTGGGCCTGCAGGTCGCCCCGCGCCCGGCGCATGCCGGCCAGTTGGGCCTGGGAGCCTTCGATGCTGGCCGACACCGCGCCCTGTTCACGGGCCAGGGCCTGGCGACGGCTATCGAACAGCTGGCGCTGACCTTCAACAACCAGGCCGAGTTGCGCATCGGACTCATCCATCAGCTCGGCAGGAAACTGCACCTGCCCCGCGTTGTCCCGTTCACCGCGCCAACGCGCAAGGCTGGCCTGGGTCATGCGGTACTGGGCCTGCAGCGCCTCGACATCTGCTTGTACCTGGGTACGATCGAGGCGGAACAGCGGCTCACCCTGGCGCACCACCTGCCCTTCGCTGACCAGAATTCGGCTGACCACCCCGGCAGCCATCGACTGCACTGCCTTGCGCTTGCCCGACACCACCACGGTGCCCTGCACCGCCACGCCCTGATCCAGCGGCGCGAGGCTGGCCCAGGCCATGAATCCGCCAAACCCCAGCAGGGTCAGCAGCCAGCCAAGGCGCACGTAGAAGCGTGCATCGCTCGTCACGCGGCTCATGCACCACCTCCGGCTTGCAGCGGCCGCTGTGCGGTGCCCTGGCCCAGCGCCTGGAGAATATCCCGCGCAGGGCCAAACGCCTGCACACGCCCGTCGCTCATCACCAGCAGCTTGTCAGCCTGGGCCAGCGCCGCGCTGCGATGGGTCACCAGCACCACCGTGCGCCCCAGAGCCTTCAACTGGACGATGGCATTGGCCAACGCCGCCTCGCCAAGGCTGTCGAGGTTGGAGTTGGGTTCGTCGAGCACGATCAGACACGGGCTGCCATAGAGTGCGCGCGCCAGGGCAATGCGTTGCTTCTGGCCGCCAGAGAGGTCGCCACCGCCCTCGCCCAGGCGCGTGTCGTACCCCTGCGGCAAGCGCAGGATCAATTCATGCACCCCCGCCAGACGCGCAGCCTCCACCACCTTATGGCCGTCGAGCTCGCCGAATCGGGCGATATTCTCGGCAATGCTGCCACGCAGCAGCTCGATACTTTGCGGCAGATAGCCGATATGCGGACCGAGCGCATCGCGGTCCCACTGGGAAAGCTCGGCGCCATCCAGGCGCACATGGCCCGCCAGCGGTTGCCAGACACCCACCAGCAACCTGGCCAGGGTCGACTTGCCGGACCCCGAAGCCCCCAGCACCCCCAGCACCTCACCGGGCGCCAGGGCAAAACTGACCTGCTGCACGGTGGCGACCCTGCGCCCCGGTGGCCCGCCGCTGACCTGCTCGATGGACAACTGACCGTCAGGCGCTGGCAGCGACATTGGCACTGGTGGTTCAGGATGCTCCTGCAGCAAGGTTTCCAGGCGCTTGTAGGCCAAGTGGGCACCGCTCCACTGCTTCCACACCGCAATGAGCTGGTCGATCGGCGCCAGCACTCGGCCCATGAGAATGGAGCCGGCGATCATCATGCCCGGCGTCATCTGGCCCTCGATCACCAGCAGCGCACCCAGGCCCAGCACCAGCGACTGCAAACACAGGCGCAGGGACTTGCTGGTGGCAGTGATCACTGCCGACGTGTCGCTGGCCCGGTTCTGCAACTCGAGAAAGCGCCCGTGCAAGGCGAACCAGCGCTGGCGTAGCGCGCCGAGCATGCCCATGGCCTGGATGCTTTCGGCGTTGAGCAGTTGGCTGCCGGCCAGGCTGCTCGACTGCTGCTGCAGGTTGCTCGCTTCGGCCAGCGGGCGCTGGGTCAGGCGCTCGTTGAGCACGGCCAGCAGTACCAACAGCAAGGCTCCGGCACTGGCGAGCACACCCAGCCAGACGTTGAACAGGAAAATCACCGCCAGGTACACCGGAAACCAGGGGGCATCGAAGAAGGCGAACAACGCAGGGCCAGTGACGAACTGGCGCACCTGGGTCATGTCGTTCAAGGCCTGGCCAGCGGCGCCATCACCCTGGCGCAAGTTACGTTCGAACGCGGCGCGATAGATGTTCAGGTTGAAGCGCTGTTCCAGTCGATGGCCGACGCGAATCACAATGAAACTGCGCACCGCTTCCAGCACGCCCATATATGCGAAGAAACCCACCACCATCAGCGTCAACATCCACAGGGTGGTTTCATTCTGCGAAGTCAGTACACGGTCGTACACTTGCAGCATATAAATCGACGGCACGAGCATGAGAATATTGATCAACGCAGTAAAAAAACCGACGCTGATCAACGTCGATTTGAATTCGCCAAGTGCCGCCCACAAAAGTGCGCCGGGCCTGTTGCTCGGAAGTTTCATGTTTCGCCCTTATTGCCGTTATAACTTGGCCGGGTAATTAATTGTCCACACGCTCCAGCACCACTGCACTGCCGGCGGCTGAAGTCCAGGTATAGCGACCGGCGCCCTGTCGGCTGAAATGCACCACCGTGCTGCCGTCGCCGCCCACCAGTGCCAGGGTGTCGGGTGTCACCAGCCAACTGCCCGGACGAACCCCGAGCAAGCGCTCGGCGCAGGCCAGGTCGCCGTCAAGCGCGCCCTCGCTGGCCGACAGGCGCAGGGTGCAGGCACTGGCCTGCTGCTGCTGCGGATAAAGCGCCCAGCGCCCGGCCAGTTGCGCGGCGTTGGGGAGTAGCAGGCTGCTCGCCATACCTACCTCGGTCATAGACATCAAGGGAATCGCGCCCAGCGCGATCATTCGTTTGATTGCTCGCATCCATCAACCTCGTGTGGTCCATGTGGCAGGGAGCGACCCGCGCAGCGCTACGCGAGCCGCTCCCGGCCCGTCAGACCACGATATCCGTGGCGACGGCCTGACCTACGGTGGTCACCAGGAAGTCAGCCAGGCTATTGCCGGTGAAGTCGATGGACAGGCTGCCCAGGTTGGTCGCCTGGTCGTAGCTGAGAACGGCCTCGCCGGCATGTCCGGTGAAGGCGCTGACGAACTCTAGCGGTAGCTTGCCCTGGGAAAACGCCGAGATGGCTGACAGATCAATCTTGTCCTGACCGCTGACAAAATCCATGATCCGGTCCGGCGCCTTGGCCGTCGAATCGCTGATGGCCCCATAGACGAAGGTGTCCGCACCGCTTCCCCCCCAGAGGGTATCAGCCCCGCCACCGCCGTAGATGATGTCGTTGCCGGCACCACCCTTGAGCACGTTGGCCACCGCGTTGCCGATCAACAGGTCGTTGCCCGAACCGCCGATGGCGTTCTCCACGGTCACGCCCTTGGCGATCGAGACGTTACCGATCATGCCGCCAACATCGGAGAACGAAGCCTCGTTAAGGTTGATCTTCTGGTTCTGGGTGAACCCGGAGAAGTCCAGGGTATCGTTGCCGCCGCCATCCCACACGCTGAACACCACCTTGGACGAAGCCGAGGTGGCCGAGTAGAAGTCGCGATCGGCTGTGGAGTTGAAGCCGTACACGGTATCGCCCGAACGCGTGGCGTAGTTGGCGCCGTAGAGTTTCTGGATCGCCGCGATGTCGTCCATCAGCGGGGCCGACGCGTAGTACTGCCCGCCGCCCTTGACGAAGTTCTGCGCGGTGTTGCTTTCGCTCCAGTAGCTCATGACGCTGTAGCCGCGGGTGTCCTGTGCATACGAAGCGTCACGGTAGCTCGGGTTGCCCTCGCCGGCGTTGTAGTCACCGGGGTGGGACAGGCCGAGCACGTGGCCGATCTCGTGGGTCAGGGTCTGGCGACCGTAGTTGCCAGTGTCGGGATTGATGTTCACCTGATAACCGCTATTGATCAGGTACCACGACTCACCTTTGTGCGAACCCCATCCGTCGAACGGCAGGTAGGCGAACGCCGCGCCACCGTTGCTGGCGCTGAAGTTGCCGAAGGTCATGTGACCGTCGCCGCCCGAAGCTGCCTCGGTGAAGCTCAGCTTGGCCACGTCGGCCCACGACTCCATGGCCAGCTTGGCCTGGGCTTTCTGCTGGTTGTTGAACTGGCTGAAGCTGCCCAGGCCACGGCTGGCGAAGTCCGCCGGCGCTTTGGTCAGGAAGGTGTAGGTGAGGCTGATGGTGCCGTCCTTGTTCAGGTCCTTCCAGGACGCCCCGTCGCGCAGCAGTTGGGTGGCTGCCTGATCGACGGTGAACGAAGGTTTGCCATTGATGTTCGCACCACCGCGATCGTACTGGTGGGCGAAGCTGTTGATCAGCCCGAAGGCCGAACTCGGCCCGTTCGGTTGCAACACCGAGGCAGCAGAAACAACAGCATTTGCTTTGACTTTCGACATGCAGACACTTCCTTGTTTGCGGAAAAGTTGATGTTCGACAGGAACGCTCAAACTTTCGGCGAGAGCATCCTGTCACTCGCCCTTGTGAGGCGCAAAAAAACTGACACATTTAGAAACTTTCTGTCCAGTGTTTTTTGACGCCAATCTTCCGAACGGAGAAATAAGCGGTGCGCCGCTGTTATTTGCGCAAACTGTTATGCATCAGGTGTATTGAGGAGTACCCATACTCCAGATAATGACTGACCGGTTTATTATTCAAGGCCGGGAAGTTTTATTATGAAAAAGCGACGTCCTGCTGATGATTCAAGACCGTCGTTCGTTAATGGCGTCTGGCCTCGCGACAACCGGTCGCACGACCCTCCGTCGCCTGCTCGTTGACTTGCCGAGGGGTGCGGCGCTCAGTAGGTGCTGGTCACAGCCCCTCCACTGACAGGACGACACAATGACAAGACTCACGGTGCAATCCGGCGATTTCTTGCAAGGTGAAGGCGAGTATCGCAACGGATCGCTCACACTCAAGACCCCACGCAGCCAGGCCGGTGAGCGTATCTCTCTGGCCCGTATCAAGGACCTCCGGCTCGCCAGCCTGGAATCGAACCGCAACCTGGGCGCCACCCTCGGCTGGGGTGTAGCCGGCGCCCTGGTGGCCGGGCCGGTCGGCATGCTCGCCGGATTGTGGCTTGGCGGCAAAGAGGAGGAAGCCACCTTTCTCGCCACGTTCAAGGATGGCCGCAAGCTGCTGGCCATTACCGATGGCAAGACCTGGTCGAAGATCGACGACACCTGGCGCCAGCGTCAGCGCTCGGGCGCCAGGTAAAACCATCGGGGTCGAGTTCGTCTGCATGATCGAGGTGTTCTTTTCGCGGGCACCCCACTGAACCCAAGAGCAGTGTGATACCCGTGGGAGCGGGCTTGCCCGCGAAAAGAACACCGCACAGCCCCTGACACCCCTGCTACCATTGCGCCCCCTTTGCCAACCGCCCCACCGACTGCCGCCGGAGCAACCGGCGCGTCCGCCTTCCAAGGAGCCTTGCATGACCCCGCTTCGCCCCCGCCTGCCCTTTGGCCTGCTTGGCCTGGGCCTTGCGCTGCATGCCGGTCAGGGTCTGGCCGATGAACGCGTGACCCTCGCCCCCTTGCAGGTCACCGAACGCAGCGGCGATGACGGCTATCAACCACGTGAAGCCCAGGTCGGCGGCTGGCATGCCGCACCGCTGCTCGACACCCCGGCCTCGGTCAGCGTGTTCAGTCGCCAACTGCTCGATGATCGCCAGGTACGCCTGCTCAGCGAGGTGCTGCAAAGCGATGCCTCGGTCGGCGAAAGCTACGCGCCGATCGGCTACTACGAGAACTTCAACGTGCGCGGCTTCGAACTGAATGCCGCCAGCAGCTATCGGATCAATGGCCAGACCATCGCCGGCGAGCAGAACGTGGCGCTGGAGAACAAACAACAGGTCGAATTGCTCAAGGGTTTGTCGGGCCTGCAGAGCGGCGTGTCCGAACCCGGCGGGCTGGTCAACTATGTGACCAAGCGCGCCGAGGATGTGCGCAGTGTCACCGTCTCGACCAACGAGCAGGGCGAACGCTACCTGGCCACCGACCTCGGCGGCTGGTTCGGCAGCGAGAAACAGTTCGGCCTGCGCGCCAACCTCGCCCATGAAGACATCCGTTCCTACGTCGACCATGCCGACGGCAAGCGCGACTTCGCCTCGCTGGCATTCGACTGGCAGATCAACCCCGACGCCACCCTGCAACTCGATGCCGAGTATCAGCACCGCGAACAGCGTTCGGTGCCCGGCTACCAATTGCTGGGCGGCACCCAGGTGCCCCACGGCATCGACCCGGACGACCGCCTGGCCTACCAGCATTGGGCCAAGCCTGTGACGAACGACTCGCTGAACCTGGGCGGGCGCTTCGAGTACCGCTTCAACGAGACCTGGACCGGCGCCCTCAGCGCTTCGCGCAGCAAGGTGGTGATCGACGACTACAGTGCTTTCGCCTGGGGCTCCGGCGACGACGCGTTCTTCTCCGGAAACGGCGACTACGGCATCTACGACTTCCGCAGCCCCGACGACACCCGGCGCACCGACGAACTCCAGGCCACCCTCGAAGGCCGTTTCCAAGCCTTGGGCCTGCAGCATGAACTGACTGTCGGCAGCAGCGCCCAGCGTCGGACCCTTGATCAGCGTCCGTATTACAACGAGTGGCTCGGCAGCGGAAACATCTACACCGGCGCGCCCGCTCTGGCGCAGTCCGAAAAACCGATCGGACATAGCGAACGCCGCCTGGACAGCCGCCAGTACGGCCTGTTCGTCAGCGACCGCATCAGCTTCAACGAGCAATGGCAGACCGTACTCGGCGCCCGCGAAGTGCGCCTGGACGAAAAGACCTGGGACGAAACCGGTGCTGCTGGCCGCCATACCCGCCAGTACCAGTTGCTGCCCAACGCCGCCCTGATCTACAAACCGCAAGCGGACACCACGCTGTACGCCAGCTGGTCCAAAGGCCTGTCGGCGGGCGGCACCGCGCCTTGGTTCGCCAGCAACGCTGCCGAGATCCTCGCCCCGACCCTGTCGCGCCAACTGGAAGTGGGTATCAAGCGCGACTGGAAAGGCATGAGCCTGAGCGCAGCGCTGTTCCAGATCCGCCAGGCCTACCAGTACGCCCGCCCGCAGGACGGTACGGCCCCGATCTATGTGCAACAAGGCCAGCAGAAGAACACCGGCCTGGAGTTCGGCGCCAGCGGCTGGGTGACATCCAACCTGCAGTTGCACGCCAGCGCCGCCGCGATCCGCGCCCGGGTGAAGAACAGCGGCACCGACGCCTACGAGGGCCACCAGGCGATCAACGTGCCTCGTCTGCGCGCGGCGCTGCAAGCCGAATACAACCTTCCGGTGCCGGGCCTGGCACTGCTCGGCGGTGCACGCTACAGCGCCAGCAAGTACGCGAGCCAGGCAGGCAACGTCGAGGTCGGCGGCTACACGGTATTCGATATCGGCAGCCGATACCGCATCCGCATCGGTGACTATGACACCGTGCTGCGCCTGACGGTCGATAACCTCTTCGACAAGCGCTACTGGCGCGATGTGGGGGATTACCTGGGCGACAACTATCTGTTCCAGGGCGCGCCGCGCACGGCAAGACTGTCGGCGTCGGTCAGTTTCTGAATATATCGCTTCCCCCGCGGCCACCGGCTTGGTCGGTGTTCGCGGGCGAGCCCGCCAAGCCGGATTTCATGCAAACAAAAAACCCCTGAACCTTTCGATTCAGGGGTTTCTTGTGGAATGTGGCGGTGAAGAAGGGATTTGAACCCTTGATACGATTTCTCGTATACACACTTTCCAGGCGTGCTCCTTCGACCACTCGGACACTTCACCGGATCTCTTCAAGCCATTCAGCCTGTCGAGGCGCGCTAATTTAGTAGAAGACCTTTCCTTTGGCAAGCATTTTTTTCAGAATTTTCATGCGCTTAAGCCTCGCCCCGGAAAAGCCTGGCCAGCCAGGGCGATGCTGCCAATCTGGCCTGCGCTTTTTCCGCATTCCGGACACCTGCCCCGACGCCACACGGGGTAGCTGGCCAAGGCTGACCGGCCAGTCAGCCTTGGCGCTTTACCTGGCCTGCGCTGCTGGGTAACGTCATCGCCACGCCACCCAAAGGACTCTGTCATGAGCGAGCTGATTACCTACCACGCCGAAGACGGCATCGCCACCCTGACCCTGAACAACGGCAAGGTCAACGCGATCTCGCCGGACGTCATCACCGCCTTCAACGCAGCACTGGACCGTGCCGAGGAAGAACGTGCCGTGGTGATCATCACCGGCCAGCCAGGCATTCTTTCCGGCGGCTACGATCTCAAGGTGATGACCGCCGGCCCCAAAGAGGCGATCGACCTGGTCACCGCCGGCTCCACCCTGGCCCGCCGCCTGCTCTCGCACCCCTTCCCGGTGATCGTCGCCTGCCCCGGCAATGCCGTGGCCAAAGGCGCGTTCCTGTTGCTGTCGGCCGACTACCGTATCGGTGTCGAAGGTCCGTACAAGATCTGCCTGAACGAGGTCCAGATCGGCATGACCATGCACCATGCCGGGATCGAGCTGGCCCGCGACCGCCTGACCCGCTCGACCTTCCAGCGCTCGGTGAACAATGCCGAGGTCTTCGACCCGCACGGGGCAGTGGTGGCCGGGTTCCTCGACAAGGTAGTACCCGCCGAGCAACTCCAGGAAACGGCGCTGAGCGCGGCGCGGGAACTGAAGAAACTGAACATGCTGGCGCACAAGAACACCAAGCGCAAAGTGCGCAAGGCGCTGCTGGAAACGCTCGACAAGGCAATCGAGGCCGACAAGGGCCACATGGGCTGAAACCAGGCTTGCTGGAGCTGCCGCGTGCCGCTCCAGCAAAGCCAGGACGCGACCGGTCTCTGTTCGCCGGTTTGCCCTGACCAGTGCACGGTCGTACACTGCGCCGCGACTGTCTGGTGTGAGCCGTATCATGCTCTATATGCTTCGCATGCTCCTTCTGGCGCTGCACTTCCTGCTGGTCGGCGCCGTCGGCCTGGTCATCGGCCTGTGCCGCCCCTTCAACCCCGACAACAGCCGCCTGTTCGCCCGCCTCTACAGCGTGCCAGCAGCCTGGCTCATGCGCATCCGGGTCAAGGCTGAAGTCGGCCCGTTGTGGGACCAGCCGCCCGGCTGCGTGATCGTCGCCAATCATCAATCCAACTACGACCTGTTCATCCTTGGCCAGGTGGTTCCACGGCGTACGGTCGCCATCGGCAAGAAGAGCCTGGGCTGGATTCCGTTGTTTGGCCAATTGTTCTGGCTCGGCGGCAACGTACTGGTGGACCGCAAGAATGCCTACCAGGCGCGCAAGGCGATGCGACTGACCACGCGGATCCTGCGCGACGACACCTCGATCTGGATCTTCCCCGAAGGCACGCGCAACCCGGCTGAACACCTGCTGGCGTTCAAGAAAGGCGCGTTCCACATGGCGGTCGAGGCCGGCGTGCCGATCGTGCCGGTATGCGTCAGCCGCTACGCCAAGCGCCTGAGCCTCAACAGTTGGCGACAGCGCACGGTGATCGTCCGCTCCTTGCCACCGATCGCCACCCATGGCCTGGGGCAGCAGGACGTGCCAGCGCTGATGGAGCAATGCCGACTGCAGATGCAGCAGTGCATCGATCGTATGGAGCGGGAGTTGCCGCAGGCCTGAGCCGCCAGCTTGCTCTACGCCGCAGCACGGCCCAAGCTGTCGGGGTGTCCAACCGAAGAAGCAGGCAACCATGGGTCGAGTCGTCGCAGCGGCGGTGTACAGCGCCGGGAGAAAGGTCACCAACATCAGCCTCGACGAAGGCAGTGAATGGGCACGCAAGCCTGGGCACTTCGTCTGGATAGGCCTGGAGGAGCCCAACGCCCAGGAGCTGGCCAACCTGCAGCGCCAGTTCGGCCTGCACGAACTGGCCATCGAGGACGCGCTGGAGAAGCACAGCCGCCCCAAGCTCGAAACCTTCGGCGACGCGCTGTTCATCGTCACCTATTCGCCGGTGCGCCATGAGGGCAAGCTGGAATTCATCGAGACCCACATCTTTGCGGGCAACGGCTACATCATCACCTGCCGCAACGGCCATTCGAAATCCTACGCCCTGGTACGTCAGCGCTGTGAAGCGCGGCCGCTGCTGCTCGAGCACGGCGAGGACTTCGTGCTCTACGCCCTGCTCGACTTCGTCACCGAAAACTACCAGCCCGTCAGCGAGGCGATCCATGGCGAGATCGAGGAGCTGGAGCAAAGCGTGCTCAGCGGCTCGCTGCAAGAACAGGACATCCGCCGCCTGCACAGCTTGCGTCGCGACATCCTGCGCCTGCGCCGCTACGTGGCGCCGATGGTGGAGATCGGCGAAGAGCTGCAGCGCCTGAGCTTTCCTTTCATCGACAAGAACATGCGCCCGTACTTTCGCGACGTGCAGATCCACGTCACGCGGCAGATGGAGGACCTTGTCGGCATACGCGACATCGCCAGCCAGACCATCGAGATCGGCATGCTGCTGGAGTCGTCACGCCAGAGCATCGTGCAGCGCAAGTTCGCTGCGTGGGCGGCGATACTCGCCTTCCCCACGGCCATTGCCGGGATCTACGGAATGAACTTCCAGAACATGCCGGAGCTGGGCTGGCACTACGGGTACTTTGCGGTGCTGGGCGTGATCGGGGCGGGATGTGCGGGGCTGTATGCGAGCTTCAAGCGCTCGGGATGGTTGTGACGGGCTAGCTAGCGAGTCGTTCTTTTCGCGGCGGCGCCATACAAGCCCGCGAAAAGAACGCCGCAGTGGCAGGCTCAGGCCGCGCTCTGCCTGCCCTTGCGCGGTTGCTGGACGAACCGCAGCATCCACTCGCCCACCAGATCGCCCTGGTGCTCGGCGGCCAGGCTCGCCACGGCCTTGTGATACACCTCATCCCCCAGAACGTCCTGGCGCGCATCGAGCAGCGCACGGGAATAGTCGTGGACAAACTCCGGATGCCCCTGGAAGCACAGCACCTGGTCACCCACGTGATAGGCCGCATTCGGGCAGAAATCGCTGGAGGCGATCAGGGTTGCGCCTTCAGGCAACGCGGTCACCTGGTCCTGATGGCTGATCAGCAGGGTCAGTTCGGTCACCTCAGGGTCCATCCATGGCGCGTGGGCCGCCAGGCTGTAGCGGTGGATACCCAGCCCCCAGCCGCGATCGGCGCGCTCAGCCTTGCCGCCCAGCACCAGCGCCAGCACCTGGTGACCAAAACAAACCCCCAGCAGCTTCTCGCCCCGCTCATAAAGCTTGAGCAGGTAGGCCTTGAGTGTCTGGATCCAGGGATCGGTACCGAACGAGTCGGCCTTGCTGCCGGTCACAAGGTAGGCATCGAAGGTTTCACCTTCGGGCGGATACTCGCCGTTCATCACGTTGAAGACGCGAAACTCGGCGGCGATCGGCTGACGCGAGAACAGCTGCTCGAACATCCTTCCGTAGCCCCGATACTGCGCGGTCAACTCCGGTCGCAGGACATCGGTTTCAAGGATGCAGATGCGTAACGACATAGGGATAGTCCTGAACGACATGTGATGGAATCTGATGTAGAGACTGACGCGAAAGACACGTACAAGCAAGAGGTGTGCACTGACGAACGGTCACCTGGCAGACCCTGCCCGTACAGCATCCTCGATGTGTCTAGTCAGAGCATGCCAGCTAAATGGCCATTGGCCTCATAACGTTCGGAAATGCCTGTAAACACGCTTAGAACAAAGGGTTCTCAAACAAGGCCGGTGTTCGCCCTACTGTTGGGGTAGACATTCACGCAAGAGGCACGCAAGGCCTGCGTTTCATACGCCACAGTGATCGACCCGACGCAAGACAAGGAAGCCAAAGGCTATTCAGGAATAACAACAAGAAGGCGGTCCGCCATGTTCAGACAATCGAAAGTACGCCAAGCCGGACTCATACTCTTCGCCACCACGTTGCTGCTGATCCTGCCGAACCTGACACGCTTGTTCGGCTGAAGGCAGCGGTGGCATTCGCACGCTGCGCAAGGGTAATCTGCCGACCTGTCCGGGTTGGAGATCGCTCATGCGCCATTGCCTGAGTTTGCTGTTGCTGTTGGTCAGTCTGCCACTGGCGGCTGCGCAATTGACACTGGAGCTGGGCAACGGTCAACGCCAATGGCAGTCCGAGCAATTGCTCGAGCACCCGCAGGCGCGTGCGATCGACATCCCCCAGGACGTGGCCTACAAACGCCCCATGCATTACCGTGCGGTGCCGCTGGCGACCCTGCTCGAAGGGGTGAAGCCCGGCGATCACCTGCAAGCGGTGGCACTGGATGGCTTTGCCGCGGAGATGCCCGCTGCGCCGCTGCTGCAGGAAGGCCCGGCACGGGCGTGGTTGGCCGTGGAAGATCCGCGCCAGCCATGGCCAGCGCTGGCCGAGGACAAGCCCGGCGCCGGCCCGTTCTACCTGGTCTGGACCGACCCGCAGGCAAGCGGCATACGCCCCGAACAATGGCCCTACCAGATCGCCAGCATCCGTCGCCTGGCGCCGGTCGCCGAGCGCTTTCCTGCCCTGCTGCCTGCGCCCGAGCTTCCCGCGCAAGACCCGGTACGCCAGGGTTTTGCATTGTTCCAGCAGAACTGCCTGGCCTGTCATCGCCTCAATGGCGCGGGGGATGCCCAGTTCGGGCCGGACCTGAACCTGCCGCACAACCCCACCGAGTACTTCCAGCCGAGTTACCTGCGCCTGTACATTCGCGACCCGCAGAGCCTCAGGCAGTGGCCGCAGGCACGCATGCCGGGGTTCTCGAAGGATGTGTTGAGCGAGCAGGAGCTCGATGCGCTGATCGCCTACCTCGGGCACATGGCCAAGCGGCGACCTTGAGAAGAATGCGCGGGGCCGCAGCGCAGCCCCGAACGCGTCAGGCGATGAGTCTTTCCTGTTTGACGCCCCAACCCTCGACCTCGCCTCCCAGCGGCGAAATCACCGCCTCGAAGGCCTCCTCGAAAGCCCCGATCCCTCGGTAGGTGGCGTACATGACCTTGCTCAGTTCCAGGTGCCAGGCGCCGTCATCGCGCTCGTGTACCTGGGCATTGATCGACTCTCCGCGGAATTGCCCCGCGGCCCGGCGTGCCCCGACTTCGTCTGGAAAAGTGGCATAGAACTCGATGGGATGGATCTGGGTGAAATCGAAACCACCCGCTTTCATCTGGCGAAGCACGCTGCTGCTGATGTCTTCGTTCTGGCTGCTCATGAAACGTCCTCCTGAAAAACCCAAGGGATAGACTTTCCGTGCACTACGCACCTGCCGGCAGCCCGCAAGGGGCCTGGCAGTTCGAGCTGATGCAAGACGCGAATGAAAACGGCGTAGACCCGCAGAAGACCGACGCCTCTGTCCAGCGTAGTGCGGATGACGGCACCTTGCCAGGTGCCCCGTTCAGGGCGCTTCGTGGATGGTGGTGATGATCACGCCGTTCTGCTCCTTGAGCCACAGCGCGGTAGGGGACGGTTTTCGGTCTTGGAAATCGTTAAGGTCCAGTTCATCCATGAGCGGAAACAGCTTGGAGCGGATGGCCCGCGCCGCATCCTCTTCACTGGGCAGATGCTCGCTTTTGAGCAGCAGGGACTGCGTTACACCTTTCTGATCAGCAAAGATGATTTCCCACTCTTTCATTGATCGACCCTCTTGGAAGCACAACGGTGAGCGATATCCGTACTTAGCTGACCATACACAAAGGCTGATGTTCAGAGTGGCTGAGGGATGGAGATGAAGATTTCTTCAGCAAGCGATGACAGATGCCGCAAATGAAAAAGCCCGCCATCATCGGCGGGCTTTTCATACAGGCAAGCGTTACTCAGGCTTGCCGTGAACCACACCGGCGGTGTTGTCCAGCAGGCTCTTGGTCGCGGTCTGGATATAGGCCTCGAGCTTCTTGAGCATCTCAGGCTGATCCGGGCTCTCGATCAACTCGGCCTTGAACTCACGCCCCAGCTGGTAGCGATACATCCGCGGCGTCATGTCCTTGGACTCGATGAGGATGTGATCACCCTGCACCAGGCCAACGATCTGCTCGCTGCCCGATGGCTTGATCATGCCCACGCCCTGGTCACCGGCAGGCAGGTTCAGCAGATCACGGCCCCAGCACTGGTGACGGGTGTCGCCACCCAGGCGGCCCATGATGGTCGGCACGATATCGACCTGGGTGCCGACGGTGTGGTTGACCGCACCGAACTTGTCCTGGATACCCGGTGCGATAAGCAGCAGCGGCACGTTGAAACGACCCAGGTCCAGCTCGGTGACCTGCTGGTGGTTGCCAAAACCATGGTCGCCGACGATCACGAACAGGGTCTCCTTGAAGTAGGGCTCCTTGCGCGCCTTCTCGAAGAACTGGCCTAACGCCCAGTCGGAGTAGCGCATCGCGGTCAGGTGCTCGTCCAGGCGGCCCTGCCCTGTGACCTTCTCCACCGGCAGGTCCTTGGGCAAGGCGTAGGGGGTGTGGTTGGAGAGTGTCTGCAGCAAGGCGTAGAACGGTTTCTTGCCGTAGTTGTGGGCCAGCTCCTGGTTGGCACGGTCGAACATGTCCTGGTCCGAAACGCCCCAGGTCGGGTCGGAGAACACCGGATTGACGAAGTCGTTGCGGCCGATGAAGGTGGTCATGCCCTGGTTGCCGAAGAACCCGGACTGGTTGTCCCAGGCGAAGTCGCCGTTGTAGACGTAGACATCGTCGTAGTCACGGGCGCTGAGCAGCGCCGGCAGGCCCGAGAGCTTGTGCCCGCCCTCGGGAGTCTGCATCAGGTACTCGAAGCCCGGCAGGTTGGGGAAGCACGCCATGGTGGCGAACATGCCCTGGTGAGTGTGGGTGCCGTTGGAGAAGAAGCGATCGAACAACAGCCCTTCCTTGGCCAGCTTGTCGAAGTACGGGGTGATGTTGTTCGGACTGCCCAGGGCGCCCACCGAGTGACCGGCGAAGCTCTCCATGAGGATCACCACCACGTTCTTGATCGGCAGGGTGTTGCCGGCCGGCGGCACGAAGTCGCGACGGATGGCCGCCTGGTCGGCATCGACCAGCGTGTCGTTGGGGGTCAGCAGCAGGTCACGCACGCTTTGTTGGGCGACTCCGGTTTCCAGCACCGGTTTCCAGATATTCGCACGGTCTTCGCCGAAACGGCTCTTGGCAGCGTCGATCAGCGTCAAGGTGCCGTTCAGGCCCAGCTGGTTGACGAAGTTGGAGTCGGTGGTGAAGGCGTCACCCCAGCGCATGGGTGGGCCCTGGCGCAGGGTGCCACGGGCGGCGACCACTGCTACCAGCAGGATGACCATGAACACCGCCAGGCGGCCGTACCAGGGTGCGACACGGCGCTGAGCGACGATCTGCCCGCTGCCATGGCCACCGCGAGTCAAACGGTCGATGCCCTTGAACAGCAGGCTCAGCAGCCAGGTGCCGAACAGCCACGCCAGCAGGTAGCGAACCACCGGGAAACCGTACCAGAGCATGCTCATGACGGTCTTGGGGTCTTCCTGGATGTACTGGAAGACCAGGCCGTTCAGGCGCTGGTGAAATTCACGGTAGAAATCCAGTTCCATCAGGCCAAGGAACATCACGACGCTGGAGCTGACGGTCAACCAGAAACGGAAGAAGCCGCGCCGCGCCATGGCCCAGGGGCTGTTAAGGGCCAGCAGTAGCGGAATGCTCAGGTACACCACCACCCGCAGGTCGAAGCGCAGGCCGTTGAGGAAGCCTTCGGCCACCGTGGAGTACGGGGTGTCACCGATCATGTCGCTGTTGTAGATCAGCAGCGCCAGGCGCACCAGGCTGAGCATCAGCATGATCAGCAATCCGCTGAGCAAGGTGTAGGCGAGGTGCGATTTGAGGGTCGGCGAGAACGGTGCCGACGCGGCCCGTTGCTTCAAGGCATCCGTGTTAGCCATGAATGGGAAGATCCTAGGATTTCGGGGTTGGGAAAGGCGCTGGACGCAGCCTCGCAGTCCTGTGCCGGACAATCGCCGGCAAGGGCCCATACATTAAATGTGCGGCGCGGAGTTTGGTTAATGCCGTGTGAAAATTTTGTCACGATGAACGGTCAGAGGCGCACGTTGCCCCGCGGACCGGCAATTGCCCAGATGATCAGGCCCAGCACCGGCAACAGCAGGATGAGCAGAATCCACAGGATCTTGATCCCTGTCTCGCTGCCGCTTTTCAGCACGTTGATGATCGCCCAGATATCCAGGGCCAGAATGACCAGCCCGACCAGGCTGTTGAAGGTAGAACCCATGCTGCAACTCCTGCGTGAACGTTCCTGTGGCTGAGCATAGCCTGCTATCGGCGCGATAGAAGGGAATCCTTGGCCGGGCTCGCAGGTCACTGGATAGACTGCTGTCATCCATCGCTTCCGAGGTTCCCATGCCACCCGCCCACAGCCACAGCGCCGACACCCCTTCTCTCATCGATGCCTGGCGCCAGCAAGCGCTGAGTACCCCCTGGCTCAGTGCAGGCCTTGGGCTGAGCCTGCTGGCGATCGTACTCCTGCTGCTGGCCAGCCTGTGGAATGCAGTCAACGGCGATCACTCACAGAACCTGCACCTGGCGGCGCTGGGCGGGCTTTCGGGCTTTGGCGCCACGGCCTTGGGCGCGGTGCTGGCCGTTGTGCTGCGCGATGTCAGTGCTCGCAGCCAGGATGTGATGCTGGGTTTTGCTGCCGGCATGATGCTCGCCGCCAGTTCGTTCTCGCTGATCCTGCCGGGTCTGGATGCGGCACGGGAAATCACCGGCAACGGCCCCGCCGCTGCGGGCGTCGTCGTGCTGGGTATGGGGCTGGGGGTGTTGCTGATGCTCGGCCTGGACCGATTCACCCCACACGAGCACGAGAGCACAGGCCCTTGTGGGCCCGACGCCGAACGAATCAGCCGGGTGTGGCTGTTCGTGCTCGCCATTACCCTGCACAACCTGCCCGAGGGCATGGCCATCGGCGTGAGTTTCACCAACGGTGACATGAGCATCGGCCTGCCGCTGACCAGCGCCATCGCAATCCAGGACATTCCCGAAGGCCTGGCCGTGGCCATGGCCCTGCGCGCCACAGGATTGTCGAATTTCAAGGCCGCGCTGGTGGCGATCGGCTCTGGCCTGATGGAGCCGCTGGGGGCAGTGATCGGCCTGGGCATCTCTACTGGCTTCGCCCTCGCCTACCCGATCAGCATGGGCCTGGCAGCGGGCGCGATGATCTTCGTGGTGTCGCACGAGGTGATTCCGGAAACTCACCGCAACGGCCACCAGACCTCGGCAACGCTGGGCCTGATGGGCGGCTTTGCGGTGATGATGTTTTTGGATACTGCGCTGGGCTGATCTGCGGGAACCCCATGAGGGCGGCGCTCGCCGCCCCTGCAACAGGCAATCGCCGCGTCAGACGTGCACCGCGACCTTCAAGGCCTCCAACGCCGGCTTCACCTTGATGCCCAGCTCGCTGCCCAGTTCCAGCACGCGCGCCAGGTCCTGCTGACCGACCATCACCATCTGCAGCTCGTCATCGAGCAACTGGCTGAAGTTCAGCAGCACATAGCCGCCCGCTTCCTTGTTCAGTGCACCCATCTGCACCTGGATGCGGTTGAGCGCGGTCAGCGGCTCGGTACGTGCCAACTGCTTGGGCTTGAGGGTGAAGGGCACGCTCTTGTCGAACGAATCGCTGATCGCCTGAAACAGGTCCTGGTAGCTGTCGGCCTGGAACACCACGGTGTCCGGCAGACTGCCGAGCACCACCCATTCGCCCAGCGGGATCGGGAAACTGTCGTCGTAGTTGATGTCGGGATTGGCCGCAAGAAAAGCGGCAGGGTCGGCGTAGGCCTGGGCGGCCTCGTCGGCGATACGCTCGATGTCCGCCTCGCGCAGGCAACCGGCGCCGATGAGGCTGATGAATTCGAGCAACTGGTTCTTCATGGGGGGCCCTGCTTGGCGAATGGCGAAAAAGGCGCCAAGGATACCCCCCGAGGTGTCAGCCGACCAGCGCTTGCAGGCGAGCGGCTGCTTCGCTGGCACCCATGGTCTGCGCCGCGACCAGCGCGGTAGCGCCACGCGCATCCTGGCGGGTCGGGTCGGCGCCCTGGGCCAGGAGATAGTCGAGGATTTCGCTGCGGTTGAACATCGCTGCCAGCATCAATGCCGTGCGGCCATCGACGGCTGCCGCGTCCACCGGCACACCGTGCTCGATGAACAGCCGGATCATCGCCAGGTCGCCCTTGAAGGCAGCACCAGCAATCGGTAATTGGCCATTGTCGTTGGCGATCAAGGGGTCCGCGCCATGGGCCAGCAGCACCTTCACCGCCTCATGATGACCGTGATAGCTCGCCAGCATCAGCAAGGTGTCGCCCTTGTGATTGCGCAGGTTAGCCGGCAAGCCACCGTCAAGCAGGCGCTCGAGCATGGCGGCATCGCCTCGGCGGGCGCGCTCGAATACTTCTTCAGCGAAGGCGGCGGATTCTTCTTCGGTCATCGCGGTGGGCTGTTGGTCGGACATCTGGAACCTCCTGGCAAGTGTGTTGGACCAATTTTGTGTCAGGCCATCGCCGGGCAGCAAAGGTTCAGATTCTATGGGACCAAGAGGCAGGCTCTATGACCTTGCAAAATGCACTGTGCAAAATGCACGACCATGCACAATGCACGGCAATCAATTCCAAAAAAACAACCTAACTTATTGTTTTTAAAGGAAATTATTTTATCTAAAAGCCTGGCACGGTCACTGCAACCATCAACTCACGTCTGCCAACCTACACGTCAGGAGTTGATATGGACCTCATCCAGGAAAAATTCGTTTCGGTCTTCCCAGCCTATCAGGTCGACACCAAGTCCCGTCCGGACGGCGGCATCCTGCTGACCCTGCGCGCCGCCGACGGCACCGTGACTCGTCGTGTGCTTTCCTATGCGCAACTGCACAGCGCCGAGCAACTGTCCTGGGCCATCAGTGCCATTCGCCGCGACCTGGCCGAGCAAGCCAGCGAACTGCCTGTTATCTCCATGCTGCAAAGCCAGCAACGTTTCGCCCTGCCGACCTATCGTTGACAGTGCCGCCCGTTTCGCGGGGCAATCCTCCTTCCACGAAGGGATTCTGTGGGAAGAGGATTGCCCCGCGATCTATTACAGCTCGCTCATCCCTGCAAACTGTCGTGCCTGCTCGTCGCCGGTCATGCGGATGCCCTGCTCGTTGCCAAACAAGCGCAAGGCCAGGCAGAACGGTGTATCACCCAGATCGATCCAGCGTCGAGTCTGCGCAGGCACTACCAGCACATCGCCTTTCTCGCACAGTAGCGCAAATACCTGCTCACCCAGACGCAGGCTGACTTGGCCTCGCCCGCTCACCATCGCGAATACCTCGACGGCGTCATGCACGTGCTCATCACGCAGATCGACCTCGGTCGGCTGATCGCCGTCTCGGTTCAGCAGCGTCAGGGTCTGGCAACCGTGCGTGGTCATCAGCATGTCGATCAGACCACCGGCCTCTTCGCGCACCTGGGCCTCGGCGCTGCCAGGGCGAATGCGCAGGCCGTGGTCGTGCCGTGCAAATTGCACACCCTGCTCGGCCAGGGTGGCGGCAATGTCTTCATGGTGGGTCAGCACCTTGTTCGCCAGCTGCGGGCTGCTGGAATGAAAAACGCTGAGAATGCTCATCAGGGGCTGTTCCTGGTCTGTTGCGAACGAAGGGCAATGATAACGGCTGCAGCCAGCGCTGCGACGCTGGCCATACCAAAGGTGAACTGCGGGCCGAGCAGTTTCCAGCTGTAGCCCGAATAAAGCGCACCCAGCGCGCCACCGGTGCCGGACAGCGCCGCATACAGCGCCTGGCCCTGCCCCTGCTGGCGAGCGCCAAAGCTGGACTGGACGAAGGCGATGGAGGCCGCGTGGAAGCAGCCGAAGGTGGCTGCGTGCAGCAGCTGGGCAAGGATCAGCACCGCCGGAATATCGGCAAGGCTGCCCAGCAGCAGCCAGCGCAACGAGGCCAGCAAGAAGCTCGCCAGCAACACGCTGCGCACCGGGAAGCGCGCAAAGATCCGGCTCATCAGCATGAACATCAGCACCTCGGCGACCACCCCTAGCGCCCACAGCAGGCCAATGGCGCCGCGGCTGTAGCCCAGGTGTTCCAGGTGCAAGGTGAGGAAGGTGTAGTACGGGCCGTGGCTGAGCTGCATCAGCGCCACGCAGATATAGAACGCCAGCACGCCCGGAGCCGCCAGTTGCTTGAGAAAGCCCTCTGCCCCGCGCCGTTCGGCGTGCTCGACCGGTTGGGCATTGGGCACCCACAGGCTGGCGATGACGATGCCAGCCATGATGCTGACCATCGCCAGCGGGTAGATGTCCAGGCTCAACCATTCGAACAACCGCCCCAACCCGACCACGGTGAGGATGAAACCGATCGAGCCCCATAGCCGGACCTGGCTGTAGCGCGAGGTCTGTCCATGCAGATGCGCCAGAGTGATCACTTCGAACTGCGGCAGCACCGCATGCCAGAAGAACGCGTGCAGGGCCATGACCAGCGCCAGCCAGGCGTAGCTCTTGGCAAAGAAGATCAGGGAAAAGGTCGCCAGCGTACACAGGGCCCCCAGGCGCACGATCAGCAGGCGCCGACCGCTGCGGTCACCCAGCCAGCCCCACAGGTTGGGGGCGATGCAGCGCATGAGCATGGGGATCGCCACCAACTCGCCGATGCGTGCCGGGGAAAAGCCGAGGTGGTCGAAGTACAGGGCCAGGAAGGGTGCAGTGGCACCGAGCAAGGCGAAGTAGCAGAGGTAGAAGCTGGACAGACGCCAGTAAGGGATGGGCTGCATGGATCGGCCTTGTGGGGACCTGTACCGGCCTCTTCGCGGGGAATGCTCCGCGAAGAGGCCGGGCCTGGCTAGATCAGAGCTGGCCCAGCACCGGGGTGTTGACCTTCACCTCGGCATTCTGCGCACGGTGGCGCAGCAGGTGGTCCATCAGCACGATGGCCATCATCGCCTCGGCGATCGGCGTGGCGCGAATGCCCACGCACGGGTCATGGCGCCCCTTGGTGATGACGTCGACCGGGTCCCCATTGACGTCGATCGAGCGACCCGGCACGGTGATGCTCGAGGTTGGCTTGAGTGCCAGGTGGGCAACGATCGGCTGACCCGACGAAATACCCCCGAGAATGCCGCCGGCGTTATTGCTGAGGAAGCCTTCTGGCGTGAGCTCGTCGCGGTGCTCGCTGCCGCGCTGGGCGATGCTGGCGAATCCGGCACCGATCTCCACGCCCTTGACCGCGTTGATGCTCATCAGCGCGTGGGCCAGTTCGGCGTCGAGGCGGTCGAAGATCGGCTCGCCCAGGCCCGGCATCACGCCCTCGGCGACCACGGTGATCTTCGCGCCGACCGAATCCTGGTCACGGCGCAGTTGATCCATGTAGGCCTCAAGCTCAGGGACTTTGTCCGGGTCGGGGCTGAAGAAGGCATTCTGCTCGACGCTGTCCCAGGTCTTGAAGGGGATTTCGATCGGGCCCAACTGGCTCATGTAGCCGCGCACGCGAATGCCCTGGGTGGCCAGGAACTTCTTGGCGATGGCACCAGCCGCCACGCGCATGGCGGTTTCACGGGCCGAGCTGCGGCCACCGCCGCGGTAATCACGGATGCCGTACTTGTGGTGGTAGGTGTAGTCGGCGTGGGCCGGGCGGAACAGGTCCTTGATCGCCGAGTAGTCCTTGGACTTCTGGTCGGTGTTGCGGATCAACAGGCCAATCGAGCAACCGGTGGTACGACCTTCGAACACCCCGGAGAGGATTTCGACTTCGTCGGCTTCCTGACGCTGGGTGGTGTGCCGACTGGTACCGGGCTTGCGACGATCCAGGTCGTGCTGCAGGTCGGCCAGCGAGATCTCCAGGCCCGGCGGGCAGCCGTCGACGATGGCGACCAGCGCGGGGCCATGGCTTTCGCCTGCGGTGGTGACGGTGAACAGCTTGCCGTAGGTATTGCCGGACATGGACGCTCCGCGAAAATCAGCCTGAACTTGAAAGAGGCCGCCAGTATACGGAAAGCCGCAGCTTTGCGAAAAAAATCGCGAGAACCTTCGTTCGCACCCCAGGTCAAATCCAACATCTCCCCATGCAGTATCCGAAGATGCGCATCGTCGCCCTGCTCCTGCTGTTGTTCACAAGCCTGGCCCAGGCCGCCGCCCCTACCGTGCTCAAGCATCCCATCGACCTCGACACCGGCCATGGCGTGCTGCACGGCAGCCTGCTGTTGCCGCTGCAGGACACACCGCCGCCGGTGGCGCTGATCATCGCCGGCTCCGGGCCCACCGACCGCGACGGCAACAACCCGGCATCCGGGCGCATCGACAACCTCAAGCGCCTGGCCCAACTGCTCGCCAACGAGCACATCGCCAGCGTGCGCTACGATAAGCGCGGGGTCGCCGCCAGCCAGCCGGCGGCGCCCGACGAACGCGACCTGAGCGTCGAAGGTTATGTCGCCGATGTCGTGGCATGGGCGCACAAGCTGCAAGCCGATCCACGCTTCGGTCCGGTGATCCTGATCGGCCACAGCGAAGGCGCGCTGATAGCCAGCCTCGCCGCCAATCAAGCCGGCGCCAGCGCGGTGATCACGCTGGCCGGCAGCGGCCGCCCCATTGCCGATGTGCTGCGTGAACAACTGGCCCAGCGCCTGTCGCCGGCGCAACTGGCCCGCGGCAACAGCCTGCTCGACCGCCTGCAGGCCGGCCAGACCAGCCTGGATGTGCCCACGCCCTTGCGCGAGGTGTTTCGACCGACGGTGCAGCCCTACCTGATCTCACTGTTCCGCCAGGACCCGGCCAAGGCTTTCTCGCGCTTGCAGGTACCCGCTCTGATCGTCCAGGGCCGCAACGACGTGCAGGTCGAGGTCGGCGACGCCGAGCGCCTGAAAGCCGCCAAACCGGACGCCGAGCTGGTGCTGATCGATGGCATGAACCATATGCTGCGCATCAGCCCGCGAGCGATGAGCGAGCAGCGCGACAGTTACAGCAATCCTGACCTGCCCCTGGCCCACGAGCTGGGCGAGCGGATCGTCGCCTTCATCCACCGCTTGCAGTCCGCCTGACACTTTTACCCCTCAGGTCTTGCCCGGTGCTGCCGATAATGCATGGCAAGAGGCGGTGATGCCAAAGAGCCTTATCGTGCAGCAAGCGTTGCGCGCACAAGCACGGCATCACCCGGCCCGTGCACTTGAGGATTGCCCTGATGACCGATGCACCCGCCGCCGAGGCGATCGAAGAACAACCACCGGAGAGCGCGCCGCTGCCCTGGGCGGACCTGGCCGCTGAGCACTTTCAATTGCTGCGCCTGGCGCCGCTGCCCACCGACCGCAACAGCGGCGCGCGACCGCTGCGTTTCGTGCAGTTCGGCTATGCCGAGCGCCACGACAAGGCCAACAGCCTGCTGCGCATGGAAATCCTGCTGCCAGGCCAGAAGGTACGCAAGGAGCAGAACCGCCTCGATGTGCGGGTCGACCATGAACAGCGTGTCGTGCGCATCGGCGACGACGCCGGCCTGCAACTGGAGCCACTCAACCGCGGCCTTGGCCGCTACGTGCTGGCGCAGGCCGTGCAATGGCTGCAGCGCAAATGGTCGCACTACCAGGTCGAGGGCATGGCCCTGCCCAGCAAGGATGCCCTCAACGAAGACTCGCGCCTGCGTCGCGACCACGTGCTGCGCAGCGTAGGGCTGGAGGTGGAGTATGCCGACGGCCAGATGCTCAAGGCCCGAACCGTCGAAACGGCGGTCGGCCAGCTCAAGAGCGCCTGGAGCAACGAGAAGGTGCAGCGCGTCGACATGCTCGAAGCGGCGACCATGCTGCAACAGGCAGAGCAGAAACTGCAGGAGAAGGAAGCGCAACTGCGCGAGCGCGACGAGCGTGTGGCCAAGTACCGCCGCGAGGACAGCGGCCTGCGCTTCACCATCACCTGCCTGGTCGCCTTTGCGGTGTTCCAGGCCGGCCTGCTGATCTGGATTGCCACTCGCTGACGCCCGATCGCGGGGGGCATGCCCCCCGCGACCGAAGCCTCATACCCGCGAAGCAAACAACTCCTGGTGGTCCCGGCATTGCTGCGCCGTCAGCATGAACACGCCGTGGCCACCGCGCTCGAAGTCCAGCCAGGCGAAGTCCACCTCCGGGTAGAGGGCTTCGACATGGACCTGGCTGTTGCCCACCTCGACAATCAACAAGCCCTTCTCGGTCAGGTGATCAGCGGCCTCGGCAAGCATGCGTCGCACCAGGTCCAGACCGTCGTTGCCGCAGGCCAGGCCAAGCTCGGGCTCGTGGTGGTACTCGGTGGGCATGTCGGCGAAATCCTCGGCGTCGACATAGGGCGGATTGGACAGGATCAGGTCGAAACGCTGGCCCGGGAGCCCGGCAAAACCATCGCCCTGCACGGTGAATACACGCTGGTCGAGGCCGTGGCGCTCGATATTCTGATTGGCCACTTCGAGCGCGTCGAAGGACAGGTCGGCCAGTACCACTTCGGCCTCCTGGAACACATCGGCGGCAACGATTCCGATGCAGCCGGAGCCGGTGCACAGGTCGAGGATCCGCGCCGGCTCGCTGGCCAGCCACGGCTCGAAGCGCTTCTCGATCAGTTCGCCGATCGGGGAACGTGGTATCAGTACCCGCTCGTCGACGATGAACGACATCCCGCAGAACCACGCCTCGCCCAGCAGGTAGGCGGTCGGTACCCGCTCCTCGATACGTCGCTTGAGCAAGTGCTGCAGACGCACCCGTTCGTCATCCTCCAACTGGCAGTCCAGGTAGCTGTCGGCCACCTCCCAGGGCAAATGCACGGCACCGAGCACCAAGAGGCGGGCCTCGTCCCAGGCGTTGTCGGCGCCATGACCGAAGAACAGCTCGTGCTCATGGAAGCGGCTGACCGCCCAGCGGATGTGGTCGCGCAGGGTGCGCAGGCGGGATGTGATCACGGAGTACTCCTTTTCAGACTGTGCGAAAGTCTAACAGCCCCCCGGCTGAAATGTTCCACCGGTTCCCGTTCGGATAGCCACAGGCCAGTAACCATGCCGCCTGCGTTGTCAACCATTCACATTGGCGCCGAGGCAAGGGAGAATAGAGGGATAAAAGCCCTTCCAAGGAGCCCTTGATGTCCGTTCCAACCACGATGTTCCGCCTCACCGGCCGCGATTACCCGCCGGCCAGGCTGAGCCAAGCCAGCCTGATCGTCATCGACGCGCAAAAGGAGTACCTGAGCGGTCCACTGGCGCTGTCGGGCATGGACGAGGCCGTGGCGAACATTGCCAAGTTGCTCGAGGCTGCCCGCAAGGCCGGCCGCCCGATCATCCATGTCCGCCACCTCGGCACCGTCGGTGGCCGCTTCGACCCGCAGGGGCCGGCCGGCGAATTCATTCCGGGCCTCGAGCCGCAAGGCGACGAAATCGTCATCGAGAAGCGCATGCCCAACGCTTTCAAGAACACCAAGCTGCACGAGACGCTGCAGCAGCTCGGCCACCTGGACCTGATCGTCTGCGGTTTCATGAGCCACTCCAGCGTCAGCACCACGGTGCGCCGTGCCAAGGACTATGGTTATCGCTGCACCCTGGTGGAAGACGCCTCGGCCACCCGTGACCTGGCGTTCAAGGATACGGTCATTCCGGCCGCGCAGATCCACCAGTGCGAGATGGCCGTGATGGCCGACAACTTTGCCTGTGTCGCCCCGACCGCCAGCCTGATCTGACCGTACAACCGCCCGGCAGCCGGGCGGAACCCGACGGGCGAGCACAGGTCTGATTCCGGATACCTACAGAGGAACACGGAATGAAGCTCAAAGGCAGTTTCGATGCCAAGCGCCTGCGCCCGCGCGAGCCGGGCAACTGGGGCGCGCGCCTGGCTGCCGGCCTGTCCGCCCTGCTCGCCACCCTGGGCATCCTCCTGGCCATGGCCGGTTTCGCCGGACTGCTGGGCAACTACCAGGCCCTGGCCGAACTCAATGCCAATCGCCCCTTGTCGGCCATCCTCACGGTGATCGGGTTGCTGATGCTGTACCTGGGGGTGCGCTTCTGGCGGCGCAGCCGCATTCGCCTGCGCCGAGGGCGGGAGCTGAACCTGTCGCCGCACTTGATGAAAAAGCATGATTGAGCGTTGACCGGAGCGCTGCTGACGAGGCGGGGCCGTTCGCGTAGAATACGCCGCCCACGTGGAGGCACACATGCAAGACGACGACTTTTCCCTCTTCCGCAGCGAGGTGCGTGGCGTCAAGCCCATCGCACACGACCGCGCCGAAGTCGGCAAGCCCAAGGCCGACCGCAAGCAGCTGGCCGGCCTGCGCCAGGCCGCTACCGTGCGCAGCGACCAGCCGCTGGTGGTCGATGGCATGTCGGACCAGTTCGTCATCGACGTTGGTGCCGAAGACGAACTGATGTGGCGCCGCGACGGCGTGCAGGAAAGCCAGATTCGCAAGCTCAAGCTCGGCCAGATCGCCTTCGAGGGCAGCCTCGACCTGCACGGCATGACCGTTGAACGCGCGCGCGAAACGCTCTGGGACTTCATTGCCGAAGCCACCAAGCTGGAA
The DNA here is from genome assembly GCF_001636055.1 of Pseudomonas putida. NCBI lineage: Bacteria > Pseudomonadati > Pseudomonadota > Gammaproteobacteria > Pseudomonadales > Pseudomonadaceae > Pseudomonas > Pseudomonas putida. The sequence continues at coordinate 4,652,141 of NZ_CP011789.1, forward strand.
GTGCGCTGCGTGCGGGTCACCCATGGCAAGGCTGCGCGCATCGACGGCAAGCGCCCGATGATCAAGAGCCACGTCAACACCTGGCTGCGCCAGCACCCGCAGGTGCTCGGTTTCGTCTCTTGCCAGGCCCGTCATGGCGGCACCGGCGCCTTGTACGTGATGCTCAAGCGGACCATGCTCGACGGTCGCGACGAATGACATCACGCTTGCAGCGCCGCGTTTGCCGCCGTAACCTTCGTTTTTGCGTTTTTTCCCACAGGTAGATCCATGTCCCTGGAACAGAACTACACCGAGATCCTCAGCCAGATCGGCGAGGACGTCTCCCGTGAGGGCCTGCTCGACACGCCCAAGCGGGCCGCAAAGGCCATGAAGTACCTTTGCCGCGGTTATGAACAAACCCTGGAAGAAGTCACCAACGGTGCGCTGTTCACTTCGGACAACAGCGAGATGGTGCTGGTCCGGGACATCGAGCTCTATTCGATGTGCGAACACCACATGCTGCCGTTCATCGGCAAGGCCCATGTGGCCTACCTGCCCAAGGGCAAGGTGCTGGGGCTGTCCAAGGTGGCACGGATCGTCGACATGTACGCACGTCGCCTGCAGATCCAGGAAAACCTCAGCCGCCAGATCGCCGAGGCCGTGGAGAAGGTTACCGGCGCCGCAGGCGTTGCGGTGGTCATCGAAGCCAAGCACATGTGCATGATGATGCGCGGCGTCGAGAAACAGAACTCGAGCATGATCACTTCGGTGATGCTTGGCGAGTTCCGCGAGAACGCCGCCACCCGCAGTGAATTCCTCAGTCTGATCAAGTGATCGGACTCTGCGCGAAGCCGACCCCTCGGGGTCGGCTTTTTATTTTCCGTTGTGCACCACAGATCAGGAGTTGCCCATGATCGTCAAAGCCCTGCGAGTCGGCCTCGGCCAACTCATCGTGTTCGGCGACTGGATCAGCCGCCCGGCCAAGCGCAAGCGCGACGCCGCCGCCCAGGCCCAGGTCGAGCAGCAGGCCAAGGGGCTGGCGCTGTACCAGTTCCATGCCTGCCCGTTCTGCGTCAAGACCCGCCGCGCCCTCCACCGCCTCAACGTGCCGGTGGCACTGCGCGATGCGAAGAACGACCCGCAACACCGCCAGGCACTGCAGGAAGGCGGCGGCCGGGTAAAGGTGCCGTGCCTGCGTATCGAAGAGGACGGCAAGGTGACCTGGATGTATGAGTCCAAGGACATCATTGGCTATCTGGAAAAGCGCTTCGGGTCGGTCTGAGCCTGGCGCAGTCACAAGGACTGCGCCGCTGCCAAGCCGATCAATCCACCATCGGCACATGCCGCGGATGGCTGGCAACCCGCTCAAGCCACGCCCTCACCCCCGGATACTCGGCCAGGTCGAAGCCACCCTGCTGCGCCACGTGGGTGTAGGCATACAACGCCACATCGGCGATCGAGTACTGCTCGCCCACCAGGTACGGCGTCATCTGCAACTGGCGCTCCATCACCTTGAGCGCCTTGTAGCCGCCCTTGTGCAACTTGCGGTACTCCTCGAGGCGCTCATCCGGCAATCCCAGGTAGAACTGGATGAAACGCGCCACGGCAATGTAAGGCTCGTGGCTGTACTGCTCGAAGAACTGCCATTGCAGCACCTGGGTGCGCAAGCGCGGCTCGGTCGGCAGGAACTCGCTGCCGTCGGCGAGGAAGTTGAGGATCGCGTTGGACTCCCACAGGCAGGTACCGTCTTCGAGCTCCAGCACCGGCACCTTGCCATTGGGGTTTCTGGCCAGGAACTCGGGGGTCTCGGTCTCGCCTTTGAGAATGTCGACCGAGTGCCACTCATAGGGGCGCCCCAGAAGATTCAGCATCAACTTGATCTTGTAGCAGTTGCCCGACTGGTAATCCCCATAAACCTTGTACATCGCCCCTCCCCTCCTGTGCAGTTGCAGGTCAGCGCCCAATAGTTGGGGACTGTACGGCTAAATGCAATGACTGCTGTATGGCAAGCTTCCGATTCGCCCGCGTTAGTCTGAAAAAACTGCTTACATGAACAAGGAATGCCCCATGACCGACGCCACTTCCACGCGTCTGCGCCCACTGGCGGACAGCGCCCCATCGGCGGTGGTCGCCGGTTTCATCGCCATGCTGACCGGCTACACCAGTTCCCTGGTGCTGATGTTCCAGGCTGGCCAGGCCGCCGGGTTGACCACCGCGCAGATTTCCTCGTGGATATGGGCCCTGTCGATCGGCATGGCGGTGTGCAGCATCGGCCTGTCGCTGCGCTATCGCACCCCGATCACCGTGGCCTGGTCGACGCCGGGCGCCGCGTTGCTGATCACCAGCCTTGGCGGTGTCAGCTATGGCGAAGCCATCGGCGCGTACATCACCTGCGCCGTGCTGGTGCTGGTCTGCGGCTTGACCGGCAGTTTCGAGCGCCTGGTGCGGCGTATTCCGGCGTCGCTGGCGTCGGCCTTGCTGGCAGGGATCCTGTTCAAGATCGGCAGCGAAATCTTCGTCGCCGCCCAGCATCGCACCCTGCTGGTACTGGGCATGTTCTTCAGCTACCTGCTGGTCAAGCGCCTGTCGCCGCGCTATTGCGTGCTGGCCGCGCTGGTGGTCGGCACGACGCTGTCCGGCATCCTGGGGCTGCTGGACTTCAGCCACTTCAACCTGGAGGTGGCAAAACCGGTCTGGACCACGCCGAGCTTCTCGTTGGCAGCGACCATCAGCATCGGCATCCCGCTGTTCGTGGTGGCGATGACTTCGCAGAACATGCCCGGAGTTGCCGTGCTGCGCGCCGACGGCTACCAGGTGCCGGCCTCACCGCTGATCTCGGCGACCGGCTTCGCCTCGCTGCTGCTGGCCCCCTTCGGTTCGCACGGGGTCAACCTGGCGGCCATCAGCGCGGCGATCTGCACCGGCCCGCACGCCCATGAAGACCCGGCCAAGCGCTATACCGCGGCGGTCTGGTGCGGAATCTTCTATGGTATCGCCGGGGTGTTCGGCGCAACATTGGCGGCGCTGTTCGCGGCGCTACCAAAGGAGCTGGTGCTGTCGATTGCGGCGCTGGCGCTGTTCGGCTCGATCATGAACGGGTTGACCGTGGCGATGAGCGAAGCGCGGGAGCGTGAGGCGGCGCTGATCACCTTCATGGTGACGGCCTCGGGGCTGACGCTGTTTTCGATCGGTTCTGCGTTTTGGGGGATCGTGGCGGGGGTGATTACCTTGCTGATACTGAGTCCGCGCAAGGGGTAAAGGTTATTGGTTGCCTGTACCGACCTCTTCGCGGGCAAGCCCGCTCCTACAGAGGTCCAGCAATATTGAAGGCTGCGCCGTACCTGTGGGAGCGGCGGTTCGCCGCTGCGACTTGCCCGCGAAGAGGCCAGCCTCATCCCAAGCGGAAATGCCCCACCATCCCCTTCAACTCATCCCCCAACTGCGCCAACTCCACACTCGACCGCGCATTGTCCTGCATCGCCAGCGCCGCCTGATCCGCACTACCGCGAATCTGCGTGACGCTGCGGCTGATCTCCTCGGCCACCGAGCTTTGCTGCTCCGCTGCGGCAGCGATCTGCTGGTTCATCTGCTGGATCAGCGACACGGCCGAGGCGATGCTACCCAGGGCGCTTTCGGTGTGCAGCGCATCAGCCACGGCCATGCGCACCAGCTCGGTACTGCCACGAATCTGCGCCACCGATTGCTGGGCGTTGCCGCGCAGGCTGGCTACCAGGCGCTCGATCTCCTCCGTCGACTGCCGGGTACGCCGTGCCAAGGCCCGCACTTCGTCGGCCACCACGGCAAAACCACGGCCCTGCTCACCAGCGCGCGCGGCCTCGATCGCCGCGTTGAGCGCCAGCAGATTGGTCTGCTCGGCGACGCTCTTGATCACTTCCAGTACATCGCCGATGGTGTGGATCTCGGCACTCAGGCTGTCGATACCGGCACTGGCAGTTTCCGCAGCCTCAGCCAACTGTTCGATGCGCTGCATGCTCTGGCGGACCACCTGCTGGCCGGACTCGACCTTGTCATCGGCATCCTGCGCCGCTTGTGCTGCCTCCTCGGCGTTGCGCGCCACATCGTGCACGGTCGCAGTCATCTGCTGCATCGCGGTGGCGACCTGTTCGGTCTCCTCCTTCTGGCTGCCGACCTCGCGGTTGGTCTGCTCGGTCACCGCCGACAGCGCCTGGGCATTGCCGGCCAGTTGTTCGATGCCCTGCTGCAATCCGCTGACGATACCTGACAGCCCCGCCGCCATCTGCTGCATGGCCAGGGTGAGTTGCCCCACCTCATCGCGACCTGCCACTTGCGCCTCGACCACCAGATCGCCAGCCGCGATGCGCTGGGCACTGGCGATCACCCGTTTGAGCGGCCCGACCACGGCGCGCGTGATCAACCAGGCGGCAACGATGCCCACCAGCAACGCCAGGGCCGTGGCGATGGCGATGGCCAGCGCGTTGTGCAGCAGCTCCTGGCGCATGGCTTCCTGCTGCGCCGCATAAGCCTGGTCAACCCGGCTGGTGACCTGTTCGGCGCTGGCCTGCAACTGGGTCTTGGTGCCCTGCTCCTTGGCCAGTTCATCAGTGTATTCGTTGAGTTTGTCGGAGAAGGTGGCGATATGCCCGGCCACTTCGCCCAATACGCTCTGGTAACCGGAATCGGTGACGGCGGTCTTGAGCTGATCGACCAGATTCGCCGCATCGACGGTCTGCGCGATGCGCCCGGCGGACACCACTTCTTCGCCCTTGCGCCCCTGCTCCAGACGTACCCGCGCCTCGTCCATCGCCTGCAGCATCAGGCGCGAGACCTGGGCCACCTGCGCGGCCTGATCGAGAAACTCGCTGCCCTGCTGGCCCTGGGACTGCTTGAGGGTGTAGGCGCCATCGTCCGCCAGCCCGGCCTGCAGCACATCGAGGTTATTGGCGACGCTGGACACCGACCAGCCAGCCGTATCCAGCGCCAGCTCCTTGGCCTGCACGGCCTCGACGAAGGCATCGAAGGCCTGGCCATAGGCATTGAGGTCTGCCTCGCTCGCCGCCAGCGTCGGCAGGCTGCGCACGCGCTCGACCAGCGTCTGCAAGCCCGCGCGCAGGGCCTCGGCCTCCTTGATGTCAGAACGCAGGGCGAAGGCTTGCTCATGCTGGCGTAGACGCAGCAGGTCGGTATTGACCTCGCCCATCTGCCGCAGCCCGTCGAAGCGCTGGCCGATATTGTTCAGGGCGTACACACCGATGGCCGCCACCGCCAGGGTCAACAGCAGCACCAGGGCGAAGCCCAGGCCGAGTTTACGTGCCATGCCCAGATTGGACAGACTACCGCGCTTGGTCGCCCCCATCGCCGCTCCCCCTTGCCCATTCAGGTGTTCCCGAATACCAAGAGTGACAACCGTGCCGGCCGGCTCACAAGGGCTTGACGTCAGAATGGTGTCAAATAGCTATGACCCTGTCGTTTTCAGCTATCTGCAGGTCGCCCTGCATGTGCGAAGAAGGCCTGGGCACGGATGTCCTGCCCATACGCGACATTGATGCGTAGCCAGTCGCTGTCGGCTCCCTGGTGATCGAAAGCGCTGCCTGGGGTAAGCAACACCGAATGCTCCAGCGCCAGGTGATCGAGCCAGGCGAAATCCCGGCCCGGCACCCGCGCCCAGACGAACATGCCGCCATAAGGCTCGCAGAACACCTCCCAACCAAAGGCCTCCAACTGGCCCAGCAACTTGGCCATGTGCTGGGCCAGGCGCAGCCGCAAGCGCTGCACGCTCTTGCGATAGCTGCCGTTGGCGAGCATCTGCCCGACCACTTGCTCGACGAAGCGTGAAGTCCCGATGCCGGTCACCATCTTCAACTGCGCCAGTTGGCCGATCAGCTCGGCGTCGGCGGCGATGTAGCCGACCCGCAGGGCACTGCTCAGAGTCTTGGAAAAGCTGCCCAGGTAGATCACCCGCTGTTCGCTGTCCAGCGTCGCCAGTCGCGTGGCCGGGCCATCCTGGAAGTCTGCGTAGATGTCATCCTCGATGATCCGCAGATCATGCTCACGCGCCAGCTCCAGCAAGCGGTAGGCGGTCTTGGGGCTGAGACTGGTGCCGGTCGGGTTCTGGTAAAGGCTGTTGACGAACAGGCAACGCGGGCGGTGCTCGACCAGCAGTTGCTCGAGCGCCTGGACATCAGGGCCTGCAGGGGTGCGCGGCAACGGCAGCATGCGCACCTGATGCTGGCGCAGCAGGGTGAACAGGTTGTAGTAGCCGGGGCTTTCGACCACCACCGTATCGCCGGGTTTGAGCAGGGTCCGCACCAGCAAGTCAAGGCCATGGCTGCCGCCTTGGGTGGTGAGAATGCGTTCAGCAGCGGTGGGGATATCCAGCTGCGACAGGCGCTTGTGCAACTGCTGGCGCAGGCTGGCCAACCCCAGCGGCGAGCAATAGCGGAACAGGTCTTCGGGGTCGCCACGGCTGACCAGACGTATCGCCTGTGCCAGGGCATCACGGGCGTGCCAGGCGGTGGGCAGCCAGCCACAACCGAGCTTGAGCAGGGTCTCGTGACCATCCCCGAACTGCCTCCAGCTGCCATCGATGGCATCGCCCCAGGCCATGGCATCCTCCTGGGCCAGCCCGGGCTTGCGCTCGGCGACGAAGAAGCCGGTACCGTGGCGCGCCTCCAGCCAGCCGATGGCCACCAGACGGTCGTACGCATCGATCACACAGGATTGGCTGACTTCAAGGGTGCTGGCCAAGGTGCGAATCGACGGCAGCCGTGCACCAGGTCGCAGACGCTGTTGCTCGATCCAGGCTCGCAACTGGTCGGTCAGTTGCTGGACCAGAGGGATGGGACTGAGGCGATTCAGGGAAATGTGCATGGCAAAGTGTTTGCTGATTTTTGGAGAACAGTTAATCACAAATGCCGGGGATGTGTGTCTTGTTGGCGCAGGGAGATGAATTCAATGTGCTTTCACCCACCCCTTCCTAGATGGATACCCCATGCCCGCCCGCCTGGCCTTTGCCCTGTGCCTGATCACCCTCGCCGTTAACCTGCAGGCCCCGCTCTACACCACGTACGCCGATCTGTCCGGATACGGCGCCGCCGCTACCGCCCTGGCATTTTCCAGCTATGTGCTGGGTGTGCTTCCCGTGCTGCTGGCCTTCGGCGGCTTGGCGGACCGGGTCGGCCGCCGCCCATTGATCATGGCCGCACTGCTACTGTCGATGCTGGCCACAACCCTCGTCCTGCTCGCACCTGGCCTCGAAACCCTCGCCCTGACCCGACTGCTGATGGGCGTCGGTACGGCCTTGGCGACCACCACCGCGACCGCCTACATGGGAGAACTGCTGGGCGGCGCCGACAGTACCCGGGCTGCCAACTGGGTAACCGCCAGCACCTCGTTGGGCTTCGGGCTGGGCGCGGCACTGACCAGTCTGTTCCTGTTACGTGGCCCGACCCTGAGCCCGGGTAGCTTCTACCTGCAACTGCTGCTGGCCGCCGTCGCCCTATTGCTGGTGTGGCGCCTGCCTGACCGTCGTCCGACACAACGCAGCGCCATGCTGCGCCTGCCCTGCTATCCGCCCGGCAGCCTGCCGTACGGCCTGGCGATCCTGCTGGCCTGGGCCTGCACCGGGCTGGTCATCGCGCTGCTGCCAGGTGTACTGCGCCAGCACGGGCTGAGCGAGTGGTCGGGCTTCTCCACCTTCTGCGTAATCAGTTGCGGCGTGCTGTTCCAGCCGCTGGCTCGACGCCTGGCAAGCGTGCGCGCCACTCTGCTCGGCCTGACGATCCTGCCGCTGAGCTATGCCCTGTTGGCCTGGGGTGCAGAAAACGGCAGGTTGGCAGCGGTACTGGCAGGTGCCGTGGCTGCCAGCAGCGCCTGTTATGGCTTCATCTACCTTGGCGGGCTGGCGGCGGTAAACACCCTCGCCGGCAACGAGAAGACCCGCGCCAGCGCCGGCTTCTTCCTGCTCGCTTACCTGGGTTTCAGCCTGCCGGTGATCTTCACCGGGCTGCTCAGTGATCGCCTCGGCTCGCGCATGGCGCTGGTGTTGTTCGGCGCAGCCCTGCTGCTGGGCTGCGTCGCGGTGGTGGTGGCGTTGCTGGTCTCGGCACGCGTCTCGATCAGATGGCCGTGGCACCGCCATCCACGGTCAGGCTATGGCCGGTGGTGAACTTCGCCCCATCGCTGCACAGATAAAGCACTGCGCTGGCGATCTCCTCGACCTTGCCGATGCGCCCGACCGGGTGCATCGCTGCGGCGAACTCGGCCTTGCGCGGATCGGCCTCGTAGGCGCGACGGAACATGTCGGTGTCGATCACTGCGGGGCATACCGCGTTGACCCGAATCCCTTTCTTCGCATACTCGATGGCCGCCGACTTGGTCAGGCCGATCACCGCGTGCTTGGACGCAGCATAGATGCTCATCTTGGGGGCGGCGCCCAGCCCGGCCACCGACGCTGTGTTGACGATCGCACCGCCGCCCTGGGCCAGCAGCAACGGCAACTGGTATTTCATGCACAACCAGACGCCCTTGACGTTGACGCCCATGATCGCGTCGAACTCGGCCTCGCTACCCTCGGCCAGACGCCCCTTCTCGATCTCGATTCCGGCGTTGTTGTACGCGTAGTCCAGGCGACCATAGACGTCGATGATCTTCTCGTGCAGCTGGCGCACATCGCTGTCGCGGGTCACGTCGCAGGCCACGAACAGCGCGTCACCACCGGCTTCGCGAATCAGTGCGACGGTTGCCTCGCCACCGGCCACGTCGAGGTCAGCCACCACCACCTTAAGCCCCTCGGCGGCAAATGCCTGGGCCGTGGCTCGGCCGATACCTGCCGCGCCGCCGGTGACCAGGGCGACCTGGCCGGAAAAAGTCATGCTCATCACAGGCTCCTGCTTCACAGAGATCGAGTAGAGATTGAGTCTAGTCAGAGCACCACCCGGCTGGGCAGCATCATCAGAAGCACGGTTGGACTACCATCGTTTGCAGTGATTGTGCGCTGCCAGCCAGATCATCGAGGTGGATTACCGGGCATTCGCCAACCCGGTCAACCTTGCCTGGCCAGGCTCGACGGTCTATCAACAGGCTTTGCCATCTACAGGGAGAGATACCATGACCCAGACCAACCGCCGCTTCCTGCTCGCCAAACGCCCCGTCGGTGCCGTGCGCCGCGAAGATTTCGACTACCAGCAGGGCCCCGCCGCAGAACCCACCGACGGCCAGATCCAAGTGCGCAACCTCTACCTGTCGCTGGACCCGGCAATGCGCGGCTGGATGAACGAAGGCAAGTCCTACATCCCGCCGGTGGGCCTGGGTGAGGTAATGCGCGCGCTGGGCGTCGGCGAAGTCGTCGCCTCCAAACATCCGGACTACAAGCCCGGCGACCATGTCAGCGGCGCGCTTGGCGTACAGGACTACTTCACCGGCACGCCCCAGGGCCTGCACAAGATCGACCCGCGCCTGGCACCCCTGCCCCGCTATCTGTCTGCGCTGGGCATGACCGGCATGACCGCCTACTTCGCCCTGCTTGACGTCGGCCAGCCCAAGGCCGGCGAGACCGTGGTCATTTCCGGCGCTGCCGGCGCGGTCGGCAGCATCGCCGGGCAGATCGCCAAGCTCAAGGGCTGCCACGTCGTGGGGATCGCCGGCGGCACGCAAAAGTGCCAGTACCTCAAGGATGAACTGGGCTTTGACGGTGTCATCGACTACAAGGCCGAAGACGTGCTCGCCGGCCTCAAGCGCGAATGCCCCAAGGGCGTGGATGTGTATTTCGACAACGTCGGTGGCGACATTCTCGACGCCGTGTTGAGCCGCCTGAATTTCAAGGCCCGCGTGGTGATCTGCGGCGCCATCAGTCAGTACAACAACAAGGAGGCGGTGAAAGGGCCAGCCAACTACCTGTCGCTGCTGGTGAACCGCGCGCGCATGGAAGGCTTCGTGGTGATGGACCACGTCAAAGAGTACGGCAAGGCTGCGCAGGAAATGGCTGGCTGGCTGGCCAGTGGCGAGGTCAAGAGCAAGGAGGATGTGGTCGAAGGCCTGGAGACCTTCCCGGAAACACTGCTCAAGCTGTTCAGCGGGGAGAACTTCGGCAAGCTGGTGCTGAAGGTCTAAAACGGATACAGCTGGCCGCTCCGTGCGGGAGCGGCCTTGTACCGTGATGGGCTGCATCGCAGCCCCTGGATCGAATCAACCGCGAATCTCGGCCACCACCGACGCCAGCGCCTTTGCCGGATCCGCCGCTTGGCTGATCGGGCGGCCGATTACCAGGTAGTCGGAGCCAGCATCCAGCGCCTGACGCGGCGTAAGGATACGGCGCTGGTCATCCTGGGCGCTGCCCGCCGGCCGAATGCCCGGAGTCACCAATTGCAGCGCCGGATGCGCAGCTTTCAATGCCGGCGCTTCCAGCGCCGAGCACACCAGGCCATCCATACCGGCCTTCTGCGCCAACGCCGCCAGACGCAACACCTGCTCCTGCGGATCGATATCCAGGCCGATACCTGCCAAGTCCTCACGCTCCATGCTGGTCAGCACGGTGACACCGATCAGCAGCGGCTGCGGCCCGCTGCGCTTGGCCAGCTCTTCACGGCAGGCCGACATCATGCGCAGGCCACCGGAACAATGCACGTTGACCATCCACACGCCCATTTCGGCAGCAGCTTTGACCGCCATCGCCGTGGTGTTGGGGATGTCATGGAATTTCAGATCGAGGAACACCTCGAAGCCCTTGGCGCAGAGGGTCTCGACGATGCCCGAGGCGCTGCTGGTGAACAGCTCCTTGCCGACCTTCACCCGGCACAGCGCCGGATCGAGCTGGTCAGCCAGCTTCAGGGCGGCCTCACGGGTAGGGAAATCGAGGGCGACGATCAGGGGCGTCTGGCAGGCGGACATGGTCAGGTCTCTTGGCAAGTCGTAAACGGCGCGCATTGTAAACGAAGTGGGGCGCGGTTTGGGGGCCGCAGATCCACTGGGTGGGCAGGCGATGGCCGAAGGCTATAATTGAACGGACAGACTGGGTTGCCGGTCGAATGAAATGACACGCAGCACTTTAACGATCACAGGAGAACGACAATGCCCTGGTATGCCTGGCTGATACTCATCATAGCCCTCGGCTCGATCCTCGGTGGATTGATGATGTTGCGTGATACGGCGAAGAAACTGCCCTTGACAGAGGAGCAGTTGAGGAAGGTTCATGAGAGGAATGCGGAGATGGATGCCAAGGAGGCGCGGGATAAGTAACAGCATTCTGGGAAGACGCCGACCAGCGCATTGCCGGCCGGCTTTTGATGTCGCGTTAGTCCACCGTCAACTTTTCGCGATTACGCTCCACCAGCGCGCTGCCAATTCCTTTGATTTCCAGTAATTCGTCCACAGAATCGAACGGGCCGTTCGCCTCGCGGTAGGCCACGATCGCTTCCGCCTTGGCCTTGCCGATCCCGTTGAGATTGTGCTGCAACGTCAAGGCATCGGCCTTGTTCAGGTCAATTCTGGACGTCTTTGTCTGTAGTTCTGTCGACTGGGTCGCAGTTGCTACTACTGGTTGCGAAACCGTGGTTTGAGCCGCGTGTAGTGTCAAAGGCAGGGTTGCAAATAGCGGCAGCAGAAGATAGGACAGGACGGTGTTACGCATGTTAGGCACTCCTTGAGAGAAATGAAAGCAGCTTTCCGTTGGCTGCTTGACAAACCCTAGCGCGTAAACCTTGGATTAAGGAAACTGAGATGTTACCAAGTTGAACAGAACAACGCTTCCCTACACCTACCCTCCGTTTACACTCTGCGAGGCTGCACGAGTCGCCCGCCAGCATTCAAGAGGTTGATTAAAAGCGCTCGAAGATTTAAGCCCAATAACTACCTCCATTCAGACAAAGCTTTTTTACTTTTTCCTACAGAAAGCTTTGTGCAATTCATTTTCGAGCAGTATTAAAGCGCTGGCGAAGACTTCGTCCCGAGACAAGACCTGGCAGGGAATTCATAGGCGCCCAGAAATAGACCCGAAAGATTGCACACCCTGAACACCAGACCGACCAGTAGCCTGATGTTCAGGAAGCAATTGCCCTAAGCGCCTGCAACGGCGGCTCAACGACAGGTTATATCGGCGTTAGTAGACTTTTGTTTCCAACAGTCGTTTAAGGTACTGGCCATAACCATTCTTGGCCAAGGGCGCCGCCAACTTTTCCAACTGCTCGGCATCGATCCAGTCCTGGCGATAAGCCACTTCTTCTGGACAGGCCACCTTCAACCCCTGCCGGCGCTCAATAGTCGCGATATAGCCGCTAGCTTCAAGCAATGAATCATGCGTGCCGGTATCTAGCCATGCATAGCCACGCCCCATGATTTCAACCGAGAGCTTGCCCTGCTCCAGATACACGCGGTTGAGGTCGGTAATTTCCAGCTCACCGCGCGGCGAGGGTTTGATCCCCTTGGCAATTTCGACCACATCACGGTCATAAAAATAAAGCCCGGTCACGGCATAACTCGACTTCGGCTTGGCTGGCTTCTCTTCCAGGCTGATCGCCTTTCCTCGCTGGTCGAATTCAACCACACCATAACGCTCAGGATCGTGCACATGGTAGGCGAATACACTGGCGCCATCGGTACGCCCCATGGCACTTCCCAGCAACCCTTGGAAGTCGTGGCCATAGTAGATGTTGTCGCCCAAAACCAATGCCGACAGGTCATTACCGATGAACTGTTCACCAATCAGGAAAGCTTGTGCCAAACCATCAGGTGATGCTTGCACCGCATAGGTAATATTGATCCCCCATTGATGCCCGTCACCTAGAAGCTGTTCGAACCTTGGGGTGTCCTGGGGCGTCGAGATGATCAGGATGTCGCGAATGCCCGCCAGCATCAGAGTGGTGAGCGGGTAGTAGATCATCGGCTTGTCGTAAACCGGCAGAAGCTGTTTGGAAATAGCCAGGGTCGCGGGATGCAGACGGGTACCCGACCCGCCGGCCAAGATGATGCCTTTACGATTCAGTTTGCTCATTTTTCGTGTATCTCGGTCAGCATGCGAGCCACGCCCTGACGCCAGTCAGGCAGCGTCAGCGCGAAAGCTTCTTGTAGTTTGTGAGTATTGAGTCGCGAGTTTGCTGGGCGCTTTGCAGGTGTCGGGTAGGCATCTGTAGTCAGCGGTTTGACCTGCTCGGCGTGCACCTTCAGTGACAAACCGCGCGCTGCGGCTTGCTCCAGAACGAAACGCGCGTAACCGCACCAGGTTGTCTCACCTGACGCCGCCAGGTGGTACACACCAGCCAAAGCAGGGTCACGCCGTGTACATGCAATGGCATGAGCGGTCACGTCGGCAATCAGTTCCGCACCAGTAGGAGCCCCAAACTGGTCATCAATGACACCCAGACTGTCCCGCTCGGTTGCCAGCCGAAGCATGGTCCGGGCGAAGTTGTTCCCGCGAGCGGCATAGACCCAGCAGGTACGGAAGATAAGGCTTGTGCAGCCGGAGGCCAGAATTGCCTGCTCGCCGCCCAGCTTGCTTTCGCCGTAGACATTCAGCGGCCCTACCGCGTCCTCTTCGCTCCAAGGCGCGTTGCCATTGCCTGGGAAGACGTAATCCGTCGAATAATGCACCAACAATGCACCCAGCTCAGCGGCTAAACCGGCCAGTACCTTCACTGCTTGCGCATTGACCAGAAATGCTTGCTCGCGCTCGCCTTCTGCCTTGTCTACCGCGGTGTAGGCTGCTGCATTGACGATGACATCGGGGGCAAAGGTACGCACGGTTTCCGCCAACCCCTGGAGGTTGGTCAAGTCACCACAATACTCATGGCTTCTTGAGCTGAGTGCCAGGACTTGCCCCAAGACAGCCAGACTGCGCTGTAACTCCCAACCCAGTTGACCATCCTTGCCCAGGAGGAGAATTTTCATGCCGAACGCCCGGCGTAATTTTTCTCGACCCAGTCTCGATAGCCACCGGACTGCACGTTTTCTACCCAGTCCCAGTTATCCAAGTACCATTCAACCGTCTTGCGGATACCGGTCTCGAAGGTTTCCGCAGGCTTCCACCCAAGCTCACGCTCGAGTTTGCGTGCATCGATGGCGTAGCGGCGATCATGCCCTGGGCGGTCGGTAACATAGGTAATCTGCTCCCCATACGGCTTGCCATCAGCACGTGGACGCAGCTCATCCAACAGCGCACAAACGCGATTGACGATCTCAAGGTTGGGCTTTTCGTTCCAGCCGCCGACGTTGTATACCTCTCCCGTCTTCCCGGCTTCGAGCACGCGGCGGATGGCACTGCAGTGATCTTTGACATAGAGCCAGTCACGTATCTGCTGACCATCACCGTAGACAGGCAGTGCCTTGCCACCCAAGGCGTTGACGATCATCAGAGGGATGAGCTTTTCCGGAAAGTGGAATGGCCCATAGTTGTTCGAGCAGTTGGTGGTCAGCACCGGTAGGCCATAGGTATGGTGATAGGAGCGCACCAGGTGATCGCTTGCCGCTTTGCTCGCTGAGTACGGACTGTTCGGTTGATACTGGTGGGTCTCAGTAAACGCCGGCTCATCAGCAGCCAGAGAACCATAGACCTCATCGGTAGATACGTGCAGGAAGCGGAATGTCTGACGCGCTTGCTCGTCCAGCCCGCCCCAATATGCGCGCACCGCTTCGAGCAGGCGGAAGGTACCGACGATATTGGTCTCGATGAAGTCCTCAGGCCCGTGAATCGACCGATCGACATGGGACTCTGCTGCGAAGTTCACGATGGCACGGGGCTTATGCTCTTCCAGCAGACGCGCTACCTGTTGGGAGTCTCCGATATCGCCATGCACGAAAATGTGGCGCTCATCACCCTGCAAACTGTTCAGTGTCTGCAGGTTGCCTGCATAGGTGAGCTTGTCCAGGTTCACCACAGGCTCATCGGAAACTGCCAACCAATCGAGAACAAAATTTGCGCCAATGAAACCAGCACCACCGGTTACTAAAACAGTCATTATCAGCTACCTACTAAACTAATCATTGAAAGCGAAAAGCGCGGAATAGCGATGGCCTGACCGGACAGACATGCCCGAGACAGCCCCTGCGCGCGCCTTCGGCGTTATCAAAAAACTCTCGCGGCAGGGCGAAAGTCAGATTTCTTTTTTGCGCTGCGTGTAGAGCAGGTCCACGATCTCTCCTTGCGGAACATAGCCACTGACCAGTTCACGCAGCAGTTTTCGCACGGTAACCAATTCATGCGTTTCAACCGCGCCAAGCAACTCAACAAGCTTGACCTTGAGTACATCCCACGGCAAAAAGTCCTCGTTTGCACTCATGATCATCGGGTGCCGGGTGGAGGCGACGTTATCGCCAATCAGTAGCTCTTCGTAGAGTTTTTCACCTGGCCGAAGCCCCGTGAACTCAACGGCGATATCGCCATGTGGATTCTTTTCCGAGCGTATGCTCAATCCGGACAGGTGGATCATCTTCTCTGCCAGTTCGGCAATACGAACAGGCTCCCCCATATCCAGAACGAATACATCCCCTCCACGTCCCATCGAGCCGGCCTGGATAACCAGCTGAGCCGCTTCAGGAATGGTCATGAAGTATCGGGTGATCTTGGGGTGGGTTACCGTCAGAGGACCTCCCGACATGATCTGCTTGCGGAACAAAGGTATGACGGACCCTGACGAGCCCAGCACATTACCGAAACGCACCATGGTGAAACGTGTTTTGTTCACCTGCGCGACATTATCCTTCTGCCCGAAGAGGACCGGAGCGCTCTCTCGGCTCAGCGCCTGCAGTACCATCTCGGCAAGCCGCTTGGTACTGCCCATGACGTTGGTCGGCCGCACGGCCTTGTCGGTGGAGATCAGCACAAAGTTAGCGACCCCGGCCTGAACAGCAGCCTGGGCGGAACAGAGTGTGCCGATGACATTGTTCTGCACACCTTCAGAGATGTTGTGCTCAACCATGGGAACATGCTTGTAAGCCGCGGCGTGATAGACAGTCTCCACGCGCCAGGACTGCATAACCTCCAGCAAGTGCGCCTGGTTGCGCACTGAGCCCAGCACCGGCAAGACGGTTACAGGCAATGCCTCACGACATATCCTCAGCTCCAGCTCACTCAAGATGCTGTAAAGGTTGTATTCGCTGTGCTCGTACAGTAACAAGGTTTTCGGCCCTGCCCCGACGATTTGCCGACAGAGCTCCGAACCAATCGACCCCCCCGCGCCCGTGACCAGCACCACCTTGTTCGAAATACACTGCGCCAGCAGATCGTTTTGCGCAGGCACCACATCGCGCCCCAGCAGGTCGGCGATGTCGACTTCCTGAATGTCGCCCACTTGCACTCGCCCACTGGCCAGGTCAAGAATGCTGGGAACACTGCGAACATGCAGGGGGAAGCCCTCCAGGAAGCTCAGGATCTCCTTGCGACGACTGCGACTAGCACTAGGAATCGCGAGCAGAATCTCCTGAGCCCCCGTGTCATCGATCATTCGGCCAACTTCATTCGAGCGATACACGTGCAACCCGGAAATGATGCGATCGGCAATTTCCACGTCGTCATCGATAAAAGCCACCGGCCTCATCGACTTGGCCATACGTAGCGCAGCAATAAGCTGGTTTCCAGCGGCGCCAGCGCCATAGATCGCCACTCTCGGCAAACCATCGTCCCGGGAGGCGAAAGGCATGTGTTGCGTTGCTGAGAACCAGTCGCCCAGGAAGTACTGACGCATGGCCAGGCGCAACCCGCCTATCATGACCAGGCTCAACCACCAATAGTTGAAAATTACGGAACGCGGTACCAAAGTCTGGTGATTGCTATACCAGTAGACGAAAACGCCCAGCAAGAGCGCGGAAAGGGAAACCGCCTTGACGATGACGATGAGTGCATCGTTACCGAAATACCGCATCACTGCCCGGTACATGCCGAACTTTACAAAAAGCGGTATTGCCAGAACGGGCGCAGTCACGAACAGCCAGATGTGTTCCCTGAGCGGATTACCCAGGTCATCAAGGCCAAGACGCACGGCAAAGGCCATCAGCAGGGCCAGCCACACCAGGCACACATCCACCAGCACCTGGAGCGTGCGCTTCTCCCTGCGCGGCAATTGAAGCAGATATTTTCGAAGCTCGATCAGTTCCCTAGCTTTCATATCCAGTTACCCACTCGCCTCGTATCCTTCAAAAAATCAAAGCTCACGCTCACCCGCATGGAATTTCAAAGCGAGCACTACCAGCGGTAGATAAGCCAAGCATACGCCAAGCACGCCATTCAGACCGCAGAACGCTACCAGCAGTGCTACCGGGAACAACCAGAACAGGTTCAGGCCCCAGGCTGCCAACGTTACCTTCTTATGGCTTGCGAACTGCCGCGAGGCAAACTGGTAAGCGTGACTTCTATGCGCTTCATAGACCTTTTCACCTCGCATCAGGCGACGCAGCAAGGTGACCGTGGCATCGACCACGAACACACCCAGCAGGATTACCCAACACCAGAAGAAATCGGGTGACGTCCATCCGGCGATCAGGGCCATCGTGCCCATGACAACCCCCAGAAACCCACTGCCGGCATCGCCCATGAAGATTTTCGCCGGAGGGAAGTTCCACAGCAGGAATCCTGCGCCCGATGCCGCCAGCGCAAAGCTGAGGCCAGCGAGGCCGCCGTGCCCCGAGAGGAAGTAGATCAAGCCACCGGATAGCCCGACAAAAACGGCTTCGGAACTGGCAAGCCCGTCAATACCATCCATGAAGTTATAGAGATTCAGCATCCATACCAGGAACACCACAGCCAGCAAGCTGCCTATGAATCCGAGGTTCGACGCCTCTCCCCAAAGCGTGATGGGGGCCAACCCTCCAAGGTTGAATACGATCCAGATACCCGCGAGAAAATGACCGAGCAACCGCCAACGCGCAGGGATATGCCCTAGGTCATCGTAAAAGCCAAGGACCGCCACGCCAGCCCCGCCGAGCACCAGCGCCGACGTGGTGGCGAGGCTGACGTTGCCGAACGCGAAGAGCAACAGTGTCGCTGCAATGAAAGCCACAACGATAGCCACACCACCACCGCGCGGCGTCGGCACGGAGTGCGAGCTGCGCTCATTGGGAATATCAAGCACACTTTTGCGTATTGCATAGCGCCTTACCGTTCCAGTCAATGCCGCAGCACCTACCAGAGCCAACGCTATTATTAGTAGCTGAACCATGAGTCGTGAAATCCAATTCCTAGTTACTGAGCATCAACCATCAATCGCTGGACGTACTTTCTGCCGGCCTCTGCAAGCGCAGCTTCCGGATCTTCGACCGGCAACCAGCCCAGCAGGTCGCGCGCCTTGTTGGTGCTGATTTCCAATGAGCTGAACAATTGCACATACATACCCGTGCGCCCCAAGGCAGTCAAAAGCAGCTTGGCCAATAGCTTGGGCATGTAGAAACACCTGGATTTTCGTCCCATGCCAGCCGCGAGAGATGCCACGATCTGACGGGTTGAAACGCTGTCACCATCCGCAATCAGGAACAACTCCCCGGCGGCCTTCTCATGGGTAATCACCAGCGTCAGGAAGCTGATCAGGTTGTTCAACGACACCAGACTGCGCCGGTTATGTAATGAAGCAAACGGCAGCGGCAAACCTTTGGCCACCAGGCCCAGCAAGCGCGCGAAATTGCCCGGGGCGCCAGCATCATAAATGAGTGGAGGACGCACAATAACCAGCTGCATGTCAGTCCCTGCCAGCAGCTCGCCTAACGCCTGCTCGGCCTCCAGCTTGGAAACGGCGTAAGCCGCCGTTGGTGCGGCGTCGCTCTGCTCGGTAAATGCCTGGTCAGTGGTCTCGTTGCCATTTACACCAATGGAGCTGACAAAGATGAATCGCCCGACTCCGGCGGCCAGTGCCGCTTTGGCCAGCGCCAGGGTCGTTTCGACATTCGCCTCCCGGAAAGCGGCCAATGGGTCGGCTACCTGATCATTAAGCACATGCGCACGGCCGGCCAAATGAACAACGCAATCGACACCCATCAGGCTATTCCGCACGCAGGCCTGATCCATCAGGTCCAGTTGCACGACATCCCCGGCCAATACTTGGCCCGGCTCACGCCTTACCGCAGCCTTTACAGAAAAGCCGTCTCGGACCAGAGATTCGCACAGGTGCCTGCCGACAAAGCCTGAGGCACCTGTAACCATTACCTGGCATAGGCCTGCCATTTCAGACTCCCGGAGCAATGTGCGGTCTGCCAATCGCATGATACGCCACGCCAGCCTCTGCCATCGTCCACGGGTCGAAGAGATTGCGACCGTCGACCACGATGGCACTGGAAAGAGCCCCACGCAGCATGTGCGGGTCTACAGCGCGGAACGATTTCCACTCGGTACAGATCGCCAGGGCGTCGGCACCGGCCAGGGCCTCTTCCTGCGTCGCCGCGTAGTGGGTATCAGCCCGTTTACCGTAGATGCGCTCGAATTCCTCCATGGCCTTGGGATCGAAAACACGTACCTTCGCTCCCGCCTGCCAGAGTTGTTCGATAAGCCGACGACTTGGCGCATCGCGCATGTCGTCGGTGTTGGGCTTGAAGGCCAGGCCCCAGACGGCGATCGTCTTGCCCTCGAGCTGCCCGTCGAAGATACCCTCGAACGAAGCGAACATCTTGTCTTTCTGGCGCTTGTTAACGCCCTCGACAGCCGCGAGCAGATCAGCGGAATAACCAACTTCCTGCGCGGTACGGTGCAACGCCTGAACATCCTTGGGGAAACAGGAGCCGCCGTAACCACACCCGGGGTAGATGAAGCTGTAACCAATCCGTGGGTCCGAACCGATACCGATACGTACCTGCTCAATGTCGGCACCCAGGCGCTCGGCCAGATTGGACAGTTCGTTCATGAAGCTAATCTTGGTAGCCAGCATGCCGTTGGCCGCGTACTTGGTCAGCTCGGCAGAGCGAACATCCATGAAGATCAGTTTGTCATGGTTCCGGCTGTAAGGCGCATAGCACTCGCGCATCTTGCGGCGAACGTGCTCGGAATCAGTGCCCACCACGATTCGCGCACCTTTGGTGAAGTCTTCAAGAGCCGCACCCTCTTTAAGGAACTCAGGGTTGGAACAGACATGGAATTGCAGGTCGACACCACGAGAGGCCAGGGTACGCTGGATAGATTCCTTGACCTTGTCAGCCGTGCCTACAGGTACTGTCGACTTGTCGACAATGATCTTGGGCTCAGTCATGTACTGACCAATCGTATTGGCGACCGCCAGCACATACTTGAGATCAGCAGAGCCATCTTCATCCGGCGGAGTACCTACCGCAATGAACTGAATCTCACCGAACGAAACGCCCATGCCAGCATCCGTGGTGAAGTCAAGGCGCCCCTCGTGCTGGTTGCGAACAACCATTTCATCGAGGCCAGGCTCGTAGATTGGAATAATGCCCTTCTTCAAGTTATCGATCTTGCGCTGATCGACATCAACACATACCACATGATGGCCAACATCAGCTAGGCACGTGCCAGTGACTAACCCAACATAGCCCGAGCCAAAAACAGTAATCTTCATCTATTTACACCTTCAAATTTCGTAGTACGACCGGTACCAATTCACAAAGTTTGCGGCCCCTTCTTGCACGGGCACATTCGGTTTGTACCCGACGGCATCAAACAATCCCTGAGTATCTGCCCATGTCTGCTCGACGTCGCCGGGTTGCATGGGCAAATAATTACAAATTGCCTTGATGCCGGTTGCGGCCTCCACGGCGTAGATGAAGTCCATCAGGTTGACCGGGCTGCCGTGACCGATGTTGAACACTGTGCAAGCATCAAGGTCAGGCTTTTGCAGCAACCGGAGAATGCCGGAAATGATGTCATCGATGTAGGTAAAGTCGCGCGACAGATGTCCATGGTTATACACATCGATCGGCTTGCCTTCGAGAATTGCCTTGGTGAACTTGAACATCGCCATATCGGGACGTCCCCACGGGCCGTAGACGGTAAAGAACCTCAGGCCAGTGGTTTGGATCCCGTACAAATGAGAGTACGTATGAGCCATCAGCTCATTCGATTTCTTGGTAGCCGCGTACAGGCTGATCGGACAATCTACCGACTGTTGAGTCGAGAAAGGAACGTCCTTGCTCAGACCATAGACAGAGCTCGAAGACGCATAGAACAAGCGCTTGACTTTGTGGTTACGGCAACCTTCGAGGATATTCATGAAACCAACGACATTACTCTGCACGTAAGCCATTGGATTATCGAGCGAGTAGCGCACGCCCGCTTGGGCTGCCAAGTTCACCACACAGTCGAATTGATGAGCGGAGAACACCGTGTCGATGGCCTCGGCATCAATAAGATCCGCACGAATGAACGTGAAGTTTTCAATATCCTCGAGATCCTTGAGCCGCGCTTCCTTGAGGCTGACGTCATAATAATCATTGAGATTATCAATGCCCACCACCTTTTCAGCGGTGGCCGACAATGCCTTGGTCAGCGCATGCCCGATGAATCCAGCAGCGCCAGTAATCAAAATTTTCATCTACGCCTACCGTGCGAACTTGTATAGCAATTGTTTAAGAAATGCGGGAGACCGACGGACGATAGAACGCAACATCGTGTTGATGACAAACGCACCGCCACCGATAAAGCCGATATCCTTCTGGAAACGGATAATGGCCAGCTCATGCTTGAGATAATCCTTGCCACGCCGTTGCATCAGCTCGCTGCCTGCCCGCATCTTCAAAAGAATGTCCGGCAGGTTCTCAATCCTGTACCCCTTTTGCAACATCAGCGACCACAGCGCGTAGTCCTGAGCCTTCCGGAAGCTCGGGTAACCACCTACTGCCTGCACTCCTGACTTGCGGAACATGACGGTAGGATGACTGAGCGGGCTGCGCCGCTTGGAAAACGCGTATAGCGCGTCATGGTCCAACGGTAGTCTGCGCGGCCCCAACGAATGCCTCATGGTCACATCGTATTCTTCAACCATCGCACCCAGCACAGTCACCTCAGGATGGGCTTGTAAATACGTCAGCTGCCGTTCAAATCGAACGGGGAGGCAGATGTCATCGGTGTCCATCCGCGCGACAAGCTCATGGGTGCAGTATTTCAACCCTTCATTGAGCGCATTGGCCAGCCCCACGTTTACAGGTAGCACCACCGAAACGATCGGCAGCTTCGACCGAAATTGCTCAATGACCGCCTTCAGCGAATCAGAAATCGGCCCATCCTCGACGAGTACCACTTCCTGCGCTTTACAGGTCTGTACCGTCAAGCTCTCGAGACATGCCACCAGAAACTCGGGTTTCTCCGATGCGTAAACCGAGATAAGTACGGAAAAGTCAGCAGTCACAGCTCTGATCCCTTTGCAAAATTCAAACTACTGACGCGCCAGCCACGCCTGGAACATTAATACATTCCAGAGAACTGCCGCATGATTCCGCTTGCCACCGACGTGTTCTTGCCAGAGCCTGTGTACGGCATCCACATTGAAATGACCTTCACCTCGCAGCTTGCGGGCATCCAGCAAGGCTTCCGCCCACTCTCGCAACGGGCCGATCAGCCAGTCTCTCAGCGGAACGCCAAACCCCATCTTCGGACGGTCGATCAACGCACGATCAACATGCTTGTAGAGGACCTGCTTGAGTGCCCACTTGGTCTCCCCTTCTCGGAACTTGTACTCGAGGGGCAATGACCAGGCGAACTCCACCACCGAGTGATCCAGAAACGGCGCGCGTCCTTCCAGCGAGACCGCCATTGCCGCCCGGTCGAGCTTGGTCAGGATGTCGCCCGGCAAATATTCCTTCAGATCCCAGGCCATCATCTGCTGTACATCACACAAACCCTGATTGGCCAGCCTCGTGGGTCGGGAATCGATAACCGGTTCAAGCAGAAGATTGTTCGCTTGTGCATGATTCGACACGATATTGTTGTAGACATCATGAGGCCCGCGGGCGGCAAATACCCCAGCCAACTTATGGACCTTGTCGCCGATACTGCCCAGCCCTTTGCTACCCGGTAACCACCGACCAAGCGAATCCCAGCCCCCAGGCTCCACAGTTGTCAGTAGCCGCCCTACACCCGCTCTGAGCCCGGCAGGAATCGGCTTCATGTACCGCCACAGTTTGCCAGCCACCAGGTAACGGTTGTAGCCGCAAAAAAGTTCGTCACCACCGTCGCCGGAAAGCGAAACGGTTACCTTCCTCTTGGCCAGCTTGGAGACCAGAAAAGTCGGAATCTGTGAAGGGTCGGCAAACGGTTCGTCCCAGATGTCCGGAAGCATCGGGACGACATCCAGCGCCTCCCTGGCGCTGACATACAGCTCTTCATGCTCCGTGCCAATATGCTGAGCCACTTCCTTGGCATATGGCGCTTCGTTGAAACGTGGGTCGTCGAAGCCAATCGAGAAGGTCTTGATCTTCTCCGAAGACTGGGCCTGCATCAGTGCCACGATGAGTGACGAGTCCACACCACCGGACAAGAATGCCCCCAACGGCACATCGGAAAGCATCTGCCTGCCGATGGTCGTCTTCAGCATGCTTTCCAATGCACCGACGGCCTCATCCGCTGTTCCCTGAAACGGAGCATTCAGGCCATTACGAATGATCTCGTCGACGCTCCAATACGCACGCGTCACAGGCTGAGGATCGCGCAGCGATACCTGCAAATACTCTCCCGGCATCAGTTTACTGACACGGTCGTAGATCGAGAACGGCGCAGGCACATAGCCATATTGGAGGAACAGCGATAGCGCCTGTGGATCTACATGCGATTCGAATCCAGGCGCCGCTTTCAACGCCCTGAGTTCAGAACCGAACAAAAACGCCTCACCGAGCCAACCGTAATAAAGCGGCTTCTCGCCCAACCGGTCTCGCATTAACGTCAATTGCGCTTGGTCTCGGTCCCACAATGCGATGGCAAACATGCCATGCAACTGGGAAAGCGTCGCCTCAATGCCATAGATCTCAAAGCACGCAAGTAATGTTTCGGTGTCAGAATGACCCGACCACTGAATGACATGCTGATCACGGGCAAGTTTGTCTCTCAGGTCAACATGGTTATAGATCTCGCCGTTGAAGGCGATCATGTAACGGCCACTGGCTGAGCGCATGGGCTGAGCGCCATGGCTGGAAACGTCCATGATCGAGAGCCGCCGATGGGAAAAACCGATACCTGAAGCGGCATCAAACCAGATTCCACTGGAATCAGGCCCTCGATGCTCGATCGCAAGCCCCATGTTTTCCAGGATCTGGTCAGCATCACTACCCAGCATCGAGTGAGAAAGAAGCCCTGCGAAACCACACATCTCAATTGCCCTCAATTGACGCGTAACGAGAAAGCATATTCATTCTCCAATCTTTCCCCAAGCGCCACGAATGGCATCTTTTATCCCGGTGACCGCGAAACTCAACCGTTTCATTTTTCTATCGAAACACAACGGAATGAGGCATAACTTAGCCAGCATGATGACACTGTATTTAAATTTCCATCTTCCTGGAACAAAGGGCTTGCCCAGCAGGTAGATGAAATTGCGGAACTGGTAATAATGGCGGATGGGAGATGGCATACCAATGCTTTGACCAAGGATTCTCTTATGGCCATCGCCGAGCATGTGGGAAATTTCCAAGGTGGTATCAATGAAGATACGATAGCCGCGCTCACGACTACGCCAGCACCATTCCCAATCGACGAAGTCGATGAACAAGTCCTCGTTCTTCAAGCCGACGGCATCAATGGCATCGAAACGCATGAGAAACCCGGAACTCAGGGTGTATTCGACTTCGATCACATCGCCGCTGCGAGTAAGTCCGTCATAGACCTCATCACTGTCCTTGCGCACCGCGAGAGGGCCGATGCCGCCGACTTTGATACCTTTTTCAGTCAACTCTGCATGGCGGTGCATGAGATTGTTGACATAATCCACCGGCAGCTTCGAGTCTTGGTCCATCTCGATGACAAACTCGCTCCCCATTGCCTTGGCGGCTTGCATGCCGATATTTTGTGCAGCAGCAATACCTAGATTTTGAGACAACTGCTTAATGATAATGCTGGGATAAGAAGCAGCCAACGTACCAACTTCATGCTGGCGCGCGATGCAATCCGAGTTATCCACTATTATAATATATTTGGCCTGGTGCAAGTAGGACTTGATATTTTCAAGCAAATCTTCCACACAGGGATTGTATGTGGTCACCAGAATTGAAACATTATCACCCGCAAACCCAGCACCCATTACACCACCACCCGAAAATTACCTTTGGACGCAAACCGGAGAAGAACGCCAATGCAATTGATGACAAAAAACAATAAGAATATATCGAGTACATAAGCCAACCCGACGGTTGGCTC
Organism: Pseudomonas putida; assembly: GCF_001636055.1. Taxonomy (NCBI): domain Bacteria; kingdom Pseudomonadati; phylum Pseudomonadota; class Gammaproteobacteria; order Pseudomonadales; family Pseudomonadaceae; genus Pseudomonas; species Pseudomonas putida. Next base: position 4,677,357 of record NZ_CP011789.1, read on the forward strand.
AAGCAACATTGCAATCGAACGTACCCACAATGCAGCACACAGTGCCGCATAATAGGGACGTTGATTACGCCCCAAACGGCCAAGCGCTGCCACAGAGGCTAAAAACCAACCCATCAACGCCGCAAACATAAGTCCTGGAAAGAATCCAAAATACTTGTATGAAAAAAGATCGAAGTGGCTGGTCGGGCCTCCCGCGATGGTATTATCGGGATACCAGTACAGCAGTGCCTGCCGCCCCACAGCATAGTCATTAATAGGATAGCCAACTATTTCGCTCATTTTGGTAACACTTACCAATGGAGCAATAAACTGCACGAACACACTATCCGTCTTTAGCTCTTCAATCACACCGTTGGGCAAAGACAAATAGTATTTATCAGCGTTTGCAAGGATCCTCAACGCAAGCCGCTCATAGAGCATTGGCGTATTCGGCATGTAAACCCCAGACGCCTGGGTATCAACACCCGCACCTTCAAGATTTTTGCTCAAAACCCACACAGCAAACACAAGAACAACAGAAAACAAAGCACCTACTTTAAAGAAATTCAAGCGCAGTCGATAACCGTAGACACCCAACGCAAAAATCGACGCATAAATACCCTCAAGAATAGCAAATTTCGCACCATTCAGAAGAGAACTTATCACGAGCAAAAACACGTAACCCAAACCGAGCACGAGGGTCAAATAGTTCCGTCTACCGTTGCGCCAGCGCTCAACACAGACAACAGCGATGCATGCCACCAAAAACAACCTGAACGCGTCAGCCACTCTGACAAAAGCGCCAAGACCTCGATTTTGCTCAAATCTGTTGGTTTCTGCACTGGATCCAAAACCGGTGCTCGCTATCAAGAACACGGCCAAACAAATGTAGATCAGAAGGACTATCCAGAACTCCCCTCTGCCTCGGCCATGTGGCACCAGAAGAGCGACAACCCATTTATACATCTGCTGCCCATGACGACCACTGAACCGTAAAAAAAACAGAAAAGTCAGCGCATATGAAAGTAACAACGCTACATAATAGAGAGAGACATGCCCCCCGATGAACATGGCCAGAACGATTCCGTAGGCAGTTCCGAAAGTAAATGTCCAGTAAAAATGGAGAGGGTCAAGATAACCCAAAAACGCAAATCGACGAACTGACAAATACAAAAGCCCCGTCGTTACAAACATGCAAGTCAGCAAAAGTGGAATATTTGAAAAAGCGAATTCAAAAAAATCCAGATCGCTCATTTTCTACCCACTACATGCTGCACAGCAACAATCGGCATTTTCAGAAAGCTCAAAACGATCTCTTTGAAATCACACTCGCGGAATAAATCGACAAAATAACTAAATCGTCCATGTTTTAGCGCGTTCAACGAGTAATAGGCGGCGGCATTAGCGACTGCTTCAAGACGAACATTATCTGGCGCCAGCGCAACAAGAGCGCCTCGCACCATCCTTAGCTGCGCGGACAAATTTTTTGAGCTATTCGTGCCATGTTGACGGTAGCGAACACAATCAATGCCCGGTTCGAACCCAAAGTCTCGCCCTGCTTCGCCATAAACACTCAGCAGCTTTACAAAGGTCGGATAGTCATCAAGTCGCAACGCTGGATCCCAGCCGCCAATACGTCTAAGTGCTTCAACTCTAAAAATAGTCGACTGCAATAAAATGGGTGATGGATAGTGCGTAAACATCTCCCGATCACGCGTGCCGCGATTCAGCGAAAAGAACCTGTCATGCCGAACATTATAGATAGGGCCCAAAACGCCTTCAGCATCGAAGTAATGACCACCACCAATTAAAAAGCCCAGGTTCTCCTTCGACTTGATTTCAGCAAACGCTTGCGCAACACCGTCGGGAACCAAAATATCATCAGAAGCAACAAACCAACAAAACTCAGTATCGATGAGCTTCATTGACTCATTGAGCGAAGACACCAGGCCACCATTCGCTTTTTCTACAATAGTGACATTCTCACCAAGACCCTGCTGCTTCAGAAACTCCCTGACCAAGGACATTGAGTCATCTCTGGAGCCATCATCTACAACAAGAACCTTCAAGCCTGGCACTGCAATTGCCAGCGCCGCCCTCAAAGACTCGACAATATAGTCGGCATGATTGTACGACGGAATCACCACTGTCAGCATTTTGCCAGCTCCTGCAACGCATCAATTTCAGTCAAACAATCTGTTAAACGAGCTCGGCCGGATGTCTCATCGTCCGCAAACTCCTACGAATCACTATCCACACAAGGACCCAGTAAATAGCATAATTGATGGCATAGGCCATAACTACGCCCTCGAGGCCTACAGCCCTAATCAAAAAAACTGCCAATACATAAAACAAAAACGATCCAATTATTTCAGTAAAAACAAAGGCCTTGAACATCGCTTTACCCAACATCACATAGGCAATAATCCAACTGCCGATCTTGAGTGAATCACCGACCAATTGCCAAGCAAACAAGTCAGTGACAGGTGCAAAGTCAGCACTGAACAAAAACAGTACGACAGGCTCTCTCAAGACATAAATCACCACCGCAGCGAGGACCGTCAATGGCAAGATAACTCGATACCCAAAGCCGATTTCTGCCATCAGTTCCGGATACGTTTTAAGCTCCGATAGTCGTGGCAGGAAGTAAATCGACAACGTCGTGGTCGCCATCATCAGATAGGCAGAACTCAATCGCCACATGGCTTCCCAGTATCCCGCCGCATGCCATCCCAGCGTCTGCCCGATCTCGCTCCGGATCAACATCTGAGTGACCGGAAGGCAAGACGCTGAAACAATAGCCATGACTGCATATTTTAGCAGATTCCTTACGACGCTCTTATCCAACTGACCAAAGAGCATGAAAAAGCTAAAAAACTCCAAGCGATGACAAACGATCAGCGTGGAGAAGAAGGCAATAGACTGATAGGTTGCTAGCGCAACAAGTGCTCCTTTCAACCCATAAAAATGGACCAAAATAGCGGTGATCAACACGGAAAGTACACTACCTGCAATATTGCAGACAACATACTTACCAATCTCCTTAAGGCCATTCAGCACTGCCAGGAGAAAGGTATTTAAAATAAGAAAAACCAAGCCCACTGCAAACCAGGTAAATACATCAGAAAGACCGCTATCATTCAAAAACCTTGCAGCGAGCCTCTCCCTAAATAAAAACAATAGACAGGCGATAATCAAGCTAACCACGACGCTCAGGGTGCCAGCTGTGCGCCACACCGCAATCCGGCTCTTGGCATCATCTGCGTATTCCGCCGTGTACTTGGTAACGCCCGTATTGAAAGCGCCCCCAATCAGCGTAGTGATCAATGCAACAACATTCTGAAACTGACCGAACGCCGCATACCCTGCCGGACCGACGTACAACGCGAGCATTTTATTGATACCAAGCAGCGCCAGCATCTTCATGACGACCGCAATACCGTTGAGCACGCTAGTTTTGATGAGATTCATCTGTATCGATCCGCAAAAGCATCTGACTTTCCAATCACTGCCTCCCCCCGAACAGTGCTATCAGTTCATCGAGGAACACCAAAAGCCATGAGCCCTGCAGGCACCCAAATGCCGTACAAGGTCATGGCCCTCTTAACGAACTAGAAGCTGTTACACGCCTCGATGACGTGGTCGATCGCTTCCTGAGTCATTGTCGGATCCATCGGCAAGCTGAGGACCTCCTCATGGATCTTCTCCGTGACGGGCAAGCTCAGTCCATTCAGATGTCTGTAGGCTTGCTGCTTGTGAGGCGGGATCGGGTAGTGCACCAACGTCTGCACCCCTTTTGATGCCAGATGGGCTTGCAGGGCGTCGCGAACTGCGGTGCGCACAACATAGAGATGCCAGACATGTTCGCCCTCTTCACCGTGCGACGGCAAAGCGATTCTCGAATTCTCGATACCCTGAGCGTAACACTTTGCAATATGGCGACGACGCGCAATCTCATCGTCCAGATGCTTGAGCTTCACATCCAGCATAGCCGCCTGGATTTCATCAAGACGACTGTTAACGCCGACGTAGATGTTCTTGTACTTCTCGTGCGACCCATAATTGCGAAGAGCACACAGCACTTCTGCCAGCTCCGCATCGTTGGTGGTGATAGCACCACCGTCGCCCAGTGCGCCCAGGTTCTTGCCTGGATAGAAACTGAAGCCGGATGCGTCACCCCAGCCACCGACTCTCTTACCCTGCGTTGCAGCACCGTGAGCCTGCGCAGAATCCTCAAGAACGAGTAAACCAAATTCGTCAGCAATGGCCCGAATCGCCGGCATCGGCGCAATACGGCCGTACAAGTGTACAGGCAGAATCACTTTGGTACGTGGATTGACGGCTGCACGGATGGCTTCAGGCTCGATGTTGAACGTCGCTAAATCGGGCTCGACAAGCACTGGGGTCAGGCCACTTTCAGTGATGGCGAGCACACTCGCGATATACGTATTACCTGGAACAATGACTTCATCGCCATCATTCAATCGCCCGAGTAACTTCCACGCCTTGAGCGTAAGCGTCAGCGCATCAAGGCCATTCGCGACGCCGATGCAAAATTTAACGTCGCTATAGTTGGCAAAATTGGCCTCGAAGCGCTTCAATGCACCGCCATTGATATACCAGCCTGAATCAATAACATCAGCGCACGCTTTCAACAACGCTTCTCGATATTGATGATTGACCGCTTTCAGGCTCAAAAAATCAATCACGTTCCAACTCCCTGATTACTTTGGCAGGATTACCGACTACGACAGCGTAGTCAGGCACATCTTTCGTCACAACGGCACCAGCACCCACCATGGCGTGCTTACCGATCGTAATACCCGGCAGCAGCGTCGCATTGGCGCCTATACTACAGCCTTCTTTCAGCAACGTTTTTGCATACACGTCCGGGTACTGCTTGGAGCGAGGCTCCCTGTCATTTGTAAACGTAGCATTGGGACCAATGAAGACATTATTCTCCACTCTGACACCGTCCCAAAGGTACACACCACATTTGATGGTTACATTGTCACCCACGACAACGCCACCTTCGATAAAAGTGTGCGCACAGAGATTACAGCTCCTGCCGATTTGCGCGCCGTGCAGCACCACGGCGTACTGCCAGATCCTAGTCCCCTCACCAACATCATCTGTTTGAACATCAGATAATCTGTGAATGCTGGTCATTGCCAATCAGCCTCTTGAAATCCTGATAATCACGAATATAGTCGCGCTCGTCATACACTTCACTTGCCACTACCATCAGCACGCAGTCCTCACTGAAATCGTGCATCTCGCGCCAGACCATATTACGAACGAAAATGGCTTTGTTTGGCCTGTCGATAACATGCTCGACGCGTTCACGACCATCATCCAGCACCATCCGGCAACTACCAGAGACACAAACAATCAGCTGTTGCAAATCACGATGTGCGTGGAAGCCCCTACTGACATCCTGCTGGGTACCAAAAATATAATAGACACGCCTAATCGAGAACGGAATATTGAGGTCCTTCTCAATACCAATCAAACTACCACGGTCATCACTGTGCGATTCCAGTTCGACAATATCGACCTTACCGGGGATCAGATAATTCGTATGCTCGGCCTTGGCGAAACCAGGTGCCATGCGATCCTTCTCGCTCACCACCGGAGCGGCTGTCGTTGGCCATTCAATTGCCAAGTCAGGATCATCCCAGGCCAGACTCCGCTCGTGAGCTTTTGAATAAGTATCCGTCGTGCGGTATTGGAATACCGTATCGTCCTCAAGCGCCATGAAGCCATGGGCGAAGCCTTCGGGAATCCAGAGCATCTTTCGGTTCGCCGCGGACAGCGTTACGCCAACCCATTGCCCGAACGTCGGTGAACCTTTACGAATATCAACTGCGACATCATAAACGGCGCCTTGGCTCACATTGACGAGCTTGCCCTGCGAACTGGGCGACAGCTGGTAATGCAAACCTCGAACAACCCCTTTCTTCGACATCGAGCAGTTTTCTTGGATGAAAGGTCGCGGCACTGGTAAATTAGACGCTCTGAGCAGCGCGTGAAACTTTGGTTCACTGTAAAGCTCGTAGAACCAGCCACGCTCATCTTCGAATATTGTGGGTTCGATAATGACAACTTCAGCAATATCTGTCTTTGTAAGCTTCACCCAACCAACCTCATATAAATATCGACAGATTCATCCGTATCATACAGCATTCCCCAACTGCACTTACAGCACGTCCACTTACTACCAACACCCAAACCCATCGTGCCTCGGGGTTACTGAAAGATCAGTCGCCCTTCGACGCGGGCATCAACCAGATCCCGTACGAAAACCCCTGACCGTTTTCACCTTACCCGACCATGCCTTCAGACTTTTCGCACAGCGCCTAGGAAGACGGCCCCATGCACAGTCTCTGGGTATGGCAACTCATTCTGCCAGTGAACCTCTGTTGAGACCACAGCATTCTGCCAACGACTCAGGACCCACCGTTGATCAGGATGCAATTCGACCGAAAACGCACTGGAGAGCCAGCATGGCACACATCTATCAAAGACAATATTCAAAAAATATCAATGCGTTGCGTCAGTTCTCAGAACACCGCGAATGGACACCGTACCGGTGGCGGCCAGCGAAATTTCGATCCCGCCAAGTAGCAAAACCGACATATCTGCCCCACCGCCAAGCAACGAACAGGTGGGAATGATCAGAGACATTGCAAACGGGGCAGTTGAGCCAATCCCGTGCCTGAAGCGCGCGCTATGTAAAATGGCACAAGCCGGCGCCTATCGAATCGAGGCGGAGCAGACCCAATAACAGGCCGCTTAACGGCGCCGACCTACTAGGCTCTGTACGAAAAGCCCTGATACTCGGTGATGCTGCGCTGAAAACAGCCTGGTGCGCCAGCCCGGTCGGAATGCCCATTTACAACCGTGACCCCGGCGGCTCCTCGGCTGTTTTCGCCTACCCGACCTTCGCCCCAAGCCTTTTCATACGCCCCCCCCTACGAGCTTCATGCCAACCTCAACCAAGATGACAGCAAGGCAATATCACTCCTTGCCCGCTCTGATCTGTACTTCTGGCGACAACACGCCGACTTGGCGCGAGAGCCCCCCCGGCCCACCAGACGCCACCACACCACCTATTTCCAAGACGCGTATCCGCCGTAGATGACCCTTGAAAGCAGCTCGCATCAGCGCAATCAACACACCAAGCAATATACCGCCAATAAACGCCAGGATAACAATCAACGCCTTGCGCGGCTTGATCGGCTTGGTAGCCGCCACTGCGCGCTGATCGATGCTTACCAATTGCAAACCCTTCAACTGCGTATCAATGGCTTGCAAGCGCTCCCGCTCGGCCCGCAACGCTTCTACGCCCTCCAGGAAATCCTGATCATTGGCACGGGCTTTGATTGCTTCGACATTACGGTTATTGGAAAGTAGCAGTAGCTCTTTGCGAATTTGACCGATTCTCGGCTCGACAAAGTCATCAGAGGAACGCTTGCGCAGCGTACTGCGCTCAGCCTCGAGCACCTCGGTACCCATGAAATACAGCGGCACCGGTCGGCCATTCACTTCGGTGCGAATAATGTTGCCACCAACCACACCTTCATCAGCCATCTGGGAGGGAGTGGATGGCTTTTTCAGGCCCAGACTGTTGGCAATAGCGATAGACTCATCCAGTTCAGCCAAACGCGATTCACGCTGCATTTTCAGCTGTACGCGCAGCGCCTTGAGCTCATCGTTCAACTGTGCACGCCTGATGGCATCACTTTCTTCCAGACGAGCGATACGCCCATCGTTGGCAGTTCGGTACTCGGAGACCGCCGAGTTTAGCTCGGCATTCACCTCAGCCAGGCGATTGGACAAAATGACCTGCACATCCCGTGACAACTGAACCCGCTCTTGCTCCACGGCATAATCCACAAAGGCATTGAGAACGGCCGGGCCATCGATATCCTTTCCATAACGCATCTTCAAACCGATAAAATTGCTCAGCAAATCGGTTTTTTTCGGGTCAGCCTGGACGACACTTAGGTCGGTGCTGTTGAAGTCCTGAAAGCCTTGCTCAATCGTTTGCCCCTCATTGGTGAAGACTCGCACAAGGTCTGGCCTGGAGCGAAAATAATCCAACCGTGCGCTATAGGAATCCAGCCTCGCGCCCACTCGCTTCAGCGCTTCATCAGGAGGCAGGCTGTAGATTTTAGAGCGATTCAATGCATCCAGTTGATTGAGCTCAACGGGGCGCAAAGTAGCTGATGTCTCATATTCAGGAGGGATGACGTAGGCCAGGGCGACACCGACCGCCGCGAAAAGCAAACCCAGGCCAGCGATGAAAACACGCCGGCGCCAGACTGCTCGAAAAAGGTCAAAAACGTCTATTTCAGGAGAACTAGAGCTGTGGGGACCGCGAGAATCGATGTTCACTGACTTTGCCTGCACACTAACGGGATAGCACCCATGACAGGCAGGAACAGAAGTGGCGCATCGTGCACCTCATCCAGCTATCCATGTCATTGGTGAATGGGGAAAGGACGTATTGTTACACCTTCCCACACCTACAACAACGCATGACAGCATTTTTGAGCCATCAAATTGCCTTAATCGCTCGCCCTTCGCCTCAACCACTGATCACGCCCCAACGCTACGAGCACACCCATAGCCAGACCCGCGAATACCCCCAGTGCCATGATGATTGCCTTACGCGGCTTTATCGGCTTGTCGGGCTGAAAGACTGGCCCGTCCTGCTGGTACATTGCGACCAGCGCTGGGTCGATCTTGAGATTACGCATGAAGATCAGCCTTTCCTGTTTCTCGCGCAACCCCGGGATGTAGGGATCATCCGACGCACGAGACTCAAGGTTGGCGATCTCTGCCTCCAGCGCTCGGGAGCCGCGCATGTAGATCAGAGAGCCACCCATGCCAGCAGACACCTCGTTGGATAATGCACTCGAAATGATCGGCGGTTTCTCCAGACCGATGGACTTTGCCACTCGCAACGCCTCATTGAGCTTGGCGATCTGATCTGTACGCTGATTAAACGCGCTGGCTCGCGAAGCCTGTATCTGCTGCTCCAGGTTATCCGCCATGATTGAAATGTCGCTACGGGTACCGCCAAGCAGCTCATCTTTCGCTCGGTCCGCAGCCATTTCGGCATAGCTGGACACCCAGTTGGCAGCGAGTTGCGGATCTTCGACGTCCGCAGTGATAACAAAGCGATCAGGCATGTCCCTCGCCGCCTGGGCCACCGTCAGCATGCTATTGAATTGGGCAAACAGCGCATCACGCGAGCCCTTCCTATCCTCTTCGCTCAGCGTTGAAAGAAAGGCCCCACGGAAGAACTTCTCACGCACCGCTTCAGACTGCAGCGCTCTCAGGTAAACGCTATAGACGTCTTTGGCGCTAAGCGGCTGGAGCCCCGTACCCTCACCACGACCAAAATTGAGCTGCGCCACATCATTCTGTGCTGGAGGCCGAATGTAGAGCTTTGCCTCATAGACCGGCGAAGCGAGCACCACATAAATCATGGCCAGGCCAATCACCGCTGCCGCGACTATCCCCCCCCAGAATTTCTGCCGCCAGACCCCCTGCACAAGCTCAAGCAAATCAATCTCATCATCACCACTCAGGCGCTCGCGTTCATTGCGCATTTAGTCTTTTTTTCCTTGGGTCCGTCTAATCACTTCAACACAGGGGATGACCGCCAAACCTTGACGCCCCCTTCCAGCCAAGCGTAGCGGCAATATCAACACGCGTGCCAGCTTTACCGTGTAGCATTATTCGGAAGTAGAGAGACTTTGAGGTTAGAAGTTCCCCAGACCTGCGCCAACTGAGCGATTTCCGTCCGATTGCCAGCCAGCCGATAGGCCCGCTCCAGCATCAAGAGCAACAGCTTTACCGAAGGCGTACGGCAGAGAACCGGCCCACGAAAGCCTGCGTCCAGCAGGGAACGCATGCCAAGGGCGTGATCAAAGTGCTTGTGGGGAGCAGCCAGTGCCTCAACAACCCAGGTTTTGAATCTTGAGCCAAAGCAGGCGCCGAAATGGGCATCGACCCCCTGCCCACCCCAGTCGACGAGCGACCGGATGCCGAGTCAAGATGCGCTTCGTGACAGGGCCCCTTACGCCCGCCGCCATGAAGGGAAATATTGGGAAAGTGTATATTCCTGCCCACTTGCACAGCCCACTGATTGGATACCTGATATGTATTTGAGTGGCTGCGTGTAAAGGCGCATATCCCCAAACCGTACAGGCTCTTTCTCTAATTACTAGCGGGTGCAGCCTGACGCATCGATGCACGGATCTTGCGCTTGCTGCGCTGAACGCCATAAGCCCCCAGCAAGGGGCCAATAGCCAGGCCAACCACCAGGGCAGCCATCACTGGCACCGCCACCGGCAAAGCCGGGGCCGACCAACCGAAGAACATCAGCGAAACAGCCTGCTGGTTCTCCAGCACAAAAAACAGCACTGCTGCTGCCAATAGCAGGACGAATACTACTGCCAGCGCACGCCTGAGGTTACGCATCAGGTTGCTCCTTCATCGCTCAAGGGTGTTCGCGCTCGTCTTCATTGACCCGATCTCGCAGCTCCTTACCCGGCTTGAAATGCGGCACGAACTTGCCTTCGAGCTCCACCGACTGGCCCGTCTTGGGATTGCGGCCTACGCGCGGCGCACGGTAGTGCAGGGAAAAACTGCCAAATCCACGGATCTCGATACGATCTCCCGTGGCCAAACATTGCGACATTTGCTCAAGCATGGTCTTGATAGCCAACTCCACATCCTTGGACGAGAGCAGCCCCTGATGGGTGACAATACGTTCGATCAGCTCCGACTTCGTCATGTTTTTCCCTTCGTTATCAAGCAGCTAGATCATTGCTTAAGGAGTTTGTAGCACGCTCAGAGGGATTTGAACAGGGTGGTTCTTGACTTAATAAAAAAATTCAAGATTGGATTGTTAAGGAATAAGGCGAATAGCAATGCCCCACACCACCGACCCAGGCCGACCACCAGCGCTGCGGCAGGCCGCAAAGCGGAGAAGCCGCTCGGCGGATTATTGAAATTTTCCACGTAAGCGAACCTAAGCCTCGTAAGATTTGTCTGATAAAAAATCAGACGCATCCCATTTTGATTCGCCCTCAAAACTGATTGCAAAGTGGTTATCTACTTGCTCTTCAAGCAGTACACACAAGGATTGTTTATGCGGACCCTCTCTCTTTCACTCACCCTGGCGACCCTCATTACCACACCGGTGGCGTTCGCTCAAGGCGCTCGACAACACCAGATCTGGGAAAAGGAGCCATCCGAGTTTCTGGGTGTTCCTTTGCATGGCAACTTCAAGGCCCAGGTTCCGGAATGCCCCGAGAGCGCCGCTCGCCAAGACACACCCTGCCGCATCAACACCTCGGAGCCTGACCGGTACGAAGTTCACGGGCTGCCCTATATCCCTATCAGCTCGGGGTACCAACTCTTCGCAAGCACAAAGGATGGCAAAATCAGCCAATTAATGTTGACAGGAAGAGCCAGCAGCCTGGCATTGGTCGATGATTTTCTAACCGACACCCTCGGACAGCCGGGCTCAAGCCTGAGTCGCCGAATTCAACTGAGCTCAGGCGCAACCTATGAGATAAAGACCATCACATGGGAAGGCAAACAGGTCGCCGTCCGCTTTCAGCGAAACGAAAGCGATCTCAGTCGCTATGCCGTGATATTCACGCTTTCTGCCGACGACACCGTGGGGATGGGGGTAAGCACTACAGGTGACACTTCCAGCCGCACGCCCCCTAACAACTAATACGAGCTTCACAACACCCGCACCATCAATCCCTGACACACAGCCAAAAAAAGGGCGACCCGAGGGTCGCCCTTTTTACCGATCAAACAGAACTCAGTTCTGCTTGGCCATTGCTTCGCGCAGCAGCGCAGCCATGGTGGTGTCGGCAGCAGCTTCCGGAGCGGTGTTTTTCAGGCTCTGGATTGCTTCGCGCTCTTCAGCGTCGTCCTTCGACTTGATGGACAGGCTGATGACGCGGGACTTGCGGTCAACGCTGATGATCTTGGCTTCGATCTCTTCGCCTTCCTTCAGGACGTTACGCGCGTCTTCAACGCGGTCACGGCTGATTTCGGAAGCTTTCAGAGTAGCTTCGATGTCGTCGGCCAGAGTGACGATGGCGCCCTTGGCGTCAACTTCCTTCACGATGCCCTTGACGATTGCACCCTTGTCGTTGACAGCAACGAAGTTGGAGAACGGATCGTCTTCCAGCTGCTTGATGCCCAGGGAGATGCGCTCGCGCTCTGGGTCAACCGACAGGATGACGGTTTCCAGCTCGTCGCCCTTCTTGAAACGACGCACGGCTTCTTCGCCGGTTTCGTTCCAGGAAATGTCGGACAGGTGAACCAGACCATCGATGCCGCCGTCCAGACCGATGAAGATACCGAAGTCGGTGATCGACTTGATGGTACCGGTGATCTTGTCACCCTTGTTGAACTGGCCGGAGAAGTCTTCCCATGGGTTGGATTTGCACTGCTTGATACCCAGGGAGATACGACGACGCTCTTCGTCGATGTCCAGAACCATGACTTCCACTTCGTCGCCAACCTGAACGACTTTCGACGGGTGGATGTTCTTGTTGGTCCAGTCCATTTCGGAAACGTGTACCAGGCCTTCGACACCCTCTTCCAGCTCGGCGAAGCAGCCGTAGTCGGTCAGGTTGGTGACGCGAGCGGTAACACGAGTACCTTCTGGGTAGCGGGAAGTGATAGCAACCCACGGATCTTCGCCCATCTGCTTCAGACCCAGCGAAACGCGGTTGCGCTCACGGTCGAACTTCAGAACGCGAACGTCGACTTCGTCACCAACGTTGACGATTTCCGACGGGTGCTTGATGCGCTTCCAGGCCATGTCGGTGATGTGCAGCAGGCCGTCGATGCCGCCCAGGTCCACGAAGGCACCGTAGTCGGTGAGGTTCTTGACGATACCTTTGACCTGTTGGCCTTCCTGCAGGGTTTCCAGCAGGGCTTCGCGCTCGGCGCTGTTCTCGGCTTCCAGCACGCTGCGACGGGAAACGACAACGTTGTTGCGCTTCTGGTCCAGCTTGATGACCTTGAATTCCAGCTCTTTGCCTTCCAGGTGGGTGGTGTCACGCACTGGGCGGACATCAACCAGGGAGCCCGGCAGGAACGCACGGATGCCGTTAACGTCGACAGTGAAGCCGCCCTTAACCTTACCGTTGATAACGCCCTTGACCACTTCTTCGGCAGCGAAAGCAGCTTCCAGAACAATCCAGCACTCGGCGCGCTTGGCTTTTTCACGGGACAGCTTGGTTTCGCCAAAGCCGTCTTCGACCGCGTCCAGCGCAACGTGAACTTCGTCACCGACCTTGATGGTCAGCTCGCCAGCTTCGTTGTAGAACTGCTCGAGCGGGATGACGCCCTCGGACTTCAGACCAGCGTGAACGGTAACCCAGTCGCCGTCGATGTCGACAACGATACCGGTGATGATTGCGCCCGGCTGAAGATTGAGGGTTTTCAGGCTTTCTTCAAAGAGTTCTGCAAAGCTTTCGCTCATTTTAATTCCTGTAAATTCGGGCGAGACAGACGCCCATCGCCACATTCCAGACAATGTGGGTTTCGTTTAAGTAAAGGAAAGCGGGCAGGACGTTGACTGGTGCCCCTGCCTGCTTTCCTGGCGATCAGAGCAGGTCGCGCAATGCGAGCTCGCTTCTGATCCGTTGCAGCACCTGCTCGATGGACAACTCGGTAGAGTCCAGCTGGATTGCATCGGCCGCCGGCTTGAGCGGGGCCACTGCGCGCTGGGTGTCGCGCTCATCGCGCGCACGAATCTCATCTAGCAGACTCGACAGACTAACATCTTCGCCTTTGCCCTTCAACTGCAGGTAACGGCGGCGGGCGCGTTCCTCGGCACTGGCAGTGAGAAACACCTTCAGTGGCGCATCGGGAAACACCACGGTGCCCATGTCACGACCGTCGGCGATCAAACCCGGCGCTTCGCGGAAGGCGCGCTGGCGCTGCAGCAGCGCCTCGCGCACCGCTGGCAGAGAAGCGACCATCGAGGCGCCCGCCCCTACCGTTTCGGTACGGATCACATTGCTCACATCCTCACCTTCGAGAATGATCTGCTGCAGCTTGCCCGGCTCGGCAGCGATGAACTGCACGTCCAGGTGGGCGGCAAGCGCCTTGAGCAACTCTTCGTTGGTCAGGTCGACGCCATGGTTCGAGGCATTGAACGCCAGCAGGCGATACAACGCTCCGGAATCCAGCAGCCGCCAGCCAAGCTCGCGTGCCAGCAGGCCAGCGACCGTGCCCTTGCCCGAGCCGCTTGGCCCGTCGATGGTGATGACCGGCGCCTGCGAATTCACGACTTGCCCTCTTGCGCCACGCGGATGCCGACTTCGGCACAAAGCGCCAGGAAGTTGGGGAAGGAGGTGGCGACGTTGGCGCAGTCGTGAATACGGATCGGCGCACTGGCACGCAGCGAGGCAATGCTGAAGGCCATGGAGATCCGGTGATCACCGTGACCGTGGACCTCACCGCCACCAATCTGGCCGCCGTCGATGATGATGCCGTCCGGGGTCGGCTCGCACTTCACGCCCAGGGCGATCAGGCCATCAGCCATGACCTGGATACGGTCCGACTCCTTGACCCGCAGCTCCTCGGCGCCGCGCAGCACGGTACGCCCTTCGGCGCAGGCCGCAGCGACGAACAGCACCGGGAATTCGTCGATGGCCAGCGGCACCAGATCTTCCGGAATCTCGATACCCTTGAGTTTTGCGCCACGCACGCGCAGGTCGGCGACAGGCTCGCCACCGACTTCACGCTGGTTCTCCAGGGTGATGTCACCCCCCATCAGGCGCAGGATGTCGATTACGCCGGTGCGGGTCGGGTTGATGCCGACGTGCTCCAGCACCAGTTCCGAACCTTCGGCGATGGACGCTGCGACCAGGAAGAAGGCCGAGGACGAGATATCGGCTGGCACTTCGATCCGAGTGGCAGTCAGCTTGCCGCCGGACTGCAGCGAGGCGACAGGGCCATTGCTCTGCACGCTGTAGCCAAAGCCGCGCAGCATGCGCTCGGTGTGATCACGGGTCGGTGCCGGCTCGGTGACGGTGGTAGTGCCTTCGGCGTACAGGCCAGCCAGCAGCAGGCAGGACTTAACCTGGGCACTGGCCATCGGCAGGGTGTAGTTCAGCGCCTTGAGCTTCTGGCCACCGCGAATGGTCAGCGGTGGGCGCCCCTCGGGGCCGGTCTCGACCACGGCGCCCATCTCGCGCAACGGATTGGCCACGCGGTTCATCGGACGCTTGGACAGCGAAGCGTCACCGGTCATGGTCACGTCGAACGGCTGTGCGGCCAGCAGGCCCGACAGCAGGCGCATCGAGGTCCCGGAGTTACCCAGGTAGATCGGACCAGGTGGCGGCTTCAGGCCGTGCAGGCCGACACCATGAATGGTGACGCGGCCGTGGTGCGGCCCCTCGATGACCACACCCATGTCGCGGAAGGCTTGCAAGGTCGCCAGGGCGTCTTCTCCCTCGAGGAAGCCTTCGACTTCAGTGGTGCCCTCGGCCAGCGAGCCGAGCATGATCGAGCGGTGGGAAATCGATTTGTCGCCCGGTACGCGAATCCGTCCGGACACGCGGCCACCAGGTTGGGCCAGGAAGATCAGGTCGTTGGCGTTCATAGCGTCCACATAGGCCCGGCGGGCCAGGATTTTACTGAAATGCTCGCGGGCGACCCGAGCGCGGGTGAATACACCCAGCAGCTGGTGCCCGTCCCCTGCATCGACCGCGTCGCGCAAGGCGTCGAGATCGCTGCGAAATGTATCCAGCGTGCGCAGGACAGCGTCGCGATTGGCGAGGAAGATGTCATGCCACATGATCGGGTCGCTGCCAGCGATTCTCGTGAAATCGCGGAACCCTCCCGCAGCGTACCGGAAGATGTCGAGGTTTTCATTGCGTTTGGCCAGCGAATCCACCAGGCCGAACGCCAGCAGGTGCGGAAGGTGGCTGGTGGCCGCCAGGACTTCGTCATGACGCTCGACCGGCATGTGCTCGACATCGGCCTCCAGCGCGCGCCACAGGCGATCGACCAGGGCCAGGGCTGCCGGATCGGTTTCGGCGAGCGGCGTGAGGATCACCTTGTGACGACGGAACAGTGCAGCATTGGAAGCCTCCACACCGCTCTGCTCGGACCCTGCGATCGGATGGCCGGGTACGAAACGCGCCAGACGCTCCCCGAACACGGCCCGCGCGGCACGCACCACATTGCCCTTGGCGCTGCCGACATCGGTGATCACCGCAGCCCCCAGGTCGAGCGACGCCAGGCGGGCCAGAAGCTTTTCCATGGCCAGGATCGGTACCGCCAGCTGGATCACGTCAGCACCGACACAGGCCGCGGCCAGATCCTCTTCGCAGCGGTCGACCACGCCGAGGGCGACAGCCTGCTTGCGCGACTGGGCATCCAGGTCGACACCGACCACTTCACGGCACAGGCCGCTTTCACGCAGACCCTTGGCGAAGGAACCACCGATCAGGCCGAGGCCGACGACGACCAGGCGATTGATGAGCGGTGCGGGTTTGTTTACAGCATTAACCACGAGTGCGAACCCTGTTCAGAACAGCAACATGTGCCAAATTACAGCCTACAGATGGGCAGGACGAACCCGCACTATAGGTCCGACGCCACTCTCACGGGTAACGTGAAACCTGTGGGAGCGGGCTGGTCCCGCGATGGAGCGCAAAGCGCTCCCACCCACGGGCAACAATAAATTCAGAGCACAGCCTTCGGATAAGACCCCAGCACCTTCAACGCCACGGCCTCCTGGCTGATCTTCTCCAGCACCGCCTTGATCAACGGATCGCGGTGGTGGCCAACGAAGTCGATGAAGAACACGTAGGTCCACTTGCCGCTGCGCGACGGGCGGGTCTCGATGCGGGTCAGGTCGATGCCGTTATCGTGGAATGGCACCAGCAGCTCATGCAGCGCCCCTGGCTTGTTGCTCATCGAAACGATGATCGAGGTCTTGTCGTCGCCGGTTGGCGGCACTTCCTGGTTACCGATCATCAGGAAGCGCGTGGAGTTGTCCGGACGGTCTTCGATCTTCTCGGCCAGACGGGTCAAACCATAAAGATTGGCTGCCATGTCACCGGCGATCGCCGCCGAATTCCACTCGCCCTTGACCCGTTTGGCCGCCTCGGCATTGCTAGAAACTGCAACGCGCTCGACGTTCGGGTAGTGCGCGTCCAGCCACTTGCGGCACTGGGCCAACGATTGGGCGTGCGAGTAGATACGGGTGATGCTGTCGGTCTTGGTGTTTTCGCCCACCAGCAGGTGGTGGTGGATGCGTAGCTCGACCTCGCCACAGATCACCATGTCGTGCTCAAGGAAGCTGTCCAGCGTGTGGCTGACCGCGCCTTCGGTGGAGTTTTCCACCGGCACCACGCCGAAGTTGACCGCGCCGGCCGCCACTTCGCGGAACACTTCATCGATGGCCGCCATCGGACGGCTGATCACCGCATGACCGAAGTGCTTCATGGCCGCAGCCTGGGTGAAGGTGCCCTCGGGGCCGAGGTAGGCAATCTTCAACGGCTCTTCCAGCGCCAGGCACGACGACATGATTTCGCGGAACAGACGCGCCATCTCCTCGTTACCCAACGGCCCCTTGTTGCGCTCCATGACGCGCTTGAGCACTGCAGCCTCACGCTCAGGACGGTAGAACACCGGCTTCTCGCCTTCGGCGAGCGAAGCGGTCTTGACCCGCGCCACTTCTTCGGCGCAGCGGGCACGATCGCTGATCAGCTCGAGGATTTTCTCGTCGAGGCTGTCAATGCGAACGCGCAGGGCCTTGAGTTCCTGTTCGGACATCAGCCGTGCTCCTTCTCGAATTCGGCCATGTAGGCCACCAGGGCTTCCACCGCATCCAGCCCCAGCGCGTTGTAGATCGAGGCACGCATGCCACCGACCGAACGATGGCCCTTGAGATTGAGCAGGCCGCGGGCGTCGGCACCGGCGAGGAATGCCTTGTCCAGGCGCTCGTCGGCGAGACGGAACGGCACGTTCATCCAAGAGCGGGCGTTATGGCTGATCGGGTTGGTGTAGAACTCGCTGGCGTCGATAAAGCCGTAGAGGCGTTCTTTCTTGGAGCGGTTGCGCTGCTCCATGGCCTCGACGCCGCCCTGCTCCTTGAGCCACTCGAATACCAGGCCCGACAGGTACCAGGAGTAGGTAGCCGGAGTGTTGTACATCGAACCATTATCGGCCGAGATCTTGTAGTCGAGCATGGTCGGGCACGTGCTGCGCGCGCGACCGAGCAGGTCTTCGCGCACGATGACCACCACCAGGCCGCTCGGGCCAATGTTCTTTTGCGCACCGGCGTAGATCAGGCCGTACTGCGACACGTCGATCGGGCGCGAGAGGATGTCGGACGACATGTCGACCACCAGCGGAACATCACCGGTTTCAGGCACCCAGTCGAACTGCAGACCGCCGATGGTTTCGTTGGAGGCGTAGTGAACGTATGCAGCCCCTGGGGTCAGCTTCCACTCGTTCTGGCCAGGAATGGCCAGGTAGTCGTAGGGCTTGGCGCTGGCGGCAACGTTGATGTTGCCGAAACGGCGCCCTTCCTCGATGGCCTTCTTCGACCAGATACCGGTCTCGATGTAGTCGGCGGTGGCGTTTTCCGGCAGCAGGTTCAGCGGGATCTCGGCGAACTGCTGGCTGGCACCGCCCTGCAGGAACAGCACCTTGTAGTTCGAGGGAATGGTCAGCAGATCACGCAGGTCTTGCTCGGCCTTTTCAGCGATCGCCACGTAGTCATCGCTGCGGTGGCTCATTTCCATCACTGACAAGCCCTTGCCGCGCCAGTCCAGCATTTCGGCCTGAGCACGCTGCAGCACAGCGTCGGGAAGCGCGGCAGGGCCTGCGCAGAAGTTAAAGGCTCGTTTGCTCACATCCACTCTCGCTCTAATAGAACAAAATCTAACCAGCTGGTTCAGCGGTAATCCTGTGGGAGCGGTCTTGCCCGCTCCCACAGAAACCAGACGTTGCCGTCGCTAATCAGTCAAACGGGGCGACCTTGGTCGCCCCGTTCGGGTAGTGCACTGGCTTAGTCCTGCGGCGCCTCTTCGGTGCCTGCGGCGTCTTCGCCAGCCGTGTCCAGCGCGTCGTTGTCGACGCCCTCCTCGTCCGCCTCGACGATGTCGTCGAGCTCGTCCTCGGACGGTTCCTGGATACGCTCCAGCCCCACCAGCGTCTCGTCGCTGGCCAGCTTGATCAGCGTCACACCCTGGGTGTTACGGCTCAGACTGGAGACCTCGCCAACCCGTGTACGCACCAGCGTACCCTGATCGGAAATCAGCATGATCTCCTCGCCTTCCTGAACCTGGATGGCACCGATCAGCAAACCGTTGCGCCCTTTGGTACCCATGGCGATCACACCCTGCCCGCCGCGGCCGCGACGCGGGAACTTGGACAGCGGAGTACGCTTGCCGAAGCCACGCTCGGAGGCGGTGAGGATCTGTGCGCCGGACTCGGGGATCAGCATGGAAATCACTTCCTGCCCCTTACCCAGCCTCATCCCACGCACACCGCGCGCGGTACGGCCCATCTCGCGAACCACGCTCTCGGCGAAGCGAATCACCTTGCCGGCGTTGGAGAACATCATGACTTCTTTCGCGCCATCGGTGATGGCAGCAGCGATCAGGGTGTCACCTTCCTTCAGCTTGAGCGCGATCAGGCCGTTGGAGCGTGGGCGAGCGAACTGCACCAGCGGGGTCTTCTTGACGGTACCGGAAGCGGTCGCCATGAAGATGTAGGCGCCGGTTGGCTCGGCAACCAATTCCGGCGTGTCGCCATCCTCTTCGTCGACCTCTTCCGGCTCGATCACCTCGCCCTCGAGCACCGCGTCTTCCGCCTCGTCGATCTCTTCGTCGAGGTCGGCGCTCTGCTGCAGGGCTTCGAGATCGATCTGCAGCATCGCGGTGATGCGCTCGCCGTCTTCCAGCGGCAGCAGGTTGACCATCGGGCGCCCACGCGCGGCGCGGGAGGCTTCAGGGATGTCGTAGGTCTTGAGCCAGTACACCTTGCCCTTGCTGGAGAACAGCAGCAGCGTGGCGTGGCTGTTGGCGACCAGCAGGTGTTCGATGTAGTCCTCGTCCTTCACGCCGGTGGCCGACTTGCCCTTGCCACCACGGCGCTGGGCCTGGTAAGCGGACAACGGCTGGGTCTTGGCATAGCCACCATGGGAGATGGTCACCACACGCTCTTCTTCGGGGATCATGTCGCCGTAGTTGAGGTCGTGACGGGCATCGAGGATCTGGGTACGACGGGCATCGCCGTACTCGGCGCGGATCGCTTCGAGCTCTTCGCGGATCACTTCCATCAGGCGCTGGGCACTGTTGAGGATGCGGATCAGCTCGCCGATCTGCTCGAGGATCTCCTGGTACTCGGCCAGCAGCTTCTCGTGCTCCAGGCCGGTCAGGCGGTGCAGACGCAGGTCGAGGATGGCCTGGGCCTGCTCAGGCGACAGCCAGTACTTGCCATCACGCAGGCCATACTGCTCCGGCAGGTCTTCCGGACGGCAGGAGTCGGCGCCGGCGCGCTCGACCATGACCTGCACGGCGCTGGACTCCCACGGCGTGCCGATCAGGGCTTCCTTGGCTTCCGACGGCGTCGGCGAGGCCTTGATCAGGGCAATGACCGGATCGATGTTGGACAGCGCGACGGCCTGACCTTCGAGGATGTGCCCACGCTCGCGCGCCTTGCGCAATTCGAACACGGTGCGACGGGTGACCACTTCGCGACGGTGACGAACGAAGGCCTCGAGCAGGTCTTTCAGGTTCAGCAACCGAGGACGACCGTCGATCAGCGCGACGACGTTGATACCGAACACGCTCTGCAGTTGGGTCTGCTGATAGAGGTTGTTGAGCACCACCTCCGGCACCTCGCCGCGACGCAGCTCGATGACGATGCGCATGCCGTCCTTGTCGGACTCGTCGCGCAGCTCGGTGATGCCTTCGATCTTCTTCTCTTTGACCAGCTCGGCGATCTTTTCGATCAGACGCGCCTTGTTCAGCTGGTACGGCAGCTCGGTGACGACGATCTGCTGACGGCCACCGACCTTGTCGATGTCTTCGATCTCGGAACGGGCACGCATGTAGATGCGGCCACGACCGGTGCGATAGGCCTCGATGATGCCCTGGCGACCGTTGATGATGCCGGCAGTCGGGAAGTCCGGGCCTGGGATGAACTGCATCAGCTCATCGACGGTGACCTCGGGGTTGTCGATCAGCGCCAGGCAGCCATCGATGACCTCGCCCAGGTTGTGCGGCGGAATGTTGGTCGCCATGCCCACGGCAATACCGCTGGAGCCGTTGACCAGCAAGTTGGGGATCTTGGTCGGCATGACAGCCGGGATCTGCTCGGTGCCGTCGTAGTTGGGCACCCAGTCGACCGTTTCCTTGTGCAGGTCGGCCAGCAGCTCGTGAGCCAGCTTGGTCATGCGCACTTCGGTGTATCGCATGGCCGCGGCGTTGTCGCCGTCCACCGAACCGAAGTTGCCCTGGCCATCGACCAGCAGATAGCGCAGCGAGAACGGCTGCGCCATGCGCACGATGGTGTCGTACACAGCAGTATCGCCGTGCGGGTGGTATTTACCGATGACGTCACCGACCACACGGGCGGACTTCTTGTACGGCTTGTTCCAGTCGTTGCCCAGCTCGCTCATCGCGTACAGGACGCGGCGATGCACAGGCTTCAAGCCGTCACGCGCATCGGGCAGCGCTCGCCCGACAATCACGCTCATCGCGTAGTCGAGGTAGGACTGTCTCAGTTCGTCTTCGATATTGACCGGGAGGATTTCTTTGGCCAGTTCGCCCATGAGAAGCCTGATTCCTTTTTCTGGTGAAACTTCGCCATATCCATCGGTGGACGAACGAAGCTCGTCGCCGCAGCGTTCGACAGTGCGACGACATACGACAAATCAATGAGTTGTGCCCAGGATCTGCGCAATGAAGGCCGCGGAAAAGAGCGGCCTTGGAAACTGTCGGATGGTATCACAAAGGGTTGGCGGGTGGGAGATGGGGCAGGATGCCACTGAAGCGGAAAGTCCCGACCGCCATCCCCCTCGCGAAAACCTCAATGCAAGCGCTTGCGACACATCAACTGGGCGATTTTTGCAGCGTCCGGACGCTCGACAATACCCTTTTCGGTCACGATCACGTCGATCAGATCCGCAGGGGTCACATCGAAAACAGTGTTGAACACCTCGACATCCGCAGCAACCCGCTTCCCGGCCACTTCCAGCAACTCGTCTGCCTCGCGCTCTTCGAGAGGGATGTCATCACCGCTGGCGAGGTTGAGGTCAATGCTGGTACTCGATGCCACCACCATGAAACGTACGCCGTGGTGCATGGCAGAGACCGCCAGCTGATATGTGCCGATCTTGCTCGCCATGTCGCCATTGGCCGCGATGCAATCGGCACCGACCACAACCCAGGTGATGCCCTTGGTCTTCATCAGGTGCGCCAGCGCCGAGTCTGCACACAACGTGACCGGAATCCCCTCATGGGACAGCTCCCAGGCCGTCAGGCGCGATCCGTGCAACCAGGGGCGGGTTTCTGCGGCATAGACGCGCTCGACCATGCCCTCCAGATAGGCGGCATGGATCACCCCCAACGCAGTGCCGAAACCACCGCTGGCCAAAGCTCCGGCATTGCCGTAGGTCAGCAAGGTCTGCTCGCTGCCCTGGTGGCGACGGATCTGCTCGATACCGCTCTGCGCCATGGTCAGGTTGGCTTCGCGATCGCTGTCGTGGATCGCCACAGCTTCAGCCTCCATGGCTGCGAGCACGTCCTCGTCGGGGCGCAACCGCTGCAGGCGCTCGCGCATGCGGTTGAGTGCCCAGAACAGGTTGGCAGCAGTCGGGCGCGCCTCGGCCAGTTCGAGGAAGTCCTCTTCCAGCGCCTGCTCCCAGTCATCGTCCTCGGCCAGGCGTTGACGCAGCGCAAGCACCAGCCCATAGGCAGCACTGATGCCTATGGCAGCCGCACCCCGCACCGCCATGCCACGGATCGCCTGGACCACGGAGGCCACATCGACGCAGGTCAGCCAGTGCTCGCGGGTCGGTAGCAGACGCTGGTCGAGCAGATGCAGGGTGCCATCACGCCACTGGATGCTGGTCACCTTCTCCGCCGCCAAAAGTCGCTCGCGCATCGCCTCTCCCCGCAATTCACTGATCAAAAGCGGACGATTATAGCGAGCCTCGGGCGCAGGCGCTCGGGTATACTGCGCGTTCCATTTAACGGAACCCGGTAGCCTGCCTATGCTTTCAGCCTCTTCGCCGCTCGACCTGCTGCTCGCACCCCGCTGGCTGGTGCCCGTGGAGCCGGCCGGCGTGGCGCTCGAAGGGCACGCCCTGGGCATTCGGGACGGGCTGATTGCCTGGATCGGCCCCCGCGAGCGGGCACCACAGGCGCGCGAGGTGCGCGAACTGCCCGACTGCGTGCTCACCCCGGGGCTGGTCAACGCCCACGGGCACGCCGCCATGACCCTGTTCCGCGGCCTGGCCGACGACCTGCCGCTGATGACCTGGCTGCAGGAGCACATCTGGCCGGCCGAGGGGCGCTGGGTCGACGAAGCCTTCGTGCGCGACGGCACCGACCTGGCAATCGCCGAGCAGCTCAAGGGTGGCATCACCTGCTTTGCCGACATGTACTTTTTCCCCCGCGAAGCCTGTGACCGCGTGCACCGCAGCGGCATCCGCGCCCAGGTGGCCGTGCCGTTGCTGGACTTCCCCATCCCCGGTGCGCGCACCACCGACGAGGCCCTGCACCTGGCCATCGAGCTGTTCGGCGACCTGCGCCATCACCCACGCATCAGTATCGCCCTCGGCCCCCATGCCCCGTATACAGTCAATGACGAGAATCTGGAGAAGATCCGGGTCATCGCCGACCAGCTCGACGCGCCGCTGCACATGCACATCCACGAGACCGCCGGCGAGGTCGAGCGGGCCGTGGCCGAGCACGGCGAACGCCCGCTGGCACGCCTGGCGCGCCTCGGCCTGCTGGGTCCGCGCCTGCAAGCCGTGCACATGACCCAGATCAGCGACGACGACCTTGCCCTGTTGGTAGAAAGCAACACCAGCGTGGTGCACTGCCCGGAATCCAACCTCAAGCTGGCCAGCGGCTTCTGTCCGGTCGAACGCTTGTGGCAGGCCGGGGTCAACGTCGCCGTAGGCACCGACGGCGCCGCCAGCAACAACGACCTCGACCTGCTTGGCGAAACCCGGACCGCAGCATTGCTGGCCAAGGCCGTCGCAGGTTCGGCCACGGCCCTGGACGCCCACCGCGCCCTGCGCATGGCCACGCTCAACGGCGCCCGAGCCCTGGGGCTGGAGGCAAGCATCGGCTCGCTGGAGGTGGGCAAGGCTGCGGACATCACCGCCTTCGACCTCTCGGGCCTTGCCCAGCAACCGGTGCATGACCCGGTTTCGCAACTGATCTACGCCACCGGCCGCGACTGCGTGCGCCACGTCTGGGTCGCGGGCCACCACCTGCTCGACGACAGGCGCCTGACCCAGATGGACGAAGCCGCACTGATCGACACCGCCCGCACCTGGGGAGCGCGCATTCGCGCTGGCAAAGAATGACCGGCCGGCAGCTGCGGCTGCCGCCTGAGACACCTTTTATCGAAGTTTTCAGAGGATCTGTTCAATGAGCAACGTCGACCGCGCCGAAATCGCCAAGTTCGAGGCCCTGGCTCACCGCTGGTGGGACCGCGAGAGCGAGTTCAAGCCCCTGCACGAGATCAACCCGCTGCGGGTCAACTGGATCGAAGAGCGCGCCAGCCTCGCCGGCAAGAAGGTACTGGACGTCGGCTGCGGCGGCGGCATCCTCAGCGAGGCAATGGCCCAGCGCGGCGCCACCGTGACCGGTATCGACATGGGCGAAGCACCACTGGCCGTGGCGCGCCTGCACCAGCTGGAATCGGGGGTCGAGGTCGAGTACCGGCAAATCACCGCCGAAGCGCTCGCAGAAGAGCTGCCTGGCCAGTTCGACGTGGTCACCTGCCTGGAAATGCTCGAACACGTACCCGACCCCTCCTCGGTGATCCGCGCCTGCCATCGCCTGGTCAAGCCCGGCGGCCAGGTGTTCTTCTCCACCATCAACCGCAACCCCAAAGCCTACCTGCTGGCGATCATCGGCGCCGAGTACATCCTCAAGATGCTGCCGCGCGGCACCCATGACTTCAAGAAATTCATCCGGCCATCGGAGCTCGGCGCCTGGAGCCGTGTTGCCGGCCTCGAAGTGAAGGACATCATCGGCCTCACCTACAATCCGCTGACCAAGCACTACAAGCTGGCCAGCGACGTCGATGTCAACTACATGATCCAGACCCTGCGCGAGGAATGAGCATGCGCCTGCGAGCAGTACTCTTCGACATGGACGGTACCCTGCTGGACACCGCGCCAGACTTCATCGCCATCTGCCAGGCCATGCTCGCCGAACGCGGGCTGCCGGCCGTGGACGACGAGTTGATCCGCGGCGTGATCTCCGGCGGCGCCCGGGCCATGGTCGCCGCCACTTTCGCCATGAGCCCTGACGCCGAAGGCTTCGAAGCGCTGCGCCTGGAGTTTCTTGAGCGCTACCAGCGCGACTGCGCGGTGCACAGCAAGCTGTTCGAGGGCATGGCCGAACTGCTGGACGACATCGAGAAAGGCAACCTGCTGTGGGGCGTGGTCACCAACAAGCCGGTACGCTTCGCCGAGCCGATCATGCAGCAGCTTGGCCTGGCCGAGCGCTCGGCGCTGCTGATCTGCCCCGATCACGTGAAGAACAGCAAGCCCGACCCCGAGCCGCTGATCCTCGCCTGCAAGACGCTTGACCTGGATCCGGCCAGCGTACTGTTCGTCGGCGACGATCTGCGTGACATCGAATCCGGCCGCGATGCCGGCACCCGCACCGCAGCCGTGCGCTACGGCTATATTCATCCAGAGGACAACCCCAATAACTGGGGTGCCGACGTGGTGGTGGACCACCCGCTGGACCTGCGCAAGGTGATCGACAGTGCGTTGTGCGGCTGCTGAGCAGTAAGGGCTGGCAGCACACACAGGGATAAAAACAGGGAATTCTCAATGTTCGACTACATCGCCCGCCCCGACCTGCTCAAGGGTCGGGTCATTCTTGTCACCGGCGCTGGCCGCGGCATCGGCGCTGCCGCCGCCAAGGCCTACGCAGCACTGGGGGCCACCGTGCTGCTGCTGGGCAAGACCGAGGCCAACCTCAACGAGGTCTACGACCAGATAGAGGCCGCCGGCCACCCACAACCCGTGGTGATCCCGTTCAACCTGGAAACCGCCCTGCCCCATCAATACGACGAACTGGCGGTGATGGTCGAAGAACAGTTCGGGCGCCTCGACGGCCTGCTCAACAACGCGTCGATCATCGGCCCGCGTACGCCGCTGGAGCAGTTGTCGGGCGACAACTTCATGCGCGTGATGCACATCAACGTCAACGCGACCTTCATGCTGACCAGCACATTGCTGCCGCTGCTCAAGTTGTCCGAGGACGCGTCGGTGGTGTTCACCTCGTCCAGCGTGGGGCGCAAGGGCCGGGCCTACTGGGGCGCCTATGGCGTGTCGAAGTTCGCCACCGAAGGCCTGATGCAGACCCTGGCCGACGAACTTGAAGGCGTGGCGCCGGTGCGCGCCAACAGCATCAACCCGGGTGCCACGCGCACGGCGATGCGGGCGCTGGCCTATCCCAGCGAGAACCCGCAAGACAATCCGCTGCCCGAAGACATCATGCCGGTGTACCTGTACCTGATGGGCCCTGACAGCAGCGGCGTGAACGGGCAGGCGTTCAACGCCCAATAACCGCCGGCAACTGCACCGGCCTCATCCCTGCAAGCGCGCGATGAGGCCGGGCACCTGATCAGCCCGCCGCCAACACCGGCTTGCTGAAGGTCTGACGCTGCACAGGCTCCATTGCCAGGCAACGCTCCAGGAACAGGTACATGCAGTCGTAGCTCTTGCAGATCGCCTTGCGCAGCTGCGCCTGCAATTCCACGGAAGGGTTCTCGCCCACCAGCGTGCAAATGATCTCCAGCGCCTCCCATGGGTGAGCATCATCGTACTCGGCGTGCAGATCCAGCCACCTCATGGCCGCCTTGGACTCCTTGTCACCTCGCTGGATGAAGGCCTGCGCATAGTCCGTGTCGGGATACACCTTCGCCGACCACTCGCCCGTCGCCCCTTCGATCGCATAGTTGGTCGCGGCCATCGCAATGGCCAGGGACTCGGTCGCACAGACGCGCCAGCACCAATCGTTCAAGCCGTTCAGCTCAGGCGGAACATCCTGGGCCTGCAAGTCTTTCAAGGTAATGTCGTGCGCCTTGCACCACTTGACCCAATGGTCGGCATGATTGAGTTCGACCCGGATATTACGTATCAACCAACGCCGCGCCATATCCTCGCCCTGGCTTCGGCCATAGCGGGTCTTGGTGAGGTTGTGGGCCATGTACAGCGAGAACTGTTCGACCACCGGCCAACCACCGATCAAGTACTGGCGGATGGTCTTCTTGCTCAGTTTGCCGTCGCTCAGGCGCTGGTAGACCTCATGCTCGACCACCTTGCGCTTGCTCTCGGCGCAATCATCGATCATTTTCTGCGCCCAGTCGGGATAGCTCTTGGCGTCCATCAATGGACCGATCCGAACGAATGCGTCAATCACTGTCAGCTCCTTGATTCCCTGTGATTTCCCGGACGGCTATTGGTGTCAGCGGAAGGTCCCTGGCGCCCGGTGCAACAGGGGCCTTACTGCAATCCGTTGTCGCTGGAGGCTGCCACAGGTGAACACCTGCGGCCGCTCGATCAGATAACCCTGCGCGAAATCCACGCCGATCTCCTGCAGCGCCTGCTCGATCAACGGCGTCTCGACGAACTCGGCGATGGTGCGCTTACCCATGACATGGCCGATATGGTTGATCACCTCCACCATAGCCCTGTTAATGGGATCGTCCAGCATATCTTTGACGAAACTTCCGTCGATCTTCAGGAAGTCTACGGGTAAATGCTTCAAATAGGCGAATGACGACATCCCGGCGCAGAAATCGTCGAGGGAGAACTTGCACCCCAAGCCTTTCAATTCGTTGATGAAGCGAATAGCACTTCCCAAATTGGCGATTGCGCTGGTCTCGGTTATTTCGAAACAAATCATGTGCGGAGGAATCTGGTACTCGGCGAACGATCGCTGCAAGTACTCCAGGAACTTGTCGTCCCCAATGCTGCTACCCGACAGATTGATCGCGCACATCGCCAGCGGCCGGCTGCAACCTTCATCCAGTGCCTGACGAATCACCTGAAACACATTGCGCACCACCCAGCGATCAAGTGCGGTCATCAGGCCATAGCGTTCGGCAGCAGGGATGAAGCTGTCAGGCAGAACGGTCCGACCGCTCTCGTCATGCAGGCGCAGGAGAATCTCTATGTGCCCGGCGCCCATGTCAGGCTTGAGCGGGGCGATTTCCTGGGCATACAGGCAGAAGCGGTTTTCCTCGAGCGCGACATGCAGGCGCTGGATCCAGGCCATCTCGCCAAAGCGCATCGACAACTCGCTGTCGTCGGCATGGTAGACCTGCACACGGTTGCGCCCCTTCTCCTTGGCCATGTAGCAAGCCATGTCGGCTGCCCGCAGCGAAGCCTCAAGGGTGCCAGGCGACTGGGCAATGTGTACCAGGCCAATACTGACGGTGGTGACGAAGGGTCGTCCCTTCCAGACGAAATGCAGGCTCTGCACGGTCTGGCGCAAGTGCTCTGCAATCCGCTCGGCCTGGTCGGGCGGGCAGTTTTCCAGCAACACGCCGAATTCGTCACCGCCCAGCCGGGCCAGGGTGTCACCTTCGCGCAGGCCTGCCTGCAGCACGGCGCAGATATGGCGCAGCAACTCATCACCCGCAGCGTGTCCGCAGGTATCGTTGACCAGCTTGAACTGATCAAGGTCGAGAAACATCAGCGAATGGCGCCCCGACTGACGGGCCAGGGTGTTGAGCGCCTGCTCCAGGCGATACTCGAACTCGCGGCGGTTGGCCAGGCCCGTCAGGGCATCGTGAGTCGCCTGCCAGGACAGGTTGGCGATGTACTGCCGCTCCTGCGTCATGTCATGCAAGGCCAGCACGATACCGCTGATCTGGCCGTCGGTGTGGATCGGCGATCCAACCAGGTTGACCGACACCGTACTGCCATCCAGGCGCTGGATCAGCCGGGCATGCTCGGCGCCGCCCTTGAGGCTGCCGCTGAGAACCTGCTCCACCAGGGTCAGGCTGTCCCGCTCGGCATTCTCATCGAGCAGACTGAACAGCGCCGCCAGCGGCAAGCCCTGGGCCTGGGAAGCCTGCCAATGGGTCAACTGCTCCGCGGCAGGGTTCATGTAGACGATGCACCCCTCGACATCGGTGGTGATCACCGCATCGCCGATCGACTCAAGGGTGGTCTGTGCCCGCTCACGCTCCACCTGCAAAGCGCTGGCAAACGCCTGGCGCTGGGACAGCAACCGTGCAGAACGGCGCCAGGCCAGGGCGATGAGAATCAACGCCGTGAGCAGGTTGGTGACCATCAACACCCGGAGCAGCACCCGCGAGCCTTCACCCAAGGCATCGCTGAATGCCTTGGCGGCCGGCGTCACGCCCTCGTTGATCGAAACGATACGCGCTTTCCAGTCCGCCACCTCGCGTTCAGTGGCCACCCCCTGGACGAAGGCCTCGCGCATTTGCTGGGCCAGGCCGTCCAGTTGCCGCAGGTAGTCGTCGCCGGTGTTCCAGTAGCCGATGGCCTTCTGCATGTAACTGATCTGGCGAAAATTGCGGTAGAACCAGATGATCCGGTTGACGTCGTCCGGATGGTTACCACCTTGCAAGATCCCGCGCCGCGCCGCCTCCAGGTCCGGGATAGGCTGATCGAGAGCCACCCGTAGCTCACGGTCGCCCTGGGGTATGGCAATGGCCTGGCGATAACGCTGGAAGATGCGTTCGTCCTGGCTTTCGGCATACAGATTGAGGTAATAGATGGCGTCTTTCTGTGCCTTGGACCACAGGCTTTCGCCGGCCACGTACGCGCGCATGGCCGAAAGCGAATAAAGACTGAGGCTGCCCAACAGCACCTGGAAAACCACCACTGCGACGAAGGGCCAGATGATTCCCAGCAACCTTGGCGCCTCGAGAGTCCGATTTCCCTTCATGTAGTCCCTGTCTCAGAGCGGATATGGCACGAATCGACCCAGACAAGCACAGCGTAGGCCATTTGCCATAACTGCGCGGAGCTTTTTGTCGCAGCCACTGCACCTATTGATGCACCGCCCGATCAGGACTGTTGCAGGTGCCCATACAGCTTGGCGTACAACCCGCCTTCGGCGATGAGCTGCTGGTGGCCGCCGTCTTCGGCCACATGACCGCCGTCGAATACCAGAACCCGATCAGCCTGTTTCACCGCTGACAGGCGATGGGCAATGATCAGGGTGGTGCGGCCGCTGAGGAAGCGCGCCAGGGCCTGATGGAGGTTGTATTCGGTGGCCGCATCGAGGGCCGAGGTGGCCTCGTCGAGAATCACCACCTTCGGCTCGGCCAGTACCATGCGGGCAATCGCCAGGCGTTGACGCTGGCCCCCGGACAGGCGCACACCAGAGCGCCCCACCACACTGTCCAATCCCTGCGGCAGCGCGGCGATGGTGGCATCGAGCTGGGCAATGCGCAGCGCCTGCCAACAGGCGTCGTCACTGCACTCGCGGCCCATGGTCAGGTTGGCGCGCACACTGTCGTTGAACAACGACGGATGCTGCAGCACCACCGCGACATGTTCGCGCAGGGTCTCCAGGCCGATCTCCTGAAGGCTGGCACCGCCAAAGCGAATGGTCCCGGCCTGGGCGCTGTACAACCCCAGCAGCAGCTGAACCAGCGTACTCTTGCCGCCGCCGCTGGCACCGACGATAGCCACCTTCTCGCCCGGAGCGATGGACAGGTCCAGGTGATCGAGCACCGGCTCATCGGCATAGGCGAAGCGCAGGTCGCGCACCTCGATACCCACCGTCGCGTGCCCCGCGAACGGATCACAGGCGGCCGGATACTGCGGCTCGTCCTCTCGCGACAGCAACTCGTTGAGCCGGCTCAGCGCACCACCGGCCGCGTAATAGGCGTACTGCAGGTTGAGCAACTGTTCCACCGGGCCGATCATGAACCACAGGTAGCTGAACACAGCCAGCATCTGCCCGATCGACAGGTCGGAGAACAACACCGTGAGCATCGCCGCAGCACGGAAAATGTCGATGCCGAACTGGAACAGCAGACCGCTGGCCCGACCACTGGCGTCACTCTTCCACTGCGAGGCCACCGCATAGTCGCGTACCTCCCGCGCACGTACTCCCAGGCGCCCAAGGAAATAGCCCTGGCGGTTGCTTGCGCGGATTTCCTGGATGGCGTCGAGGGTCTCGCTCAGCGCCTGGGTAAAACGTCCGGTACTGTCGTTCTCGAGCTTCTTCAGGTGCTTGACCCGCTTGCCCAACTGCACGGTGAAATAGATCACCAACGGGTTGAACAGCAGGATCAGAAGCGCCAGCTTCCAGTGCATCCAGATCAGGATCGCCGCAGTGCCGGTAAGCGTCAGCATGGCCACCAGGAAGCGGCTGAGCGTTTCACCGACGAACTTGTCCAGGGTATCCAGGTCGGTGACCAGATGCGTAGTGACCGTGCCACTGCCCAGGCTTTCATACTCCTTGAGCGAGATCCGCTTGAGCCGCTCGATCAGGCGGATTCGCAAGCGGTACACGATATCCTTGGCCAGCCCGGCGAACTGCCTGGCCTGGATCACGCCGAAGGCCAGCGAGGCCAGGCGCAGGCTGAGGGTCGCAACCAGCATCAAGCCGATATAACCGGCTGCCACCTGCCACTGGCTCGGCAGGAACTGGTTCATCCATTTCAAGGCAGCGTCGCCATGGCCCAGCAGCACTTCATCGACCAGCAAGGGCAGCAGCAAGGGAATCGGCACGCTGCAGAGGGCGGCAAGCACGGCAACCAGGTTGGCAGTCCACAAGGCCTTCTTGTGGTGCAGCGCCAGGCGGCGGATTTCCGCCCAGCTCAGACGATCGTGCGCAACGGGGGGCTTCCCCGGCACAGGGTCGCTAGACCCTGGCAGATCAAGCACAGGCAGCCTGCTGCAGCCAGCGGCCCAGCAACGGCTGCAGGCGATCGAGCGGCTGATAGCCGTTGGTCAGCAGGGCCAGTTGACCATTGCGCTCGGCCAGCAGGGTCGGGAAGCCGGCGATACCCAGGTCCTGAACCCAGGCAAAGTCGGCTGTCGTGGTCGTGCGGGTCTCGACGCTTGCGAACGCTGCAGAAAACCGTTCGCGGTCGAAGCCTGCCTGCTCGGCCAGGTCCACCAGTTGCGGGGCACGGGTGACATCCAGGCCCTGTTCGTAGAACGCGCCCTGGATCAGCTTGAGCAGCGCCCAACCGCGCTCGGCATCGAGATCACGCGCCGTGACCAAGGCGCGGCAGGCCGGCTCGGTGTCATAGACGAACCCGTCAGGCATGGCGCCCTCGAAGCAAAACGCCTGACCAGTGGCCTCGGCGACCGCCTGCCAATGCTCGAGGATGTACTTGCGCGTCGAGCTATCCAACGCGCTGCTACCGCTGCGCAGGCCACCCACCACCAGGCGCGTCGGCACACCGGCATCCCGCGCCTGGGCGATCAACGCCTCGGCCACGGGAGCGAAGCCCCAGCACCAGGAACACATCGGGTCCATCACATAGAGCAGGCGTGCAGTCATGCATCAGGCCTCGGCTTTGTAGTTGTAACCGATCGGGTGCGGCAAGTTGCGCGCCTTGGCCAGCTCGATCTGCTTCTGGCGGTCGATGGCGCTGCGCCGGGTCTTCTCGCTCAGGGTGTCCCAGCAATGCGGGCAGCTCACCCCGGGCGAATAATGCTCGGACGCACGGTCATCCGCATTGATCGGATGGCGGCAGGCATGGCACTGGTCGTACTCGCCCTCGGACAGGTCGTGGCGCACCGTGACGCGGTTGTCGAAGACGAAGCAGTCGCCGTCCCAGAGGCTTTCTTCCTGAGGCACTTCCTCGAAGTATTTCAGGACCCCACCCTTAAGATGATAGACCTCCTCGAAGCCTTCACCGAGCATGTAGCTGGACGCTTTTTCACAGCGAATGCCGCCGGTGCAGAACATCGCGACCTTCTTGTGTCTGCTCGGGTCGAAGTTGGCCTTGATGTAGTCGGGAAACTCGCGGAAGGTCTCGGTCTTCGGATCGATGGCGCCCTTGAAGGTGCCGATGGCCACTTCATAGTCATTGCGGGTGTCGATCAGCAGCACTTCGGGGTCGCTGATCAGCGCGTTCCAGTCCTTGGGTTCGACATAGGTGCCGACCTGCTTGTTGGGGTCGACGCCCGGCACGCCGAGGGTGACGATCTCTTTCTTGAGCTTGACCTTGGTGCGGTAGAACGGCTGCTCATCGCAGTACGACTCTTTATGGTCGACATCCGCCAGGCGCGGGTCGTTGCGCAGCCAGGCCAGCAGGCCGTCGATACCTTCACGGGTACCGGAGACCGTGCCATTGATACCCTCGAGCGCCAGCAGCAAAGTGCCTTTGACGTCGTTGTCCTGCAGGGTTTTCAACAATGGCTCGCGCAGGTCGAGGTAGTCTTCGAGGGTGACGAACTTATAGAGCGCCGCCACGACGATCGGTTGGGACATGAATCTGTATCTCCAGGTGGTTGCCCTCGTAAGGGGCGGACCGGGTTTGACAAAAAACACGGGGGCCGCAAAGCGGCCCCCGGATGAAGCGGATTCTACCAGAACGACGGACAGGTTTCAGTGCCCGCCGCCGGCACACACCGGCGAGGCCGGCGCCGCCCCTACCTGCGCCCATTCTTCGGGCGTGTAGGTGTGGATGGCCAGGGCATGAATCTCGCCCATCAGCTCGCCCATGGTGGCGTAGACCTTCTGGTGACGCTTGACGCTGTTCAGGCCGGCGAACTGCTCGCTGACCAGCACCGCCTTGTAGTGCGTCTCCTGCCCACGACTGTGCATGTGGCTTTCATTCAGCACCTGCAGGTGCTGATCGCCAAGCGCTGCCAGTTGCTGCTCGATGCGTTGTTGCATGCTCATCGATTCAGGCTCACTTCTTCGCCGGAGCGGCGGCCTTGCCAGCGTTCGGGTCAAGCTCCTTGGTCATGTCGTCCAGCAGCTTGTTCACCACCGGCACTGCAGGCTCCAGGCTCTGCTGGGTCAGCTGGGCCGACTGCTGGGTGACCTTGGGCATTTCGCGCAGGACTTTCTTGCCCAGCGGCGACTCGTAGAACTTGACCAGGTCGTTGAGCTCCTGCTCGGTGAAGGTCGCGGTGTACAGGTTGACCATCTGCGGCTTGAGCTTCTTCCAGCCAATGGCATTGTCCAGGGCGGCGTTGGCCTTGGCCTGGTAGCTGTCGAGCACGGATTTCTTCGCGGCCGGGGCCTTGGTCTGCTCGAAGCGCTGGGCGAACATCTGCTGGACCTGCATGTACACCGGGGTGCCCAGCTTGTCGGCATTGGCCAGGGTCAGGAATTTCTCGGCGGCGGCGTTGTGGCTGGCAGTTGCGGCGAGGACCTGGCCGCTGGCACAGGCCAGGGCGACGGCGGCAAAGAGGACACGGAGGCGGGTCATTGCAATTCCTTCATGAGAGGGTGAGGCGGATACCTCAGAGTAGAGCATTCTGCGCCGCGATGGGCACTGTGCTCAAGTGGGAAGACGAGCGATTGACCGCCCGGGTGGATCAGGGCCTAAACTGCGACTTCTGACTGAACAAAGGAGTGAGCGCAGCATGAGCCGTATCGAGACAGACAGCCTGGGCCCGGTCGAAGTTCCAGAGGACGCCTACTGGGGTGCGCAAACCCAGCGCTCGCTGATCAACTTCGCCATCGGCAAGGAGCGCATGCCCCTGGCTGTCCTCCACGCCCTGGCGCTGGTCAAGAAAGCCGCGGCACGAGTCAACGACCGTAACGGCGACCTGCCAGCCGACATTGCCCGACTGATCGAACAAGCCGCCGACGAAGTGCTCGACGGCGAACACGACGATCAGTTCCCGCTGGTGGTCTGGCAGACCGGCAGTGGCACCCAGAGCAACATGAACGTCAACGAAGTGATTGCCGGGCGCGCCAACGAACTGGCTGGCAAGGGCCGTGGCGGCAAGGTGCCAGTCCACCCGAACGACCACGTCAACCGCTCGCAGAGCTCCAACGACTGCTTCCCTACCGCCATGAGCATCGCCGCCGCCCAGGCCGTGCATGGCAAGTTGCTGCCGGCCATCGCCGAGTTGTCGTCGGGCCTGGCAGAACTGTCGGCGCGTCACTCGAATCTGGTCAAGACTGGCCGCACGCACATGATGGACGCCACGCCCATCACCTTCGGCCAGGAAATCTCGGCCTTCGTTGCCCAGCTTGACTACGCCCAGCGGGCAATTCGCGCCACCCTTCCGGCAGTTTGTGAACTGGCCCAGGGCGGCACGGCCGTCGGCACCGGTCTCAACGCCCCACACGGCTTTGCCGAAGCCATTGCCGCTGAGCTCGCGGCGCTGTCCGGCCTGCCCTTTGTCACCGCACCGAACAAGTTCGCCGCCCTCGCCGGCCATGAGCCACTGACCAGCCTGGCTGGCGCGCTCAAAACTCTCGCCGTGGTCCTGATGAAGATCGCCAACGACCTGCGCCTGCTGGGTTCCGGCCCGCGTGCCGGGCTTGCCGAGGTACGCCTGCCGGCCAACGAACCAGGCAGCTCCATCATGCCGGGCAAGGTCAATCCGACCCAATGCGAAGCCCTGTCGATGCTGGCCTGTCAGGTACTGGGCAACGATGCGGCGATCGGCTTCGCGGCCAGCCAGGGGCACTTGCAGTTGAATGTGTTCAAGCCGGTGATCATCCACAACCTGCTGCAGACGATCGAACTGTTGGCCGATGGCTGCCACAACTTCCAGGAGCACTGCGTGGCCGGCATCGAGCCGGACGCCGAACAGATGGCCGCCCACCTGGAGCGCGGGTTGATGCTGGTGACGGCGCTGAACCCGCACATCGGCTACGACAAGGCTGCGGAAATTGCCAAGAAGGCGTACAGCGAGGGCAAGACCCTGCGCGAGGCAGCGCTGGAGCTCAAGTACCTGACCAACGAGCAGTTCGACCAGTGGGTGCGCCCGGAAAACATGCTGGCACCGGGGGCCAAGGGCTGATCCTGAGCCGATAGGGGCCTCTTCGCGGGCTTGCCCGCGAAGAGGCCATCGCCGATTATCAGCGAACCTCTGCCACCCTGGCCCGCCGCGCCCGCCACCCCGCCACCAGCGAAGGCCCCAGCGCCACCAGTGCCGACCCTGCCACCACCGTCACCGCCCCGGCATAGCCGAGCGCATTGATCTGTTCGGCATGCACGTACTCCGGCCACACCCAGGCCGATAGCGCCACCGCAATAAAGGTGACCAGCGGCGTCAGTGCCAAGGTCGCACTCACCCGCGATGCTTCCCAATGCGCCAAAGCCTCGGCAAATGCGCCATAGGCGACCAGGGTGTTCAGGCAGCACGCCAGCAGCAACCAGCCTTGTACAGCCGTCAGTTGCAGCGCCTCCAGCGGGTGCGCCCAAGGCGTCAGCAGCGCCGCGCAGCACAGGTAGATCACCATCATTACCTGCTGCGAATGCCAGACCGTCAGCAACTGCTTCTGACTCAGGGCATAGAACACCCAGATGCTGGTGGCCAGGATGATCGTCAGTACACCGGTGGTATAGGTCCCAAGTGATGTCAGCAGCTCGTCCAGGCGCTGGTTGAAGAACAGCCCGAAACCGGCCAGCAACACCAGCAACCCGATACCCTGGCCCAAGCTGAAACGCTCTTTGAACACAAACACACTGGCCACCAGCAACAGCACCGGCCCCAGTTGCACCACCAACTGCGCAGTACCAGGGCTGAGCAGTTTGAGACCGACCAGATACAGCACGTAGTTACCCATCAGCCCACACACGGCCACCGCTACCAGGCCCAAGCCCTTGCGCCCTAGCCGCTGGACTGGCGGCAGGCGCCGGTTGGCGGCCAGCCAGGCGAACAACAGGCCGCCGGAGACCAGCAGCCGATACCAGGTGACCGTGATCGGATCCATCACCTGCAGCACCTGCTTGAGCTTGATCGGCAGAATGCCCCACAGCAGCGCGGTCAGCAGCGCCAGGAACAGACCATGGACCCAGCGTCCGGAAGAAATGTGCATAGCGTCCTCGATCAATGCCCTGAGTGGGGTGATTGAAGTCTAAGGGCTGCAAAGATGGGGCTGGCAGAAAGTGGCGGGAAAAGAATTCATCAGGTCATTCCCGCGGGGCATGGCTGCCCCGCGGCGGACGGGATGCGTCACTTCTTGTGCCTGGCGAACGCCGCTTCCAGTGCATCGTTGATGGTGCGCAGCACCTTGACCCGCGCCCAGCGCTTGTCGTTGGCCTCTACCAGCGTCCAGGGCGAAATCTCGGTGCTGGTACGATCGACCATGTCACCCACCGCCTCGGCGTATACATCCCACTTGTCACGGTTACGCCAGTCTTCCTCGGTGATCTTGTAGCGCTTGAACGGGATCTCTTCACGTTCCTCGAAGCGCTGCAACTGTGTCTCTTGGTCGATTGCCAGCCAGAACTTCACGACCACGATGCCCGAGTTGCTCAACTGTTCCTCGAAATCATTGATCTCGCCATAGGCGCGCATCCAGTCCGCCGGGGTGCAGAATCCTTCGACTCGCTCCACCAGCACCCTGCCGTACCAGGAGCGGTCGAAGATGGTGAACTTGCCGCGC
The DNA here is from genome assembly GCF_001636055.1 of Pseudomonas putida. Lineage (NCBI taxonomy): Bacteria > Pseudomonadati > Pseudomonadota > Gammaproteobacteria > Pseudomonadales > Pseudomonadaceae > Pseudomonas > Pseudomonas putida. The sequence continues at coordinate 4,715,159 of NZ_CP011789.1, forward strand.
GCCGGTACATGCCGCCAGAACCGCCAGAGGTAGGGCTGGGCTCGCTCCTCTTCGGTGGGCGCAGCGATCGGCACGATGCGGTACTGGCGTGGGTCCAGCGCGGCGGCCACGCGACGAATCGCCCCACCCTTGCCCGCAGCATCGTTGCCTTCGAACACCGCGACAAGGGCGTGCTCGCGCATGCGCTTGTGCCGCAACAGCCCGGCCAGGCGCGCCTGCTCGGCGACCAGCTGCTTCTGGTAGTCGTGCTTGTCGAGGCGCCGGGTGAGATCCAGCGCGCCGAGCAAGCTCAACTGATCGATACTGCGCCCCAATGGCGCGACATTGCCCTGGTGCTTGCCCTTCGGCGCATTGGCCAGCGCCGCGTTCAGGCTTTCGAGCAGAATGCGCCCGGCCGCCAGCGCACGGTAGTGCGGATCGACACCCTCGATCACATGCCAGGGCGCGTAGTCGCGGCTGGTGCGCCGCAGAACCCGCTCACCGAAACGTACGAAGCGGTCGTAGGTCTCGGACTGCTGCCAGTCCAGCGGACTGATGCGCCAACTGTGCAGCGGATCGTCGCGCAGCACCTTGAGCCGGGTCTTCATCTGTTTCTTGGAGAGGTGGAACCAGAACTTGATGATCAGTGCACCTTCGTCGCAAAGCATCTGCTCCAGGCGCTCGGCGCCGGTGATGGCCTGGTCGAGCACCGCATCCTTGAAGCGACCATGCACCCGCCCCTGCAACATCTGGCTGTACCAGTTGCCGAAGAACACGCCCATTCGCCCTTTGGGCGGTAGTGCACGCCAGTATCGCCAGGCGGGTGGGCGCGCCAGTTCTTCGTCGGTCTGCTGGTCGAAGGTGAGCACATCGATCATCCGCGGGTCCATCCACTCGTTGAGCAGCTTGACCGTTTCGCCCTTGCCGGCACCCTCGACACCGTTGATCAGTACGATGACCGGGAAACGCGCCTGCTGCTTGAGCTCGAACTGGGCCTCCAGCAACGCCTCGCGCAGGGCCGGCAATTCGGCCTCGTAGGTTTCCTTGTCAATGCTGTGACCGATTTCCGCGGATTCGAACATGGCTCACTCCTTCGATGGATAAGCAAGAGTAGCGGATTGCACGCCAGTCTTGCGCCCTCTTCACCACGGCGGATACAGCGTCGGCGACGCAGATGGCATAAAATCTTCGCTTCACTGCCAGCCGAACCGACCATGCCTGATACCCCACTCCCCCAGCACGCCCAGATCGACTGGGACGACCAGGGCCGCCCCCACTCGCGGCAATACGACGACGTCTATTTCTCGAAGAACGAGGGCGTGCACGAAACGGTATACGTCTTCCTCGAGCGCAACCACCTGGCCCGGCGCTTCGCCGAGCTTGCGCCGCACGCCTGCCTGGTGATCGGCGAGACCGGTTTTGGTACCGGCATGAACTTCTTCTGTGCCTGGCAACTGTTCGCAGAAAAAGCCCACCCCGAGGCGCGGCTGCATTTCGTCAGTGTCGAGAAGTACCCGCTGAGTCGCGCCGACCTGGCCCGCGCGGCAGCGCTGTGGCCGGAGCTTTCGCCCTTCAGCGACCCCTTGCTGGCGCAGTATGTGGCCGTGCACCCAGGCTTCCAGCAGTTCAGCTTCGAGCAGGGCCGGGTCACCCTCACCCTGCTGGTCGGTGACGTGCTGGAACAGTTGCCCCAGCTCGACGCGCCCATCGACGCCTGGTTTCTGGATGGTTTCGCCCCGGCGAAGAACCCGGACATGTGGACCCCGGAACTGTTCGCGCAACTGGCACGGCTGTCACGCCCCGGCACCACGCTGGGGACCTTCACCACCACAGGTTGGGTGCGCCGCGGCCTGGCAGCCGCCGGTTTTGCCATCAAGAAAGTGCCGGGGCTGGGCAAGAAGTGGGAAGTGATGGGGGGAGAGTTCGTCGGCTGGCCTGAAGACCTGCCGACGCCGCCACAACCAGCCCCCTGGTATGCACGCCCTGCACCCGTGGACGGCCCCCGTCGCGCGCTGGTCATCGGCGCCGGGCTGGCCGGTTGCGCCAGCGCCGCCAGCCTGGCTGCACGCGGTTGGCAGGTCGAAGTGCTGGAACGCCACGACGCCCCGGCCCGAGAGGCCTCCGGCAACCCCCAGGGCGTGCTGTACCTGAAGCTGTCGGCACACGGCACCGCCTTGTCGCAGATGATCCTCGCCGGGTTCGGCTACACCCGCCGTTGGCTCGAACGCCTGCAGCGTGGCCGCGACTGGGACGACTGCGGCGTGCTGCAACTGGCCTTCGACACCAAGGAAACCGAACGCCAGGCCAAACTTGCCGGCGCCTTCGACAGCAGCCTGCTGCAGTGCCTGGATCGCGAGCAGGCCGAGGCGATCGCCGGGGTCGCCCTGGCCAGCGGTGGGCTGTTCTACCCCGAGGGCGGCTGGGTGCACCCGCCCGCACTGTGCCACGCGCAACTGCAACACCCGCGCATTCGCCTGCTCAACCATCACCAGGTGATCGAACTGCGCCGCGTCGACGGTCTGTGGCAAGCCTGGGACGGCGAACGGTTGCTGGCCAGTGCGCCGCTGGTGGTGCTGGCCGGTGCCGCTGAGATACGCAACTTCGAGGCATGCGCCGAGCTGCCGCTCAAGCGTATCCGCGGACAGATCACCCGCCTGCCGCTGACCGAGCGCAGCCAGGCGCTGGGCACCGTGGTCTGCGCCGACGGCTACGTCGCCCCGGCGCGCGATGGCGAGCACACCCTCGGCGCCAGTTTCGACTTCCATAGCCTCGACCTCGCTCCCACTGCCGGCGAGCACGCAAGCAATCTTGGTCTGCTGGAAGCGATTTCTGCCGACCTGGCGCAGCGGCTCGACACGGCCGCACTGGATCCGGAACAGTTGCAGGGGCGCGCAGCGTTTCGCTGCACCAGCCCGGATTACCTGCCGATTGTCGGGCCGCTGGCCGATCCTGCTGCGTTCAGCACGACCTATTCAATGCTGGCCAAGGATGCCCGACAGGTTCCGGCGATCGCCTGCCCCTGGCTGGAAGGCTTGTACGTCAACAGCGGCCACGGCTCACGCGGCCTGATTACCGCGCCTTTGAGCGGCGAGCTGATTGCCGCCTGGGCCAGTGGCGAACCACTGCCGGTACCTCGGGCCGTGGCCGAGGCCTGTCATCCAAACCGCTTCACGCTGCGCAAGCTGATTCGCGGCAAATGAAACAGCACCCACCCATCCCATATAACAGATTGATCTAAAACTCCCGCAAATCCCCTGGGTCAGTTCCTTAAGGTGCCCCATGTGGGGGCACTCTTTCCCCAACGGCAAAACCGGTAAGGACTTATGTGCGGATTAGCAGGAGAGTTGCGTTTCACCCCCATCGACCAAGCCCCCCGCCCGGCGGATCTCGCCGCGGTGGAGCGCATCACCCATCATCTGGCGCCACGTGGCCCTGATGCCTGGGGCTTCCACAGCCAGGGGCCGATCGCCCTCGGCCATCGGCGTCTGAAGATCATGGACCTGTCCGACGGCTCGGCGCAGCCGATGGTCGACAACACCCTCGGCCTGTCCCTGGCGTTCAACGGCGCCATCTACAACTTCCCGGAGCTGCGCCAGGAACTGCAGGACCTGGGCTATAACTTCTGGTCAGACGGCGACACCGAAGTGCTGCTCAAGGGCTACCACGCCTGGGGCGCCGCGCTGCTGCCCAAGCTCAACGGCATGTTCGCCCTGGCCATCTGGGAGCGCGACAACCAGCGCCTGTTCCTGGCCCGCGACCGCCTCGGCGTCAAGCCGCTGTACCTGTCGCGCAACGGCGAGCGCCTGCGCTTCGCCTCGACCCTGCCGGCGCTGCTCAAAGGCGGCGACATCGATCCGATGATCGACCCGGTGGCGCTCAATCACTACCTCAACTTCCACGCCGTGGTGCCAGCACCGCGCACGATGCTGGCCAACGTGCAGAAGCTCGAGCCCGGGACCTGGATGCGCATCGACCGCCACGGCGAAGTCGAGCGCCAGACCTGGTGGCAACTGCATTACGGCCCAACCCCGGACGAACAGGACCTCGACCTCGAAGGCTGGACCACCCGCGTGCTCGATGCCACTCGCGATGCCGTGGCGATCCGCCAGCGCGCGGCTGTGGATGTCGGCGTGCTGCTGTCAGGCGGTGTCGACTCCAGCCTGCTGGTCGGCTTGCTGCGCGAGGTCGGCGTGGACGACCTGTCGACTTTCTCCATCGGTTTCGAGGATGCCGGCGGCGAACGTGGCGACGAGTTCCAGTACTCGGACCTGATCGCCAAGCACTACGGCACCCGCCACCACCAGCTGCGCATCGCGGAACACGAGATCATCGATCAGTTGCCGGCCGCCTTCCGCGCCATGAGCGAGCCGATGGTCAGCCATGACTGCATCGCCTTCTACCTGCTTTCGCGTGAAGTCGCCAAGCACTGCAAGGGCGTGCAGAGCGGCCAGGGCGCCGACGAGTTGTTCGCCGGCTATCACTGGTACCCGCAGGTGAATGGTGCCGAGGATGCCTTCGCTGCCTATCGCGAGGCGTTCTTCGACCGTAGCCACGACGAATACCGCGACACCGTGCAGGCCCCCTGGTTGCTGGACAACGATGCCGCTGGCGATTTCGTCCGCGAGCACTTCGCCCGTCCCGGTGCAACCCATGCGGTGGACAAGGCCCTGCGCCTGGACAGCACGGTGATGCTGGTAGACGACCCGGTCAAGCGTGTCGACAACATGACCATGGCCTGGGGGCTGGAGGCACGTACGCCGTTCCTCGACTATCGCCTGGTCGAACTTTCTGCCCGTATCCCGGCCCGCTTCAAGCTGCCCGACGGCGGCAAGCAGGTGCTCAAGCAGGCGGCGCGACGGGTCATTCCCCATGAAGTCATCGATCGCAAGAAGGGCTACTTCCCCGTACCCGGCCTCAAGCACCTGGAGGGCGCGACCCTTGGCTGGGTACGCGAACTGCTGACCGACCCGAGCCAGGACCGTGGCCTGTTCAACCCGGCCATGCTCGATCGCCTGCTGAGCAACCCCCACGGCCAGCTCACCCCACTGCGCGGCTCCAAGCTGTGGCAACTGGCGGCCCTGAACCTGTGGCTCAGCGAACAAGGAATCTGACCGATGAAAGCCCATAGTGCCTATGGCCAGCGCCTGTTGCGCGGCCAGGCGCCCTCCTACGAACGCCTGCAGGCACGCCTGGCCGGTGACGGCAGCGACCCCCACGACCAGCCGCGCGCCGTGCACTGCGGCTGGGGACGGTTGCTGATCGGCCACACCTACCCTGACCCTGCACAACTTGCCGAGGCCATGCTCGACGAACAGCCCGGCGAACGTGACATCGCCCTGTACGTGGCGGCCCCCCAGCAGTTGCTGGCCCAGGCGCCGCAACAGTTGTTTCTCGACCCCTCCGACACCCTGCGCCTGTGGTTCACCGACTACCGCCCGGCCCAGCGCGTATTCCGCGGGTTTCGCATCCGCCGCGCCCAGGCCGAAGGCGACTGGCAGGCGATCAACACGCTGTATCAGGCGCGCGGCATGATGCCGGTCAATCCCGAGCTACTCACCCCGCGCCACCTGGGTGGCCCGGTGTACTGGATTGCCGAGGACGAGGACACCGGCGCTGTGATCGGCAGCGTCATGGGTCTGAACCACAGCAAGGCTTTCGACGACCCTGAACACGGCAGCAGCCTGTGGTGCCTGGCCGTCTCCCCGCAGTGCAGCCGTCCGGGTGTCGGCGAAGTGCTGGTGCGCCATCTGGTCGAGCACTTCATGAGCCGCGGCCTGGCCTACCTCGACCTGTCGGTGATGCACGACAACCGCCAGGCCAAGCGGCTTTACCAGAAGCTGGGCTTTCGTAACCTGCCCACCTTCGCCGTCAAGCGCAGGAATGGCATCAACCAGGAACTGTTCCTCGGCCCTGGCCCTGAAGCCGGGCTCAATCCCTACGCGCGGATCATCGTCAACGAAGCCCTGCGCCGTGGTATCGAAGTCCAGGTAGACGACGCCAGCGCCGGGCTGTTCACCCTGAGCCTGGGCGGTCGCAGGATTCGCTGTCGCGAATCGCTGAGTGACTTGACCAGCGCCGTGACCATGACCCTGTGCCAGGACAAGCGCCTGACCCGCAAGGTGTTGCACGATGCCGGCCTGCAGGTGCCTGCCCAGCAACTGGCCGGCAACGCCGACGACAACCTGGCTTTTCTCGAAGAGCATGGCGCCGTGGTGGTCAAGCCGGTCGATGGCGAGCAGGGCCAGGGCGTCGCGGTCAACCTCACCGAATACGACGAGATCAGCCAGGCTGTGGAGCACGCCCGGCGTTTCGACAGCCGCGTGCTGCTGGAGAGCTTCCACGCCGGTTTCGACCTGCGCATCCTGGTGATCGGCTTCGAGGTAGTGGCCGCCGCCATTCGCCATCCGGCCGAGGTGATCGGCGACGGCAAGCACACCATAAAGGCGCTGATCGAGGCCCAGAGCCGCCGTCGCCAGGCCGCAACCGGGGGTGAAAGCCGCATCCCGATGGATGAGGAAACCGAGCGCACCCTGCGCGCCTCCGGGCTGGGTTTTGAAGACGTATTGCCGGCAGGCCAGCGCCTGGCGGTGCGGCGCACGGCGAACCTGCACACTGGCGGCACCCTGGAAGATGTCACCGAACAGTTGCACCCGGTGCTCGCCGATGCGGCGGTGAGGGCTGCACGGGCACTGGAAATTCCGGTGGTCGGGCTGGACCTGATGGTGCGCGATGCGCAGCAGCCGGACTACGTGATCATCGAAGCCAACGAGCGGGCCGGGCTGGCCAACCATGAACCGCAGCCGACTGCGGAGCGGTTCGTGGATCTGCTGTTCCCGCATAGCCAGCCCCTGGCCTGAATCGCTGCTGGCCTTTTCGCGGACAAGCCCTTGTTCGAACGGGCTTGCCCGCGAAAAAGCCCGCAAAGACCCCAAGGAGTACCCATGTCCGAACGACTCCCCGAACCCGACCTGGACTACCTCAAGCGCGTCCTCCTGGAGATGCTCGCCATCCCCAGCCCCACCGGCTTCACCGATACCATCGTGCGCTACGTAGCCGAGCGCCTGGACGAACTGGGCATCCCCTTCGAGCTGACCCGCCGTGGCACCATCCGCGCCACGCTCAAGGGCCGTCAGAGTTCGCCCGATCGCGCCGTCTCGGCACACCTGGACACCATCGGCGCCAGCGTGCGGCAGTTGCAGGACAACGGCCGCCTGGCACTGTCGGCAGTAGGTCACTGGTCCAGCCGCTTCGCCGAAGGCAGCCGGGTCAGCGTGTTCACCGACACCGGCGTGTTTCGCGGCAGCGTGCTGCCGTTGATGGCCAGCGGGCACGCGTTCAACACCGCCATCGACCAGATGCCGATCAGCTGGGAACACGTTGAGGTGCGCCTGGACGCCTACTGCGCTACCCGCGCCGATTGCGAGGCGCTGGGCATCGGCATCGGCGACTTCGTCGCCTTCGACCCGCTACCGGAATTCACCGACAGCGGCCATATCAGCGCCCGTCACCTGGACGACAAAGCCGGCGTGGCGGCATTGCTCGCAGCCCTCAAGGCCGTGGTGGAAAGTGGCCGCCAACCGCTGATCGACTGCCATCCGCTGTTCACCATCACTGAGGAAACCGGCTCGGGGGCCGCAGGCGCGCTGCCTTGGGATGTCAGCGAGTTCGTCGGCATCGACATCGCCCCGGTGGCGCCGGGACAGGCGTCCAGCGAGCATGCGGTAAGCGTGGCGATGCAGGACTCGTCAGGCCCGTACGACTACCATCTGTCCCGTCATCTGCTCAAGCTCGCAAGCGACCAGGAGTTGCCGGTACGCCGCGACCTGTTCCGCTACTACTTCAGCGACGCCCACTCGGCGGTCACGGCCGGGCACGATATCCGCACTGCGCTGGTGGCGTTCGGTTGCGACGCCACTCACGGTTACGAGCGCACCCACATCGACAGCCTGGCTGCACTGAGCCGCCTGTTGTCGGCGTACCTGCTCAGCCCGCCCGTGTTCGCCAGCGACTCGCAACCGGCCAATGCTTCTCTGGAGCGCTTCAGTCATCAACTGGAGCATGATGCGCAAATGGAGAGCGATACCCGGGTGCCAGCGGTCGATAGCCTGGTGGGCAACAAGAGCTGAACCTGGCGGCGGCGTCTACGCGGTTCAACCCGCTCAGACGTCGCCGACGATTAACGTCCCTGCCCCACTTTCAAGTAGCATGCAGCCCAACCTGCCCAACCCGATAGCCAACATGCTGATCCCCTACGACCAACTCGAAGCCGACACCCTCACCCGCCTGATCGAAGACTTCGTCACCCGCGACGGCACCGACAACGGCGACGACACCCCGCTGGAAACCCGCGTGCTGCGCGTGCGCCAGGCCTTGGCCAAAGGCCAGGCATTCATCCTCTTCGACCTCGAAAGCCAGCAGTGCCAGTTACTGGCCAAGCATGATGTGCCACGGGAGTTGCTGGATTAAGACGAGGAGCTGCGCTCCAGCTCCTGCTCCTTGATACGCTTGTAAATCTCCGAGCGGTGCACCACCACTTCACGCGGTGCACTGATCCCGAAGCGCACCACACCCCCTTCGACGGCCATCACTTTGATGCGGATGTTCTCGCCGATGGTGACGACCTCGCCGACATCACGTCCGATTACCAACATGCTCCGATCCTCCAGACCCAGGGAAAATCCGAGCCTGCTATGGGCATTCGGCCTATTCAATCATTCAGCTGTGAAATAGACCGCACCTACCCAGATCGGTAAAAAGACCTACAGACGGCACCTGCAGAACAGCTACTGCCCTGGCCGCGCCTTGGCCCGCATCTTTACCGCCATACTGGCCATCTCGTCATAGAGCACCTGCGGGGCTTGGCACTTCAGACGCCAGGCATCGCGCCCGGCCTCGTGTGGCAGAATCAGGAATTCGCCCGCCGCGACCTGAGCGTGGATGTAGTCGGCAATCTGTGCGGCAGTGATGGGCGAGCCTTCCAGCAGCTTGCCGACTTGCGCCTTCATCGCCGGATTCGGCCCGCGGAAAGAGTCGAGCAGGTTGGTCTGGAAGAACGAGGGGCACACCACATGCACCCCCACCTCGAGCTGGCGCAACTCCACCAGCAGGCTTTCCGAAAGCGCCAGCACACCGGCCTTGGCGACGTTGTAGTTGCTCATCCCCGGCCCTTGCATCAGCGCCGCCATCGAAGCGATGTTGATGATGCGCCCCTTGCTGCGCTCGAGCAGTGGCAAAAACGCCTTGCAGCCCTTGACCACGCCCATCAGGTTGACTGCGATCTGCCAGTCCCAGTCTTCAAGCGACAGCTCGGCGAAGAACCCGCCCGAGGCGACGCCCGCGTTGTTGACGATCACATCGATGCCGCCGAATTGTTCTTCGCAGGCTTGGGCCAAGGCGGTGAGCTGGCTGTAGTCACGCACGTCGCAACGCTGCACGAAACCATCGCCGCCTGCTGCACGTACCTGCTCCAGGGTTTCGCGCAGGCCAGCATCGTTGACATCTGCCAGCGCCAGGCGCCAACCCTCCCGAGCCCAGCGCAGGGCGATCTCGCGGCCCAGGCCGGATCCTGCGCCTGTGATCATGATGCGGTTTTGCATGGTGACGGGCCTTGTGCCGACTGAATTGCAACCGAGTCTAATCAACGTCGGACAGCCAGGCAGGATTCATCAGGATAGTGAATGCAAGCCCATGACCGTTCAGTCAGTGCCGAGCTCGTCGACCTGCAAGGGGCAGACACACAAATGGAATCTTTCAGGTCCGGCAACAGTCCGAATTTACAAGAGGCCAGCAGTTCCAGGCCCTTGACCCCAACCACGCAAGGATTTCGCCCATGACCACGATCCTCATCATCATCCTGATCCTGCTGCTGATCGGTGGCTTACCGGTCTTCCCCCATTCGCGCAGCTGGGGTTATGGCCCGTCCGGCATCGTCGGTGCCGTACTGGTGGTGCTGCTGGTGCTGTTGTTGCTCGGGATGATATGACGCCATCGCCATGCCGCCAGTGGCGGCATGGCGCTTGAGCTGGCGATCCAGTTGCTGCATCGCCGCGCGCAAGGCGCGCACGTCTGCGCTCAATTGCTCCGGCGCTGGTAACGGCTCGGTGCAGGTTCGTTCGAGACGTTCGCACAATTCCACCAGAGCGCTGGCGCGCACGATGCGCGCAGCGCCCTTGACCCGATGGGCCAGTTGCGCAAGTGCCTGCGGCTGGCTCCTGAACGCCTGCAAGCACTTGAGATCACTACGGTTGCTGCTGCGCAGATCGGACAGCAAGGCATTGAGCGCAGCTTGGTCCTTGCCCACCAGGCGCATCAGATGGCCCATGTCCAGAATCGATTGCCCGCATGCGTTCTCCTGTGAGGGTGGACGACACGCCGTCAGTACCCGCTCCAGGTCTTGCAGCCCCAGCGGTTTGAACAGGCAACTGTCCATGCCCGCAGCCCGGCAGCGGTTTCGCTCATCGACCAGGGCGCTGGCCGTGAGCCCGATCACCCGACAGCGCGGACGCTCGCTGCGCCGCTCATGTTCGCGGATTGCCCGCGCCAGTGCGTGCCCACCGAGGCGTGGCATGTTGCAATCGCTGATCACGACATCGAAATGCTCCTTCAGCCACAAGCGCAGGGCCTGCGTGCCGTCTTCGGCGACGCGGGCCTGATGGCCGAGGTAATCGAGCTGTTGGGCCAGCAACAGGCGGTTGGCCGGATAGTCATCGACCACCAGCACCCGCAATCTGGCGAAGTGCGTCATGGGCGTGGGCACGGCGGGCTCCTCACGGGCTTCCTGCGCGGTCAGCAAAGGCAGCTCAAGGTGAATGCACACCCGTGTTCCCTGCCCCAGCACACTGTCCAGCCTCAGGTGCCCGCCCATCATCTGGCACAGGCTGCGGCTGATGGCCAGACCCAGCCCGGCGCTGTGCCGTGGCGATTGTCGTTGGTTGCTGGCCTGGCGAAACAGTTGGCCAAGGGCGGCCAGCTCATCGGCGGCAATGCCGATCCCGGTGTCCTCCACGGCAAGCTCGACCGACAGCCTGGCCCCCTGCGCACGCGCCTGCAAATCCAACCCGGACATGGCCATCGCCGGTGAACTTGATCGCATTGCTCAGAACGTTGGCGAGGATCTGCTTGAAGCGCAGAGGATCGAGCATGACCTCGCACGCCTGTGCACCGCACATGTCCAGTTCCAACACCAGGCCCTTGGCCCGCGCCTGCGCTTCGAACAACTGAACCACGCTGGCCACCTGCTCACCCAGCACGACCCGCTGCGGCGCCAGTTGCAAACGCCCGGCTTCGATCCGGCTGACATCGAGAATGTCACCGATCAACTCGAGCAGGCCGCGCGCGGCATCGGTGGCCACTTCGATGGCCATGCGGTCGAGAACACCTTGGCCCGCCTTGCGCTGGGCCAGTTCGAGCATGCCCAGCAGGGCGTGCAGCGGAGTGCGGATTTCATGGCTCATGGTGGTGAGAAAGCCAGTCTTGGCCTGGTTCGCCGCCTCCGCCTCGCGGCGCGCCCGTGCCGCCTCTCGCTGCAGACGGCGCAGGTAACGAATCCACACCAGCGCCAGCAACAGCAGGCCCAAGGCCGCCGCGAAGCCCCCCAGGATCTTGCCACGATAGCGTGACCAGACCCCGTCCCCCACGATCAGTGGATTGCGCCAGCGGCGCACCAGGGCATCGGTTTCCTGTGGGGCAAGGCTGAGCAGGGCCTTGTTCAGGATGCCCTGCAACGCCTGCTCGCCGCGCGCCGTGGCCAGCGCAAAGTGAGCAGGCGGCAAGGATACGCTGGCCGCGATCTTCACGCGCCCCGGATACCAACGGGCGATCATCGGCCGCGCATCGTCGTAGGCCAGCACCGCCGCGCTCACCTCACCGCGTGCGACCGCGTGCAGTGCCTCGAGTGCCCCGCCATAGGCCTGCAAGCGGATACGCGGGTAGCGCTGGGCCAGGAGGTCCGGCACGGCACTGCCCAGGATCACACCCAGTCGGTGCCCCTCCAGCCCGACCAGGCTCGCAGGGCCGGAGGCGTCTTCACGCGTGACCAGCACCCGTGCCGCGCTCAGGTAAGCCCGACTGAAACTCAGCTCGCGGGCCCGCTGCGGGCTGTAGGGCAAACCGGCAATCACCTGCGCACGCCCCTGACGCACCCACTCGATCATCTGCTCGATAGTGCCTGAGGCTTGCACCTCGAAACGCAACCCGGTGCGCTGGCTGATCAATTGCAGGATGTCCAGGCTCAGTCCCTGCAGCCCCGCCTTGGCATCGCGATAGCTCAGAGGTAGCAACTGTTCGTCCAGCACCACCTTGACCACAGGATTGTCACTGATCCAGCGCTGCTCGGAGGTGCTCAACTGCAAGGCCGCGGGATCGTAGGCCGCCATCGCCAACGGGCTCCAGCGTCGGCGGATCTGCTCATGCGGGGATAGGTTGAAAGATTGGCATAGGCATCATGGCAGGCAATGCCCGCCCCGCCCTGACAAGCATCAGACAGGGGCAGCAACGGGCAATGGAAAGCAGGGAGTGAGCGAATCAGGGGGTGGCGGTTTCGAACATCATGCTCACCAGCCCCTGGTAGCTGCCGGGCACATAGCCGCCGGCTGGCGCGGCTTGAGCCGCGATCTCGAAACCGACCACCGCACCCGGCGCTGCCTGCGCCGCGGTGATGACTTCGGTGGAGGTGGTGCTGAGTGTGGTGCCGGCCACCGACACATCCAGGCCGATGCTGTTCACGCCGTCGCTGACCGCCGCCGGCGACACCAGGTAAGCGGTGATCGGGCCGACGGTGCTCTTGACCTGCAACTGCTTGCGGATCGGCTGCAGTTCGCTGCGGAACGAGTTCCAGGACAGTTCTTGCGGATCGTTCATCCAGTTGCCGCCCACCGGCTCGACGAAGAAGGCATCGGTAGGCACCTGTGCAGTGACCTGGACCTGCTTTTCGATAGGATCGACGGCATATGCCGATGCGACGGTGAACAGTGCGAGGGGCAGGGCCACGAACAGACGTTTCATGAGGAAATCTCCTTGAAGTGATGAGGCGGAATAACGCTTGACTGCGTCACCTGGCCCATTATTCGCGGAGTAATCGACGCATTAACTCAGACCCTTCCCAGCGAGCTTGGGAAATTTCCCAGGGATAGAGAAATGCCATCAGTCAGAAACGACGACGCCCCGGCAAGCGGGGCGTCGTACTCGGCATCAACGATCAGTGGGAAACCGCACCACTGGCGCCCAGGCCGGTCTGCGAGCGAACGAACTGCGGGTAGAACAGTGCACGCTCGTCATCGGCAGCCTTGGACTTGTCGGTGACCGAGAAGAACCAGATACCCGCGAAGGCGATGATCATGGAGAACAGCGCCGGGTACTCGTACGGGTAGATGGCTTTTTCATGACCGAGGATCTGCACCCAGATGGTCGGGCCGAGAATCATCAGGCCAACCGCGCTGACCAGGCCCATCCAGCCGCCAATCATGGCGCCACGGGTGGTCAGCTTCTTCCAGTACATCGAGAGCAGCAGTACCGGGAAGTTGCAGCTTGCGGCGATGGAGAAGGCCAGGCCAACCATGAAGGCGATGTTCTGCTTCTCGAACAGGATACCCAGGCCGATCGCCAGGACGCCCAGGGCGACGGTGGTGATTTTCGACACGCGGATCTCGTCCTTGTCGTTGGCCTTGCCCTTGCGCCATACGCTGGCGTACAGGTCGTGGGAAACTGCCGAGGCGCCCGCCAGGGTCAGGCCGGCAACCACGGCCAGGATGGTGGCGAAGGCCACGGCCGAAATGAAGCCGAGGAAGATGCTACCGCCCACGGCATCGGCCAGGTGCACCGCCGCCATGTTGTTACCGCCCAACAGGGCGCCGGCGGCGTCCTTGAAGTCCGGGTTGGTGCTGACCAGCAGGATCGCGCCGAAGCCGATGATGAAGGTCAGGATGTAGAAGTAACCGATGAAGCCGGTGGCATAGAGCACGCTCTTGCGCGCTTCCTTGGCATCGCTGACGGTGAAGAAGCGCATCAGGATGTGCGGCAGCCCTGCGGTACCAAACATCAGCGCCAGGCCCAGCGAGAAGGCCGAGATCGGATCCTTGACCAGGCCGCCCGGGCTCATGATCGCCTCGCCCTTGGCATGCACCTTGATCGCTTCGGAGAACAGGGTGTTGAAGTCGAAGCCCACATGCTTCATCACCATCAGCGCCATGAAGCTGGCACCGGAGAGCAGCAGCACGGCCTTGATGATCTGCACCCAGGTGGTGGCCAGCATGCCACCGAACAGCACGTACAGGCACATCAGGATGCCGACCAGGATCACCGCGACGTGGTAGTCCAGTCCGAACAGCAACTCGATCAGCTTGCCCGCGCCGACCATCTGCGCGATCAGGTAAAAGGCCACCACCACCAGCGAGCCCGAGGCCGACAGGGTGCGGATCTCTTTCTGCCCGAGACGGTAGGAAGCCACGTCGGCGAAGGTGTACTTGCCCAGGTTGCGCAGGCGCTCGGCGATCAGGAAGAGGATGATCGGCCAGCCGACCAGGAAGCCGATCGAGTAGATCAGGCCGTCGTAGCCGGAGGTGAACACCAGCGCGGAAATACCCAGGAAGGAAGCAGCCGACATGTAGTCACCGGCGATCGCCAGACCGTTCTGGAAGCCGGTGATGCGCCCGCCTGCGGCGTAGTAGTCCGAAGCCGACTTGTTGCGTTTCGAGGCCCAGTAGGTAATCCCCAGGGTGAAGCAGACGAAGGCCAGGAACATGATGATCGCCGACATGTTCAACGGCTGTTTCTGCACCGCGCCGCTGATTGCATCGGCAGCCCACACGGCGGGTGCGAAGGCACCGCAGGCCAGTACGGCCAAGGTTTTGGCGTGACGAATCATTGCTGCGCCTCCTTCAGGATCGCCTTGTTCAGCTCATCGAACTCGCCGTTGGCACGCCGCACATAGATGGCGGTGAGGACGAATGCCGAGAGGATCAGGCCGACGCCCAGAGGAATGCCCCAGGTGATGGAAGAGCCGGGGCTGAGTTTGGCGCCGAGAATCTGCGGGCCATAGGCGATGAGCAGGATGAAAGCGCAGTAGAGGCCGAGCATGATCGCCGACAGGAGCCAGGCGAAACGTTCGCGTTTGGTGACCAGCTCCTTGAAGCGCGGACTTTCTTGTATCGATCGGTAGATGCTGTCGTTCATTGTTTTTGTCCTAGCAGCAACACAGTAAGGGGAGAACCCGCCTTAACTTTATGCTGCCGGTGGACGCCAACCAGACGACCTTAGTCTTAGATGCAACAGTCTTTTACCATTCGGGTAACAAAGTCAGGGCCAATGCGCACTTTGCAGGAGCGGGTTTACCCGCGAAAAGTACCCACTGGCCCTATCGGTTATTTACCCGTCCACTCCTTGACCCGCTCAGGATGCTTGGCCACCCAGTCCTTGGCCGCTGCTTCAGGCTTGGCCCCTTCCTGGATCGCCAGCATCACTTCGCCGATCTCGTCCTTGGACTGCCACTGGAACTTCTTGAGGAACTCGGCCACTTCCGGCGCCTTGGTCGCCAGTTCCTTGCTGCCGATGCTGTTGACGGTTTCCGCCGCACCATAGACGCCCTTGGGATCTTCGAGGAACTTGAGTTTCCATTTGGCGAACATCCAGTGCGGCACCCAGCCGGTGACCGCGATCGACTGCTGCTTGGCATACGAACGCCCAAGTTCCGCCGTCATCGCCGCGCCGGAGCTTGCCGTCAGCTTGTAGCCGGTGAGGTCGTAGTCCTTGATCGCCTGCTCGGTCTTGAGCATGACTCCGGAGCCTGCATCGATGCCGACGATCTTCTGCTTGAAGCTGGTGTCGGTCTTGAGGTCGGCGATGCTGTTGGCCTTGACGTACTCCGGCACGATCAGGCCGATCTTGGCATCCTTGAAGTTGGGGCCGAAGTCGACCACGTTATCCTTGTTCTTGCTCCAGTATTCGCCATGGGTCACCGGCAGCCAGGCTGAAAGCATGGCGTCGAGCTTGCCGGTGGCGACACCCTGCCACATGATGCCGGTGGCCACCGCTTGCAGCTTCACGTCGTAGCCGAGTTTCTGCTTGATCACTTCGGCAGCCACGTTGGTGGTGGCGACGCTGTCGGCCCACCCGTCCACGTAACCGATGCTTACTTCCTTGGCCATGGCCTGTGCAGCACCCATGGCCAACACCAGGGCGCCGGTCACGCCCAGGAAACGTCGCATTCTTGTAGTAGTCGCCATCAAAGCATCCCCTCGTCAGGTCTTGGAGATTGCATCATCAACCTGCGACACAGCGCGACCTGCTCCGTCAGCGACCTTTACCCAACGATAAGCGACAGCACTTCGCCATTAGCGTCATCCACGCGCGGAGTTCTGCGCGATCCTTGCATGCCAAACTGTTGGCGCCGGGCTACTATCAGCGACTCTCAACCGATGACCCGCGCCAGACGATGGACCGCTCGATGCCCAGCACGCCCCGCACCACCCTCCTCTACCTGATCACCTGCCTGTTCGCCCTGCTCGGTCTCGGTGCACTCTGGTATGGCCTGGGCAAGCCGGTGCACCTGCCCGATGCGGCGAGCCCAACGCACAAATTGCAGTGCGCCTCCTACACCCCCTTCGACAAGGACCAGTCGCCCTTCGACCAGCCATTTCGCCTGCGCCCTGCGCGCATGGACGCCGACCTGGCGTTGCTGGCCGAGCGCTTCCGGTGCATCCGCACCTATTCGATGACCGGGCTTGAGGCGATTCCGGCGCTGGCGCGCAAGCACGGGCTGAAGGTGATGCTCGGCGCCTGGGTCAATGCCAACCCGGTGGATACCGACAAGGAGGTGGCGCTGCTGATCGAGGCGGCCAACGCCAATCCGGACGTGGTCAGCGCAGTGATCGTCGGCAACGAGGCGCTGCTGCGCAAGGAAGTCACCGGCCAACGCCTGGCCGAACTGATCACTCGGGTGAAAGCCCAGGTGCAGGTCCCGGTGACCTACGCCGACGTCTGGGAGTTCTGGCTCCAGCACCCGGAAGTGGCGCCAGCGGTGGACTTCCTGACCATCCACCTGCTGCCCTACTGGGAGGACGATCCACGCGGCATCGAGGACGCCCTGGCGCATGTCGCCGAGGTACGTCAGGTGTTCGGCAACCGCTTCGCCCCCAAGGACGTCATGATCGGCGAAACCGGCTGGCCCAGCGAAGGCCGCCAGCGCGAGACCGCAGAGCCAAGCCGGGTCAACGAGGCACGCTTCATTCGGGGCTTCGTCGCGATGGCCGAGGCCAACGGCTGGCACTACAACCTGATCGAGGCCTTCGACCAGCCCTGGAAACGCGCCAGCGAAGGCGCAGTGGGTGGCTACTGGGGGCTGTACGACGCTGATCGGCGGGACAAAGGCGTGCTCGAAGGGCCCGTCAGCAACCTGCCACTGTGGCCACAGTGGTGGCTGGCCAGCGCGTTGCTGGTGCTGGCGACCCTGGGCCTGGCCGGGCGCCCGGCGCACGCCCGCGCGGCGTTGCTGTTACCGCTGCTGGCGGCAGTCGGCGCGGGCAGTCTGGGGCTGTGGGGCGAGCTGATGCGCACCAACGCGCGCTTTGTCGCTGAGTGGCTGTGGGCGGCAGCGCTGGCGGGCCTGAACCTGCTGGTACTGGCCCATGCCGCGCTGGCCCTGGCCCGGCGCGAAGGCTGGCGTGAGCGGTTGTTCGCCTGGCTGCAGGCGCGAGCCGGATGGTGGCTGCTGGCAGCGGGATTCGCAGCGGCGGTGAGCATGCTGGCAATGGTCTTCGATCCGCGCTATCGCAGCTTCCCCAGTGCCGCGCTGCTGCTGCCGGCGCTGGTGTACCTGCTGCGACCGGTGGCCGCGCGCAGGGCCGAAGTCGCGCTGCTGGCATTCATCATCGGCGCAGGAATTGCGCCGCAGCTGTATCAGGAAGGGCTGCACAATCATCAGGCCTGGCGCTGGGCGGCGGTCAGTGTGCTGATGGTGGCTGCCCTTTGGCGCAGTTTGCGCAGGGCTTGAAACGGCGGTGTTCTTTTTGCGGGCAAGCCTGCGAAAAGAACACCGGTAAACCTGCTAGCTGGAGGCCCTGACCAACCGCAACCCCGCCAGAACCACCGCAAAAACCCCCAGGCTCGCCGTGTACAGCACCAGCGCCGGCACCCCTGCCACCAGCGCCAGCACCGCCCCCCACCAGCCAAGCCGTCCCGGCAGCACCTGGCACAGCAAGGCCAGCCCCAACGCCACCCAGCCGATCACCTGGAAGTGAATCCACAACCCCAGCAGCGACCGCGCCTGGCACTGCCAGTGTTCGCCAGGCACCGCGCACAGGCCTACCCACTGCCCGTCCTCCATCAGGCCGAAACGCACGCCATAACTGGCCGCCAGCCACACCGGCAGAAACAGCAGCAACGCAACGACAGGCCACCAACGACTCATGCACAGCTCCAGAAAATGTAACCGGCGCTCAGGATAATCCCCCAGGCCTGCCGCGCAAGGCAAAATGGCGCGGTTCGGCTAATGTCGAGGAAAGCGGTCATTGCCGCAGCGGCCAACTTCACGGCAACATCCGCCACAATAAAGGACAGCGCGCCAGGCAACTTTGCCAGGGGCACGATGGTCCTAGCTCCACATTGCCTTGCCGTTCTCCCGGGGGACTCTCCATGCTTCGACCGTTGCGCCTCGTCGCCCTGCTGTGCGGCCTGTTTCTGGCTGCGGCCGCCTCTGCGCGGGACATCGACCCCGCCACCTACGGCTATCCCTTGACCAATCCGTTCGAGGCGACCATTGCCACCACGCCGCCGGACCAGCGCCCGACGCTGCCCAGCGACGACGATATCGACCAGTCCGACTACAGCCTGAACCTGCGCCCAGAGCGCGAATTCACCCTGCCGGACAACTTCTGGCCGGTGAAAAAACTCCGCTACCGCCTGGCACGCCAGGACCACGAAGCGCCATTGGTGTTCATCATCGCCGGCACCGGCGCGCCCTACAGCAGCACCATTGCCGAATACCTGAAAAAACTGTTCTACCAGGCGGGCTACCACGTGGTGCAGCTGTCTTCGCCCACCAGCTGGGACTTCATGAGCGCCGCCTCACGCTTCGCCACGCCCGGCGTGAGCCGCGAGGATGCCGAAGACCTGTACCGGGTCATGCAAGCCGTACGCGCCCAGCATCCGCGCCTGCCGGTCAGCGAGTTCTACCTCACTGGCTACAGCCTCGGCGCCCTGGACGCGGCATTCGTCAGCCATCTGGACGAAACCCGGCGCAGCTTCAACTTCAAGCGCGTGCTGCTGCTCAACCCGCCCGTGAACCTGTACACCTCGATCAACAACCTCGACAAACTGGTGCAGACCCAGGTCAAGGGCATCGACCGCAGCACCACGTTCTACGAACTGATGCTGGAAAAACTCACGCGCTACTTCCAGGACAAGGGCTACATCGACCTCAATGACGCCCTGCTCTACGACTTCCAGAACTCACGCGAACATTTGTCCAACGAACAGATGGCCATGCTGATCGGCACCTCGTTCCGTTTCTCGGCAGCCGACATCGCCTTCACCTCCGACCTGATCAATCGCCGCGGCCTGATCATTCCGCCGAAGTTTCCGATCACCGAAGGCAGCAGCCTCACGCCGTTCTTCAAACGGGCCCTGCAATGCGACTTCGACTGCTACCTGACCGAGCAGGTGATCCCCATGTGGCGTGCGCGCACGGACGGCAACAGCCTGCTGCAACTGATCGACCAGGTCAGCCTGTACGCCCTCAAGGACTACCTCGCCGACAGCCCGAAGATCGCCGTGATGCACAACGCCGACGACGTGATCCTCGGCCCCGGCGACATCGGTTTCCTGCGCAAGGTGTTCGGCGACCGGCTGACCCTTTATCCACACGGCGGCCATTGCGGCAACCTCAACTACCGCGTCAATGCCGACGCCATGCTGGAGTTCTTCCGTGGCTGACAGACTCATACTTGCCCTCGCCCTGCTCGTCAGTACCAGCGCCCTGGCAGCAGAAACCGCACCGCGTACCAGCGTGGTCGAAGCCGATGTGATCGACACGCCTACCGTGGAATCGGACGGCTTCCTCGACCCGCTGCGCGAGCTGAAATTCAACCCCGGTCTCGACCAGCGCGAGTTCGAACGCTCCACCCTGGCCGCGTTGAACGTCTACGACCCGCTGGAATCGATGAACCGGCGCATCTACCACTTCAACTATCGCTTCGACCAATGGGTGTTCCTGCCGGCGGTCGATGGCTACCGCTACATAACCCCGCACTTCGTGCGCACCGGGGTGAGCAACTTCTTCAACAACCTGGGGGATGTGCCCAACCTGTTCAACAGTGTGTTGCAGCTCAAGGTCAAACGCTCGGCGGAGATCACTGCGCGCCTGATGTTCAACACCCTCATCGGCGTGGGTGGCCTGTGGGACCCGGCGACCAAGATGGGGTTGCCACGCCAGAGCGAGGACTTCGGCCAGACCCTGGGCTTCTACGGCGTTCCGGAAGGCCCCTACATCATGCTGCCGATCCTCGGTCCCTCGAACCTGCGCGACACCACGGGCCTGGTGGTGGACTACGTCGGCGAGCGCGAGGCGAATTTCCTCAACGTCGCCGAGGTCAGTACCGACCATCCGGAGATCTTCCTGCTGCGGGCGATCGACCGGCGCTACACCACCAATTTCCGCTATGGCCAGACCAACTCGCCGTTCGAGTACGAGAAAGTGCGCTACGTCTATACCCAGGCGCGCAAGTTGCAGATTTCCGAGTGAGTGCGGCGGGGCCGCCATGCGGCCTCAGCCCACCAACCCCAGAAACTGCTGCAACTCCCGGCGCTTGGCCAGGGCATCGCTGCGCCCCAGTTCGATCAGTTCGCTGCAGTAGCTCGCCTCGAACAACAGGTAGCTGAGTACACCGGCCCCGCTGGTCCTGGTCGCTCCGGGCCCGCGCAGGAACAGGCGCAACGCAGCCGGCAACTCGCGCCGATGACGTGCCGCGATCTCGTCCAGCGGCTGGCTGGGCGCCACCACCAGTACTTCGATCGGCGCCAGGCCCAGGCGCCGGGCGTCCAGATGTGCAGGCATCAGGTGACTCAGGTGATTCAGGCGTTGCAGCAACTCGATATCGTCTTCGAGGCTGTCGATGAAGGTACTGTTGAGCATGTGCCCACCGATCTGCGCCAGGCTCGGCTGTTGCCCGCTGAACACCCGTGCACTCTGCACTGGCGACGCAGGGCGCTGCGGGTTACCGCTGACGCCCACCACCAGTACGCGACTGGCCCCCAGGTGCAGCGCTGGGCTGATCGGCGCAGACTGGCGCACCGCGCCGTCACCGAAGTACTCGTCGCCCAGGCGCACCGGAGCGAAGAGCAACGGAATGGCCGAACTGGCCAGCAGGTGCTCGACGCTCAGCGCAGTGGGTACGCCGATACGCCGGTGCCGCAGCCAGGGTTCGATCGCTTCGCCGCCTTGATAGAACGTCACCGCCTGGCCGGACTCGTAACCAAAGGCGGTTACGGCCACCGCGCGCAGTTGCTCGCTGGCCAGGGCATGGTGGATGCCATCCAGGTCCAGATGCGCCTTGAGCAGCGCCCGCAGCGGGCTGCTGTCGAGCAGCGCCACCGGCATCTGCCGGCCCAGCCCCAGCAGGCTGTGGCTGACGAAACGGCTGGCCTGACGCATGACCCCGGGCCAGTCGCTGCGCAGCACAAGGTGGCTGCGAAAGTTCTGCCAGAAGCGGGTCAGGCGCTGCACCGACTCGCCAAAGCGAGTGGCGCCGCTGGCCAAGGTCACGGCATTGATGGCACCGGCGGAGGTGCCGACGATGACCGGGAAGGGATTGGGCGCGCCAGCGGGCAACAGTTCGGCGATACCGGCGAGCACGCCGACCTGGTAGGCAGCACGGGCTCCGCCGCCGGAGAGGATCAGGCCAGTAGTCGGGGGTGGGGCCATCGGTTCCTTCCTGGTTTGTCGGTTTTGTCAGGATCGGGCCCTTCGCGGGCAAGTCGGCGCGCGAAAGGGCCTGCAGCCACTACCCCGGATCAGCGCTTCTTCTTGTCATACAGCCGCGGCGCCCCTTCGGGCCGCGACTTGAAGCGCCGGTGCGCCCACAGGTACTGCTCGGGGCACTCGCGCAGCACACTTTCGACCCACTGGTTGATGCGCAGGCAGTCGGCCTCCTCGCTCTCCCCCGGGAAATCCTCGAGCGGCGCATGCACCACCAGACGATAGCCGCTGCCATCTTCCAGGCGTTTCTGAGTGAACGGAATCACCCGCGCCTTGCCCAGGCGAGCGAACTTGGTCGTTGCAGTCACCGTGGCGGCGGGGATGCCGAACAACGGCACGAACAGGCTCTGCTTGGTGCCGTAGTCCTGGTCCGGCGCGTACCAGATCGCCCGCCCGCCGCGCAGCAGCTTGAGCATGCCGCGTACGTCCTCGCGTTCCACTGCCAGGGAGTCGAGGTTGTGCCGCTCGCGACCGCGTCGCTGGATGAAGTCGAACACCGGATTGCCGTGCTCGCGGTACATGCCATCGATGGTGTGCTCCTGGCCGAGCAGGGCCGCGCCGATCTCCAGCGTGGTGAAATGCACCGCCATGAGGATGGCGCCCTGCCCGTCACGCTGGGCTGCCTGCAGGTGCTCCAGACCTTCGATGTGTGCCAGGCGGGCAAGCCTGGCTTTGGGCCACCACCAGCTCATGGCCATCTCGAAGAAGGCGATGCCGGTGGAGGCGAAGTTTGCCTTCAGCAGGCGCTGCCGTTCGTCGCCGGACAGTGCCGGGAAACACAGCTCCAGATTGCGCGCGGCAATGCGCCGACGCTCGCCGGCCAGGCGATACATCACGGCGCCCAGGACGCTGCCGAGCCACAGCAAGGCTCGGTAAGGCAACTGCACCACCAGCCACAGCAGTCCCAGGCCGAGCCACAGGCCCCAGAAACGTGGATGAAGGAAGTAGGGACGAAAACGCGGACGATCCATTGAAGCTTCCGGTAAGACAAAGGCCTGGCATTCTACAACCTTTGGCCGCAGGTTGCGGCCAATCGGTCTTATCGTTATAAGTCAGGGCACTTTTTTCGCAACAAGCCGTCTATGCAGACCATGAGCCTCAACCAGACACCCGACTCCGCCACCGTGTTCCAGCTCAAGGGCAGCATGCTCGCCATCACTGTGCTGGAACTGGCGCGCAACGACCTCGAAGCCCTCGACCGCCAATTGGCGGCGAAAGTAGCGCAGGCCCCCAATTTCTTCAGCAACACACCGCTGGTGCTGGCCCTGGACAAACTGCCGCCGGACGAAGGCGCCATCGACCTGCCCGGGCTGATGCGCATCTGCCGTCACCATGGCCTGCGCACCCTGGCGATCCGCGCCAGCCGGATCGAGGACATCGCCGCAGCGATTGCCATCGACCTGCCGGTCCTGCCGCCCTCCGGCGCCCGCGAACGGCCGCTGGAACCTGAGCCGGAAGTGAAGAAAGTCGAGCCCGCTCCGGCGCCCGCTGTGGCCGCCGAACCCGAGGTTCGCCCGACCCGCATCATCACCAGCCCTGTACGTGGCGGCCAGCAGATCTATGCTCAGGGCGGCGACTTGATCGTGACCGCCTCGGTGAGCCCGGGTGCGGAACTTCTCGCCGATGGCAATATCCATGTGTACGGCGCCATGCGTGGCCGCGCACTGGCTGGTATCAAGGGCAACACCCGAGCCAGGATCTTCTGTCAGCAGATGACGGCCGAAATGGTCTCCATCGCCGGTCAGTACAAGGTCTGCGAAGACCTGCGCCGCGACCCGCTGTGGGGTTCGGGCGTGCAGGTGAGCCTGGTCGGCGACGTGTTGAACATCACCCGTCTTTAACGGATACTGCCGCCATTTTAAGAGCAACTTTTCCACCGTTGCCTTTTTTGCATTTGCTGGGACTTCGGGTCCCGTTTATTTAGGGGTGAAACACCTTGGCCAAGATTCTCGTGGTTACTTCCGGCAAGGGGGGTGTGGGCAAGACCACCACCAGCGCCGCCATCGGTACCGGCCTCGCATTGCGCGGCCACAAGACTGTGATCGTCGACTTCGACGTCGGCCTGCGTAACCTCGACCTGATCATGGGCTGCGAACGCCGCGTGGTGTACGACTTCGTCAACGTGGTCAACGGCGAGGCCAATCTGCAGCAGGCCCTGATCAAGGACAAACGCCTTGAGAACCTGTTCGTACTGGCCGCCAGCCAGACCCGCGACAAGGACGCCCTGACGCAAGAAGGCGTTGAAAAGGTCCTGATGGAGCTCAAGGAGCAGTTCGACTACGTCATCTGCGACTCCCCGGCTGGTATCGAGAAAGGCGCGCACCTGGCGATGTACTTCGCCGACGAAGCCATCGTCGTGACCAACCCGGAAGTCTCCTCGGTACGTGACTCCGACCGCATGCTGGGCATTCTGTCGAGCAAATCGCGCCGCTCCGAGAACGGCGAGGAGCCGATCAAGGAACACCTGCTGATCACCCGCTACCACCCCGAGCGCGTGGAAAAGGGCGAAATGCTCAGCATCGCCGACGTCGAAGAGATCCTCGCGATCAAGCTCAAGGGCGTGATTCCCGAGTCGCAAGCGGTCCTCAAAGCATCCAACCAGGGTATCCCGGTCATCCTCGACGACCAGAGCGACGCCGGCCAGGCCTACAGCGATACCGTCGACCGCCTGCTGGGTAAAGAGAAGCCTCTGCGCTTCATCGAAGTGCCGAAGCAAGGATTCTTCGCGCGCCTGTTTGGAGGCAAATAAACCATGAACCTTTTTGACTTCTTTCGTGGCAGACAGAAACAGACCAGTGCGTCGGTAGCGAAAGAGCGTCTACAGATCATCGTGGCGCATGAGCGCGGCCAGCGCAGCGAACCGGACTACCTGCCGGCGCTGCAGAAAGAACTGCTCGAAGTGATCCGCAAGTATGTGAACATCGGCAACGATGACGTACATATCGAGCTGGAAAACCAGGGCAGCTGCTCGATTCTGGAACTGAACATCACCTTGCCGGATCGCTGATAGAATCCCCTGTCACACCGCGATCCCCTGTGGGAGCGGGCTTGCCCGCGAAAAGGCCGGTACTGGCGCCATCACCCTGGCACTTGTACCGGCCTTCTTCGCGGGCAAGCCCGCTCCCACAGTGCTTTACAGAGAACCGTTGAACATGCCGCTGTCGAACATCCAGATCCTCTTCGAAGACGCCGCCATCCTGGTGATCAACAAACCGACCCTGCTGCTGTCGGTGCCAGGCCGTGCCGAGGACAACAAGGACTGCCTGATCACCCGCCTGCAGGAAAACGGCTACCCCGACGCGCTGATCGTCCATCGCCTGGACTGGGAAACCTCCGGGATCATTCTCCTGGCTCGCGATGCCGACAGTCACCGCGAGCTGTCGCGCCAGTTCCACGACCGCGAGACGGAGAAAGCCTATACCGCACTGTGCTGGGGCCAGCCGACGCTCGACAGTGGCAGTATCGACCTGCCGCTGCGCTACGACCCGCCCACCAAGCCACGCCATGTGGTCGACCATGAGCAGGGCAAGCATGCCCTGACCTTCTGGCGCGTACTGGAACGCTGTGGCGACCATTGCCGGGTTGAGCTGACGCCCATCACCGGGCGCTCGCACCAGTTGCGCGTGCACATGCTGTCGATCGGGCATCCGCTGCTGGGCGACCGGCTGTATGCCAACCCCGAGGCATTGGCGGCCCATGAACGGCTGTGCCTGCATGCATCGATGCTGAGCTTTACCCACCCGGTGTCTGGGCAGCGGTTGAAGTTCGAGTGCCCGGCGCCGTTCTAGATTTTTGTGGCTGCACCGGCCCTTTCGCGGGTAAACCCGCTCCCACAGGGGTCACCACCAACCCTGTAGGAGCGGGTTTACCCGCGAAGAGGCCCGCACAAATTCCGGACCATTTACGCTAAACTCGCGCCACTGCTGTCTGGAGTGAGCTATGCGCGAAGCACTGAATACCGGCCTGATCGATTTCCTCAAGGCCTCCCCGACGCCCTTCCACGCCACCGCCAGCCTGGCCAAGCGCCTCGAAGCCGCCGGTTACCAGCGTCTGGACGAGCGTGACAGTTGGGCCACCGTGCCCGGCGGACGCTACTACGTCACCCGTAACGACTCTTCGATCATCGCCATTCGCCTGGGCAAGCATTCGCCCTTGATTGGCGGCATCCGTATGGTCGGCGCACACACCGACAGCCCGTGCCTGCGGGTCAAGCCACAGCCCGAACTGCAGCGCCAGGGCTTCCTGCAACTGGGCGTCGAAGTCTATGGCGGTGCCCTGCTCGCCCCTTGGTTCGACCGCGACCTGTCGCTGGCCGGACGCGTCACCTTCCGCCGCGATGGCAAGGTCGAAAGCCAACTGGTCGACTTCAAGCTGCCGATCGCCATCATTCCCAACCTGGCCATCCACCTCAACCGTACCGCCAACGAGGGCTGGCCGATCAACCCGCAGAACGAGCTCCCGCCTATCCTGGCCCAGGTCGCCGGCGACGAGCGTGTCGACTTCCGAGCCCTGCTCACCGAGCAACTGGCCCGCGAGCACGGCCTGATCGCCGACGTGGTGCTGGACTATGAGCTGAGTTTCTACGACACCCAGAGCGCTGCGGTCATCGGCCTGCATGGCGACTTCATCGCCGGTGCGCGCCTGGACAACCTGCTGTCGTGCTATGCCGGGCTGCAGGCGCTACTGGCCGCCGAGAGCGACGAAACCTGCGTGCTGGTATGCACCGATCACGAAGAGGTCGGCTCCTGCTCGGCGTGCGGCGCCGACGGACCGATGCTCGAGCAGACCCTGCAACGTCTGCTGCCCGATGGCGACGAATACGTGCGCACCATCCAGCGCTCGTTGCTGGTGTCGGCCGACAACGCCCACGGCGTGCACCCCAACTACGCCGACAAGCATGACGGCAATCATGGGCCCAAGCTCAACTCCGGCCCGGTGATCAAGGTCAACAACAACCAGCGCTACGCCACCAACAGCGAAACCGCCGGCTATTTCCGCCACCTGTGCATGGCCGAGGAAGTGCCTGTACAAAGCTTCGTGGTGCGCAGCGACATGGGCTGCGGCTCGACCATCGGTCCGATCACCGCCAGCCACCTGGGCGTGCGTACCGTCGACATCGGCCTGCCGACCTTCGCCATGCACTCGATCCGCGAGCTGTGCGGCAGCCAGGACCTGGCGCACCTGGTGAAGGTGCTGACGGCGTTCTATCGCAGTCGCGAACTCCCTTGATATCAGGTAGGCCTATTCGCGGGTAAACCCGCTCCTACAGGTACATCACCGTTCCTGCAGGAGCGGGCTTACCCGCGAATTCTCCGCCCCTCAACGCGCTATGCTTCAAGCATGCCCCCGACAACAGAAGGATTCTGTTCATGTCACCCTTCCTCTCCCTGTTCGTGCCGGTGTTCCTTTTCCTGATGCTGCTGACCATCGGTTTCAGCCTGCGCGAGCGCAATGCCGGCGTGCTGATGATGTGGATCGGCACCCTCGGCATCTTTGGCATCATGTGCTGGAAGATCCTCGAGAAACTCGCCTGAGAAATCCTCTACACTCCGGCAATCGATCGACCTGAGGTAGATTTTCCGGTGCCCGCCTTTCTCCGTTGCCTGACCCTGCTGCTCTTCCTGTTCATCGCTCCGGTGCAAGCCGCTGGCCTGCCCGGCTTGCTGGGTAGCAGCACGCCTGCCCAACCCCAGGCCACCGAGCCGCTGGACAAGTCACTGGACGAAGTGATCAAGAGCCTCGAAAACGACCAGCAACGGGCCAAGTTGCTGGCCGACCTGAAGAAACTGCGCGATGCCAGCAAACAGTCGCAACCCACGGTGGAACAGGGCGTACTGGGGCTGATCGGCAACGCCATGCACGACCTGGAAAAGCAGTTCAGCGGCGATGCCAGCCCCTTCGTGCGTTGGTCGCAGGAAATCGACCAGGCCCAGAACGAGCTGGCAGCATTGGTCGTTCCGGTGCACCAGTGGCCAGCGATCCTGTTCGGCTTCGCTGCGGTCATTGCCGTGTGGAGCCTGTTGGCCTACGCCTTCAACTGGATCGGCCATCGGG
Organism: Pseudomonas putida; assembly: GCF_001636055.1. Classification (NCBI taxonomy): domain Bacteria; kingdom Pseudomonadati; phylum Pseudomonadota; class Gammaproteobacteria; order Pseudomonadales; family Pseudomonadaceae; genus Pseudomonas; species Pseudomonas putida. The sequence goes on from NZ_CP011789.1 coordinate 4,743,156, forward strand.
TACGGATCCGCTTCGGGCTGACCGAGGAGCTGCCCCAACACCCACGGACCTGGGACCTGGTGCGATTCGCCCTGCGCAAGCTCGGGCCCTGGCTGGTGGCGCTGGTATTCACCGTGTACCTGAGCTTCGCCCTGCCACCGTCGCTGGGCAAATCCCTGGCCATGGTCCTGGCCTATGCGCTGGTGGTCGGCACCTGTTTTTCGGCGATCTGCGTGATCGCCTTCTCTCTGCTCGACGGCCCGCATCGCCACCGTGCCCTGCATATCCTGCGACACCAGGCGTTTCGTCCGTTATGGCTGATCGGCAGCTTCGCCGCCTTCGGTGAAGCGATGAGCGATCCACGCCTGACCACTGCGCTGGGCACACACCTGGCCCATGCGATAGCGACCGTGACCAACGTGCTGGCGGCCCTGTGCACAGGCTTGTTCATCCTGCGCTTCAGGCGGCCGATTGCGCACCTGATCCGCAATCAGCCCCTGTCGCGGCGCCTGACCCGGCGCACACTCAGCGACACCATCGAGCTGCTTGGCAGTTTCTGGTTCGTCCCGGCCTTGATCCTTGTGGCGATCTCGCTGTTCGCAACCTTCGTCTCTGCCGGCGACACCAGCACCGCCCTGCGTCAGTCACTGATGTGCACCGTACTGGTGGTGGTGTGCATGGTGCTCAACGGCCTGGTGCGCCGCCACGCCGCCAAACCCCGGCGCGCCAACAAACGTCAGGCGGTGTATACCGAACGCCTGAAGAACTTTGGCTACGCCTTGGTCCACCTGTGCATCTGGTTGCTGTTCATCGAGCTGGGCCTGCGCGTGTGGGGGCTTTCGATGATCGGTTTTGCCGAGGGCGAAGGCCATGATGTCAGCGTGCGCCTGCTGGGCCTGGCAGGCACCCTGATCGCCGCCTGGCTGGTGTGGATCCTGGCCGACACCGCCGTGCACCACGCACTGGTGCGTTCGCGCCGAGGCCTGGCCAACGCCCGTGCGCAGACCATGATGCCGCTGATCCGCAACGTACTGTTCGTGGCGATCTTCATCATCGCGGTGATCGTCGCCCTGGCCAACATGGGCATGAACGTCACACCGCTGCTGGCCGGTGCCGGTGTCATCGGCCTGGCCATCGGCTTCGGTGCGCAATCGCTGGTGGCCGATCTGATCACCGGCTTGTTCATCATCATCGAGGACAGCCTGGCCATCGACGACTATGTCGACGTCGGCGGCCACCTGGGCACGGTCGAGGGCCTGACCATTCGCACCGTGCGCCTGCGCGACATCGACGGCATCGTGCACACCATCCCGTTCAGCGAGATCAAGAGCATCAAGAACTACTCGCGTGAATTCGGCTATGCGATCTTCCGAATCGCCATCCCGCACAACATGAGCATCGACAAGGCGATCAGCCTGATTCGCGAAGTGGGGCAGAAGCTGCGCAATGATCCGCTGATGCGCCGCAACATCTGGTCGCCGCTGGAACTGCAGGGAGTCGAGAGTTTCGAGTCGGGCTCGGCGATCCTGCGGGCACGCTTCAAGACCGCGCCGATCAAGCAGTGGGAGGTGTCACGGGCCTTCAACCTGGCGTTGAAGCGCCAGCTCGACGAAGCCGGGCTGGACCTGGCTACGCCGCGGTTGTCGGTGCAGGTGGTGACGGCTGGGGGTGGGGTGATGGCTGAGTCTGGCGCCACTAGCTAGGCCCCTTTAACTGGCACGTTGCGAACGGCCCTACCCCGCCTGCGCCTGGATACGAATCGCATCGTGCCGCCAATACTCCAGGTCGCAGTCGATCAGGTGCCCATGCTGGTCACTGTTGACCCGGGTGATGTGCAACCCCGGGCTCCCCGCCGACACCCTAAGCGCCATGGCCGCCGCCACCGGCAATGCAGTCGGCAGGATCTCGAAACACACCTGCCCGTAGCGGATGCCATATTCGCGGGCATAGATCTCGGTCAACGACTGTGCCAGGTCCAGCGCCAGGATTCCCGGGAAGTAGCGTGGATTGAGGTAGTGCTCGGCATACAACACGCCGCGCCCATCGATGCGCCGCAAACGGCAGATCTGCACCACGCTCGACAACGCCGGTAGCCGCAGGCGCGCACAGATCTCCGCCGACGCCGGCAGCAAGCGCGCCGCCAGCAGCTCCGTGCTCGGCACCCGTCCCTGGTCGCGCACCATCGCATGGAAGTGGCTGCGCTCGATCAGGTCGTAGGTCAGGCGTTCGGGGGCGACGAACCAGCCGCGCCGCTCTTCGCGGTAGATCAGGCCCTGGGCCTCGAGCTGCACCAGTGCCTCACGCAAAGTGATCCGGGTAGTGTCGAATACCTCGCTCAGCTTGCGCTCGGCCGGCAGCTTGCCGCCCGGCATCAGCAGGCCATGTTCGATCTGTTCCTGCAGCGCATGGCATATGGCTGTTACCGCCCGCGGTGGGGTCGATTGCATCAAAGGTTACCTATCTGGACTAGTCCAGCCCCATAACAGGGCAACTGGAGAATAGAGCAAGCCTAGGCACAGCTGATGAAGATCCTGTGACAAAGCCCTTGCACCGCGATTGCCAGAATCGGGCCAAGCCCCGCGAATAAAGGGCCGGGTTCTGGTCTACGCTTTGTTTTCAGGACTCTAGCCACCCCGTTGGCGGGCCCGTCCTACATCAAACTGTCATGCAACAGGCCTACCTTGGCTCAAGGTTTGCTGACCTAGACCAAAGGTTCTCGGCAAGGTCTGCACCACAGCATTCACAACAGCGCTCATAACAACGATTGCAAGGCACCCACCAAAGGAGCTTCGGATGAAAAAGTTCTTCATGGCGTCACTGCTGGGCTCGGCCATCGCCCTGTGCACCACGGCCATGGCCGCCGATACCGACCTCAAGGCCCTGGAAGACGCCGCCCGCAAGGAGGGCACGGTGAACAGCGTGGGCATGCCGGATGCCTGGGCAAACTGGAAAGGCACCTGGGATGACCTGGCCAGGAAGTACGGCCTCAAGCACAGCGACACCGACATGAGCTCGGCCCAGGAGATCGCCAAGTTCGACGCTGAAAAAGACAACGCCAGTGCCGACATCGGTGACGTCGGCGCCGCCTTCGGCCCGATCGCCGTGACCAAGGGCGTGACCCAGCCGTACAAGCCGAGCACTTGGGACCAAGTGCCGGAGTGGGCCAAGGACAAGGACGGTCACTGGGCGCTGGCCTATACCGGCACCATCGCCTTCATCATCAACAAGGACCTGGTCAAGGAAGACGAACGCCCGAAAACCTGGCACGACCTGGAAAAAGGCAAGTACAAGGTCGCCATCGGTGACGTCGGCACCGCAGCCCAGGCCGCCAACGGCGTACTGGCTGCCGCCATCGCCTACAAGGGCGACGAAAGCAATATCGAGCCGGGCTTGCAGCTGTTCACCAAACTGGCCCAGCAGAAGCGCCTGTCGCTGGCCAACCCGACCATCCAGACCCTCGAGAAAGGTGAAGTGGAAGTCGGCGTGGTTTGGGACTTCAACGGTCTGAGCTACCGCGAACAGATCGATCCGAAGCGTTTCGAAGTGCTGATCCCGTCCGACGGTTCGGTGATTTCCGGCTACACCACCATCATCAACAAGTACGCCAAGCACCCGAACGCCGCCAAGCTTGCCCGCGAATACATCTTCAGCGACGCCGGCCAGACCAACCTGGCCATCGGTCACGCCCGCCCGATCCGCGCCGAGCACCTGAAGCTGCCCGCCGATGTCCAGGCCAAGCTGCTGCCCAACGAGCAGTACCAGGCCGCCCAGCCGATCAAGAACGCCGACGCCTGGGAAAAGACCTCCAAGGCCCTGCCGCAGAAGTGGCAGGAGCAGGTGATCATCGAGATGGAGTGACGGCGGGGTTTTCCAGCGCCTGACACGGCCCTTACGCGGGTAAGCCCGCTCCCACAGGTGCAGCACAAGCTTCCGGGCCTGCGCGATACCTGTGGGAGCGGGTTTACCCGCGAAAAGGACGACGCGGTACCGACCCATTCCTCTGCGGAGCCAACATGCAACACAACGTCATCCTGGTCCTGCTCGACGGCCTCAACCACCAGGTCGCACACCACGCCATGGGCCATCTGCATGCCTACGTCGAGGCCGACCGCGCAGCGCTGTACCGCGTGGAATGCGAATTGCCGTCACTGTCACGCCCGCTGTACGAGTGCATCCTCACCGGCGTCGCGCCGATCGACAGCGGTATCGTGCACAACAACGTCAATCGCCTGTCCAACCAGCGCAGCGTCTTCCACTACGCCCGCGAAGCCGGGCTGGGCACTGCAGCTGCGGCCTATCACTGGATGAGCGAACTGTACAACCGCTCGCCCTTCGATCCGATCCGCGACCGCCATACCCACGCGCCCAAGCTGCCGATCCAGCACGGGCTGTTCTACTACGCCGATCACTACCCCGATTCGCACCTGCTGGCCGACGCCGAGTACCTGCGCCGCCGTCATGCCCCGAACTTCCTGCTGGTGCACCCGATGAACATCGACGATGCCGGCCACCGCCACGGCCTGGACAGCAGCCAGTACCGAAACGCCGCACGCAGCGCCGACATCCTGCTGGCCGACTACCTGCCACTGTGGCTCGAAGAGGGCTATCAGGTACTGGTCACCGCCGACCACGGCATGAACAACGACCGCTCGCACAATGGCCTGCTGGCCGAGGAGCGCGAGGTGCCGCTGTTCGTCTTCGGCGACGCCTTCAGCCTCGACCCCGCCGCCAAGCCCCTGCAGACCGAGCTGTGCGGCACGATCTGCGAACTGCTCGGCGCGGCCCACGATAAACCGGTCTGCCGGGAGTTGTTCAAGTGAATTCCAGCCACCGCGGCCGCCACCTGGCCCTGCTCTGCCTGCTGCCCTTCGCCATCTTCTTCATCATCTTCCAGATCGCCCCGCTGGTCTGGGTCGCCATCGCCAGCCTGCAAAGTGAAAGTGGCTGGGGCCTGGACAACTTCAGCAAGATCTTCGCCTCGAAGTTCTATCTGCAGGCCATCGAACGCAGCCTCGAGATCAGCTTCTGGTCGAGCCTGTTCGGCATCGTCATCGCCACCCTCGGCGCCTATTCGCTGCGCCAGGTCGATTCGCGCCTGCGCGACTTCGTCAGCGCCTTCGCCAACATGACCAGCAACTTCGCCGGCGTGCCACTGGCCTTCGCCTTCATCATCCTGCTGGGCTTCAACGGCGCACTGACCCTGGCGCTCAAGGAGATCGGCCTGCTCGGCGACTTCAGCATCTACTCCAAGACCGGCCTGATCATCGTCTACACCTACTTCCAGATTCCGCTGGGCGTGCTGCTGCTCTACCCGGCCTTCGACGCCCTGCGCGAGGACTGGCGCGAATCCGCCGCGGTGCTCGGTGCCAGCCACTGGCAGTTCTGGCGGCACATCGGCCTGCCGGTGCTGACGCCGGCACTGCTGGGCACCTTCGTCATCCTGCTGGCCAACGCCCTGGGCGCCTACGCCACCGTCTATGCCCTGACCACCGGCAACTTCAACGTGCTGCCAATCCGTATCGCCGCCCTGGTGGCCGGCGACATCACCCTCGACCCGAACCTGGGCAGCGCGCTGGCCATGGTGCTGGTGGGGCTGATGACCCTGGTGACGGTGATCCATCAATGGCTGCTGAAAAGGAGCTACCATGCGCGCTGAATCACACAAGGGCGGCTGGTACCACCGCGCCGTGGTGTACCTGCTGTTCCTGATCCTGCTGTTGCCCCTGGCCGGCACCCTGCTCTACTCATTGGCTACCAGTTGGTCGGCGAGCCTGCTGCCCAGCGGCCTGACCCTCAAGTGGTACGTGCAACTGTGGAGCGAGCCGCGATTTCTCGCCGCCTTCGGCCAGTCGTTGATCGTCTGCGTGGGAGCGTTGGTACTGTCGGTGGTGCTGATCCTGCCGCTGCTGTTCGTGGTGCATTACCACTTCCCCAAGCTCGACGCGCTGATGAACATTCTCATCCTGCTGCCCTTCGCGGTGCCGCCGGTGGTGTCTTCGGTGGGGCTGCTGCAGTTGTACGGCAGCGGGCCGATGGCCATGGTCGGGACGCCGTGGATCCTGATCGGCTGCTATTTCACCATCGCCCTGCCCTTCATGTACCGGGCGATCACCAACAACCTGCAGGCGATCAACCTGCGCGACCTGATGGACGCCGCGCAACTACTCGGCGCCAGCACCTGGCAAGCCGCCCTTCTGGTGGTGCTGCCCAATCTGCGCAAGGGCCTGATGGTGGCGTTGCTGCTGTCGTTTTCCTTCCTGTTCGGCGAATTCGTGTTCGCCAACCTGCTGGTCGGCACCCGCTACGAAACCCTGCAGGTCTACCTGAACAACATGCGCAACAGCAGCGGCCACTTCAACAGCGCGCTGGTGATCTCCTATTTCGCCTTCGTGCTGGTACTGACCTGGGTCGCCAACCGCCTGAACAAGGATAAATCCTGATGAGCTTCGTCAGTGTCCAGAAACTTCAAAAGAGCTACGCCGGCAGCCCGGTCTTCGAGAACATCGACTGCAACATCGAACGCGGCGAGTTCGTCACCCTGCTCGGCCCGTCGGGGTGCGGCAAGTCCACCCTGCTGCGCTGCATCGCCGGCCTGACACCTGTCGACAGCGGCCGTATCCTGCTCGACGGCCAGGACATCGTGCCACTCAGCCCGCAAAAGCGCGGGATCGGCATGGTGTTCCAGAGCTACGCGCTGTTCCCCAACATGACGGTTGAACAGAACGTTGCCTTTGGCCTGCGCATGCAGAAGGTCAAGGCCGAGGAGAGCCAGGCGCGTGTGCACGAGGCCTTGGAGTTGGTGGAGCTGGGCAGTTTTGCCGGGCGCTACCCGCACCAGCTGTCGGGCGGCCAGTGCCAGCGCGTGGCGCTGGCCCGTTCGCTGGTCACCCGCCCGCGCCTGCTGCTGCTCGACGAGCCGCTGTCGGCGCTGGATGCGCGTATCCGCAAACACTTGCGCGAGCAGATCCGCGCGATCCAGCGCGAGCTGGGGCTGACCACCATCTTCGTCACCCACGACCAGGAAGAGGCGCTGACCATGTCGGACCGCATCGTCCTGATGAACCAGGGGCGCATCGTCCAGAGCGGCGACGCCGAAACCCTCTACACCGCACCTGTCGACCTGTTCGCCGCCGGTTTCATCGGCAACTACAACCTGCTCGACGCCGACAGCGCCAGCCGCCTGCTGCAGCGCCCGGTCAGCGCACGCCTGGCGATCCGTCCCGAGTCCATCAGCCTGGGCCTGGACGGTGAACTGGACGGCCAGATCCGCAGTCACAGCCTGCTCGGCAACGTGATCCGCTACCGTGTCGAGTCGCGCGGCGTGGAGGTGGTGGTGGACGTGCTCAATCGCTCGTCTGCCGATCTGTATGCCGACGGGCAGCGCGTGTCGCTGTCGATCGACCCCACCGCGCTGCGGGAAGTGGCTTAAGGAGATTCAAGCAATGGCACTGGCGATTTTCGATCTGGACGAAACCCTGATCCACGGTGACTGCGCGTCGCTGTGGAGCGAACAGATGGCCCGGCTGGGCTGGGTGGACGGCAAGGAATTCCTGCGTCGCGACCATGAACTGATGGAGGCGTACGGTAAGGGCCACCTGCAGATGGAGGACTACATGGCCTTCAGCCTGGAGCCCATCGCCGGGCGCACGCTGGAAGAGGTCGAGCACCTGGTCGAGCCCTGGGTGGAGGATGTGATCGAGCCGATCATCTATGGCGATGCTTGCCACTGCATCGCCGAGCACCGCAAGAAAGGCGACCGCATCCTGATCATTTCCGCCTCCGGCACGCATCTTGTGGGGCCGATCGCCGCACGTCTGGGGGTCGACGAATACCTGGCCATCGAGCTGGAGGCGATCAATGGCGTGTACACCGGCAAGACCCACGGCGTGCTGACCTACCGCGAGGGCAAGATCACTCGCTTGCTGGAGTGGCTGGACCAGGAGCAGGAGAACCTGGAGGGCGCGAGCTTCTATTCCGACTCACGGAACGACCTGCCGCTGTTACTGAAGGTGGACCATCCGTATGCGGTGAATCCAGACCCGGTGCTGCGCGAGCATGCCCAGACCAATGGCTGGCCTGTGTTGAGCTGGTCCTGAGATCCATTGCCCCTGTTCCGGCCTCTTCACCCGTGAAGAGGCCGGGTCTGCTTACGCCAGGTCAGGGTCGATCACCATCACCAGCTTGCCCGATACCTGGTTGCTCTCAAGCTCCGCATACGCCGCCTGGGCGAACTCCACCGGATAGGTATCGACCAACTGTGGCGACAACCGCCCTTCGGCGAACAGCGGCCACACCTGCTGCTGCAGGTCGCGCAGCAACTCGGCCTTGAAGCCATCGTCACGATTGCGCAGGGTGGAACCTGTGATTTCCAGGCGCTTGCCCAGCACCAGCGCCAGGTCCACTTCGAACTTGCGCCCGCCCATCAGGCCGATGATCACCCAGCGGCCGTCGCGGGCCAGCAGCTCCAGGTTGAGCGGGCCATAGCTCGCGCCTACCGGGTCGAGGATCACATCGAACGGCCCGAACCCCTTGAGCGCGTCGAGGTTCTCGTTACGCACCACACCTCCTGCGGCACCCAGTGCCTTGCAGTAGTCCAGGCGCTCCTGGGAGCCGACGCTGACCCATACCGGGCAACCAAACGCCTTGCCCAACTGGATGGCCGCAGAGCCCACACCACTGGCACCGGCGTGCACCAGTACCTTCTCACCCGCCTTGGCCGCCCCGAGCTGGAAGATGTTCAGCCAGGCCGTGGCGTACACCTCAGGCAGCGCGGCCGCTTCGTGTAGGCTCAGGCCCTCGGGCACCGGCAGCACATGGCGGGCATCCACGATCACTTCTTCGGCCATGGCGCCACTGGCCAGCAGCGCACAGACCCGATCGCCCACGCGCCAATCTGCCCCCGCACCCACCTCCTCGATCACCCCGGCGCACTCCAGCCCCATGTAAGGGCTTGCGCCGGGTGGCGGCGGGTACAAACCCTTCATCTGCAACAGGTCGGCGCGGTTCAACCCGGCCGCAGCCACTCGAATGCGTACCTGCCCCGCGTCGCAAACCGGACGTTCGGCTTCGACCCAGGCTACATGTCCGTCAACGCCTTGCAATGCCTTCACAGTGCCTCCATAGTTGAGTCATGACTGAGCCCGGGATCGCCATGTCCCGGGTTTTTTGCAGTATTCAGCCGGTTTCATGGAACCGGCGTACGGAAAAGACGGCCTACTATGCGTGATCAATTGCCCCCACGTCGAATCAGCATGAAGCATTTCCTCCCCAGCACCGCCCTCGCCCTCATGGTCGGCCTCGGCAGCCTCACGCTCGGTGGCAATGCGGCCGCCGCCAACAAATGGGACAGCCTGCAGCCGGACCGCGACGAGATCGTCGCCAGCCTCAACGTGGTGGAGCTGCTCAAGCGCCATCACTACAGCAAGCCTCCGCTGGACGATGCCCGCTCGGTCATCATCTATGACAGCTACATCAAACTGCTCGATCCATCACGCAGCTATTTCATGGCCAGTGACATCGCCGAATTCGACAAGTGGAAGACGCAGTTCGACGACTTCCTCAAGAGCGGCAACCTCGACCCTGGCTTCACCATCTACAAGCGCTACCTGGACCGCGTGAAATCGCGCCTGGACTTCGCCCTGGCCGAACTGAACAAGGGCGTCGACAAGATCGACTTCACCGTCAAGGAAGACCTGCTGGTCGACCGCAAGGACGCTCCGTGGCTGAAGAACGAGGCCGAGCTCGACGACCTGTGGCGCAAGCGCGTCAAAGATGAAGTGCTGCGCCAGAAACTGGCCGGCAAGGATCCCAAGCAGATCCAGGAAACACTCACCAAGCGCTACAAGAACCAGTTGGCGCGCCTGGACCAGACCCGTGCCGAAGACATCTTCCAGGCCTACATCAACACCTTCGCCCAGTCCTACGATCCGCACACCAACTACCTGTCGCCAGACAACGCCGAAAACTTCGACATCAACATGAGCCTGTCGCTCGAAGGCATCGGCGCGGTGCTGCAGAGCGACAACGACCAGGTCAAGATCGTGCGCCTGGTACCGGCCGGCCCTGCGGCCAAGACCAAGCAGGTCGCTCCTGCCGACAAGATCATCGGTGTCGCCCAGGGCAACAAGGAAATGGTCGACGTGGTCGGCTGGCGCCTGGACGAAGTGGTCAAGCTGATCCGTGGCCCGAAAGGCTCGGTGGTACGTCTTGAAATCATCCCAGCCAGCAACGCACCGAACGACCAGACCACCAAGATCGTTTCGATCACCCGCGAGGCGGTCAAGCTCGAGGAGCAGGCGGCGAAGAAGTCGGTGCTCAAGCTCAAGCAGGACGGCCGTGACTACAAGCTCGGCATCATCGAGATCCCGGCCTTCTACCTCGACTTCAAGGCCTATCGAGCTGGCGATCCGGACTACAAGAGCACCACGCGCGACGTGAAGAAACTGCTCACCGAACTGCAGAAGGAGAAGGTCGACGGCGTGGTCATCGACCTGCGCAACAACGGCGGCGGCTCGCTGCAGGAAGCCACCGAGCTGACCAGCCTGTTCATCGAGAAAGGCCCGACCGTGCTGGTACGCAACAGCGACGGCCGCGTCGACGTACTCGAGGACGAGAACCCCGGCGCCTTCTACAAGGGCCCGCTGGCACTGCTGGTCAACCGCCTCTCGGCCTCGGCTTCGGAGATCTTCGCCGGCGCCATGCAGGACTACCACCGCGCGCTGATCATCGGTGGCCAGACCTTCGGCAAGGGCACCGTCCAGACCATCCAGCCGCTCAACCATGGCGAGCTGAAGCTCACCCTGGCCAAGTTCTACCGAGTCTCCGGCCAGAGCACCCAGCACCAGGGCGTATTGCCGGACATCGACTACCCGTCGATCATCGACACCAAGGAAATCGGCGAGAGCGCGCTGCCCGAAGCCATGCCATGGGACACCATCCGCCCAGTGGTCAAGCCGGCAGCCGATCCGTTCAAGCCATTCCTGGCCCAGCTCAAGGCGCAGCATGAAGCCCGTAGCGTCAAGGATGCCGAGTTCACCTACATCCGCGACCGCCTGGCGCTGACCCAGCGCCTGATGAACGAGAAGACCGTCAGCCTCAACGAGCAGGATCGCCGTACCCGCCACGACGAAATCGAGGCCAAGCAACTGGCGTTGGAGAACACCCGACGCAAGGCCAAGGGCGAAGAGCCGCTCAAGGAACTGAAGAAGGTCGACGAAGACGCCCTGCCCGAGGAGAAGGACGACGCCAAGCCAGAAGATGATGCCTACCTGGCCGAAACCGGTCGCATCCTGCTCGACTACCTGCGCCTGAGCTCGCAAGTGGCGAAGAAGTAAGCGACTCGACCAGGTGATGGCAGATTAATGTGACCTGTCATCAAACAGTCATCGCACTGTCGTGAAATAGAAGGGCCGGACGCCAAAACGTCCGGCCTTTTCATTTTCAGGAAGCAGTCCATGACCGTCACCGAACAGCTCAGTGCCTTGAGCGCCATCCTGGCTCAACGCAGCATTCACAGCCTGTTCCAACCGATCATCTGCCTTTCCGAGCGGCGCATCCTCGGCTATGAGGCGCTCAGCCGCGGACCGTCCAACAGCCCTCTGCATTCGCCCCTGAACCTGTTCGCCATCGCCCGCCAGGCGGGGCGCCTGAGCGAGCTGGAAGTGCTGTGCCGGGAGAACGCATGCCGACGCTTCAGCGAGCTCGGGCTCGAAGGCAAGCTGTTCCTCAATGTCTCGCCCGAGTCGCTGCTTGAGCCACACTACCCTTCCGGGCGCACCCTGAAGATGCTCGAGCAGGTCGGTCTGCAACCCAGCCGTGTGGTGATCGAGCTGACCGAGCAAACCCCCACCGACGACTTCCAATTGCTGTCCAACGCCTTGCATCACTATCGGGACATGGGCTTTTCCATCGCACTGGACGACCTGGGTGCCGGTTACTCGAGCTTGCGCCTGTGGTCGGAGCTGCGTCCGAACTACGTGAAGATCGACCGACACTTCATCGACGGCATCCATCAGGATCCGCTCAAACGCGAATTCGTTGGTTCCATCCTGCAGATCGCCCGCGCCTCGAAGGCCCAGGTGATTGCCGAGGGCATCGAGCTGGGCGAGGAGCTGACCGTACTGGCCGACATGGGCGTCGACCTGTTGCAAGGCTACCTGCTCGGCCGCCCTCAGGAATTCCCCCCGCGCGAGGGCCTGAATCTGCTGCCCCCGGCGCACGGCAGTGCACTGATGACCAACGAGGAAGGAAGCGACCTCGTCGCACTGCTGATCGAGCAGCCTGCGGTCGCGCTGGACACCCCGACCCAGCAGGTGCTGGAAGCGTTTCGCCGCCAGGCCAATCTCAACTCCCTGGCCGTGCTCGATGCCCAGGGCCACCCCTGCGGTATCGTCCATCGGCATTCGTTGTCCGACGTTCTGCTCCAGCCGTTCGGCACCGACCTGTTCGCCCGCAAGCCGATCAGCCGACTGATGAACGAAGACTTCCTCGCAGTCGAGCGCAGCCAGTCGCTGCAGCAGGTCAGCCGCCTGCTCACAAGCCGCGCACGGCAGCGCATCGAGGAAGATTTCATCATCACCCACGGTGGTCGCTACCAGGGCCTGGGTCGAGTGATCGATGTGCTCAAGTTGATCACCGAGCAGAAGATCCAGCAGGCCCGCTACGCCAACCCCTTGACCCTGCTGCCAGGCAACGTTCCAATCCGCCAGTGCCTGACCCGCCTGCTGGAGCAACAGCGTGCAGCGGCGGTGTGCTACGTCGACATCGACAGCTTCAAGCCCTTCAACGATATCTATGGCTATGCCCGCGGCGACGAGGTGTTGTTGTGCCTGGCCCAGTGTCTGAACGACAGCGTCGATCCGCGCCGCGACTTCGTCGGGCATATCGGCGGTGATGATTTCATGCTGGTCTTGGGGTCGGTCGATTGGCGCGAGCGCCTGCACCAGCTGATCGATGATTTTCTACGCGAATGTCGACGTTTCTATCGCAGCGAGCACCTGGAGGCCGGTTGCTTCATCGCCCACAACCGCCAAGGGCAGCGGGAGACCTTCCCCTTGCTGTCGCTGTCGATCGGCGTGGTTTTGCTGCGACCGGAATGCTGTGCCAGCCTGGATGCGGCGCAGTTGGCCGATCTCGCTTCGCAGGCAAAGCGCCAGGCCAAGGATACAGCCGGGCCCAGTCTGAGCCTGATCGATACCGGGGTGCTGTAGCCCTACCCTGCCGTCACTTCTTCGGGGTAAGCGAACTCGAACACCCGCACCACTTCGGATGCATGCCACGACGCCGCCTCCATGCCATCGACCGGCCCGGAAAACCGCCCGAGGCGCTCGACACACTCGAAGAAGCCGGTACGCGGCAGGCGGCTGGCCCCCTGGCTGATCACCAGCGAACTGCGCAGCGGCTGCTCGGCGCGCGCGTCGAGCAGCGCCAGGTACTCCAGGGCGGCGGTCAGGGTTTGCATGGCGGGGGTGGGCAACTCCAGGCGCTCGAGCAGCGCCCTGTAGGTGAGCAGGTGGCGTTGACGGCGGGCCAGGTCGAGCTCGTCCAGCAGGCGCTGCCATTGCTGACGACTGATCCTGACCTGGCTCATGATGGCTCGCTCCAGCCGGCGATTCCCAGGTGCCACGCCAGGCTACGCTGGATCGCCGCATCAGGCACACGCTCGCCCGACTCGATCATGGCCAGGTACGAGGGGCTGATGCCGACGCTGCGGGCCAGTTGCTCGGGGGCCAGGCCCTTGGCCTGACGCAACTGCGCCAGCTCACCCAGGGCGGGCAAGCTGGCGCTTTGCTCGATGACTTCGCCACGGCCTTCAGTGACTGCAGCCTGAGGTTCGTCGCTATTGGCTGGCGCCTGCCCGGCTGCCGCGAGCAGCGCCTGGTACTGGGCCCAGGGAACAACTGCATACTCGGGCTGACCGTCCCGACTGATGACCTGAATACCCATACAACCCCCTCACTGCATGTAATCCGTCGGCATAATGCTTATGCCAATTATATGACCAAGTGCAGGAGTCTGTGCAGGTCAGGCCAAAATCAAGGGTGAGGACGTTCCAAGCGCAACGCTTCCGGGCTGTCCGGCAGACGCTCGACCACCCGCAGGCGCTCGGGTGATTGGCTGTCGCGCCAGGCCTTGAAGCGCGCCAGCTCGTCGCCGACGGTCTTCAGCACCCACCCCAGCACGGCGATGTCATCGAGAAAGCCGACACCGACGATCCAGTCCGGAATGGCATCCAGGGGGCTGACGAAATACAGCAGGCCAGCGACGATGGTCACCAGCGCCTTGGGGCTTACAGCACGGTACTCGCCACGCCACCAGGCCAGACACAGGCCTTGCATCAGGCGCAGGTCGTCACGCAACTGGCCCAGCTTGGGGCCCTTGCGGGCCACGGCGAACAGCAGCGCCGGCAGGCGGCCACGGCTGAGCAGGCGCTCGGCCAGCGGCAGGAAACGGGCAAAATTCCAGGGTGCGCTCATGGTGTCTCCAGCATCAGCCAGGAAGGTTATCCACATTTATTGTGGATAACCTTGTGAACAGGGCAGCGTTTTCAGGCGCTGGGCGCCCACGGGGCAAGGGTCCCGCTCAGATCGGGCGTTTTTTACACAACCGTTTCAGACAGGCAAACGATTTGCGTCAGGCGTGCGGTTGGGTACGCGTCAAGGTACCTCATGCTCAGACAGTGAGACACCCGCGGCGTTCGCGTCAAGCGTGCGGCCCAAATGAAAACGCCCCGTCGAAACGGGGCGTCAGGTATCGCAGTTGCCAGATTACTTGGCCGGCGCTTCGGCAGGCTCGGCGTCCAGCTTGCTCGGGTCCTTGATGGCCAGCAGCTCGAGGTCGAAGACCAGTACCGAGTTCGCCGGGATCAGCGGGCTCGGGCTCTGGGCGCCGTAAGCCAGCTCGGCCGGGATGTACAGTTTGTATTTCTCGCCGACGTGCATCAGTTGCAGGCCTTCGACCCAACCTGGGATCACGCCGCTGACCGGCAGGTCGATCGGGTTGCCGCGCTCAATGGAGCTGTCGAAGACCTTGCCATCGATCAGCTTGCCTTCGTAGTGGACGGTGACCACATCGGTCGGCTTGGGCTGCGGGCCGTCGGCCTTCTTCACGACTTCATACTGCAGACCCGAGGCGGTGGTGACCACGCCCGGCTTCTTGGCGTTGTCCTCAAGGAACTTCTTGCCCTTGGCGGCCGCTTCCTCGCTGGCCTTGGCCAGACGCTCCTCGGCGCGCTTCTGCAGGGCGGTGAAGGCTTCAACCAGCTCTTCGTCCTTCAGACGGGCTTCTTTCTTGCCGACCGCATCCTCGATACCCAGGGCCACCGCTTTGGAGTCCAGGTCATCCATGCCTTCTTGCGCCAGGCTCTTGCCCATGTTGAGGCCGATACCGTAG
The DNA here is from genome assembly GCF_001636055.1 of Pseudomonas putida. Classification (NCBI taxonomy): domain Bacteria; kingdom Pseudomonadati; phylum Pseudomonadota; class Gammaproteobacteria; order Pseudomonadales; family Pseudomonadaceae; genus Pseudomonas; species Pseudomonas putida. The sequence goes on from NZ_CP011789.1 coordinate 4,758,525, forward strand.
GAGGCCTTCTGTGCTGGGGTCTTCAGCTCGACGCTGCTGGTCTGAGCGTCGCAGCCAGCCAGGACCAGGCCTACCAGGGCAACCGCAGCCGCCAAACGATGCTGTTTCATGCTATTTCCTTGTTCATGCGCCATGAGGGCAATCAGGGTAAAGCCGCGAGCTTATCAGGCGGCCATGACCAATGGCTACCGGCATAGGAGCGGGTTTGTGGCAGGAAGTTCCTGTATGAACGAAGGTTCATCGTTGTCACCCTTTGTCACCGAGCAATCCCTGCGCGAGTGACTGTGCACGAGCGCAGTACCTGACAACTCTGCCAGTTGTGCCAATACCCACAGGTAATTAAGTTTGAGGTGCACATAATCCTCGCAAAGGACCACCGTGATGAAACAGAAACCCGAGGTCGATAACCATGTAGATCCAACAGCTCCTCAGCGCGATCCTGCGTCACCCCCGCCAATCAGAGTGGAGCATGATCAAGCTGAAGAGCAAAAGATTCCTTTCGATCTTGGTTACGGCACCAACGGCTACGCCTATTTCACCAGCAAAGAACGCCCTTCGGTAGGCGAGCCCGAACTTATTCTTGCCAGCCGCCACGATGAAAACCGCTTCTATGTGGCGGCTTGGCAAGAAAACCGAGGCACTCATACCTTAATTGTATTCATCACCTGCCTTGATCGTTATGGTAAGGAAGTTTCGAGCTTCGGCGATCGCGGAAAGTTTCATTTCGACACAGAAACTGCCAGATACAACTTTGTAACAGCCGTGGCCGAGGACACCACGGGTAACCTCTTGGTGGCAGCAAGTACTCGGAATGATGCTCAATATCTATGGAAGCTGACCCCCGCGGGGAAACCCGATGAGTCGTTCGGGCAAGGCAAAGGCTACGTCAATGTCACAGACATGCTGGGCTATAGGTTTGGTATGACACACCTAGTCTCCTTTGAAACGAACTGGTTCATTATCACCGCGAGCCCCAGTACCGATCAGTATGGTATTTTGGCATTGGATGAGAAAGGTGAAAGAATCATGTCGTTCGGGGTTGCTGGTCACCAGCTGCTCCAGGCTGTGATACCCGAGAAGTACTCATATTTTTATGGCACGGGAATGGCTGTGATTTCCGCGCCCGGCAACCAGAAGCGCCTCGTCTTCTCGGCTGTTGCACACTCAAACGGTATAGCCCATTGCCTGACCTGCGCACTGACCAAGGACGGTGAACTCGATACCTCGTTTGGTGAAAACGGGATTCATACATCTGACCCGGACATCACTCCAAACGGAATGAGCGTTACACAATCACCCGAGTCGATTTTGCTATATGGGTATCGTTGGAACGCGTCAGTTGGCGCAGCAAATCCAATCGTTTATAGGCTTACGCCTGACGGCAAGCCCGATAAAACATTCAACCATGGCAATATCGTGATTTTTGAAAAACTCGGTGGTTGGAATGCCATGATTCAGTACAAAAAAATGATTGTAGGATTTGGCGGTTTCTATACTCGCTCTCTGGCGGTGCGGTATAACTATGACGGTACACTCGACAAATCCTTCATGCCCCCGGACGGCCATGGGCAACTTGGTGATATCTACCCATCTGACGGGTTCTTTGTAAACTCAGGGTCCATGTCCATCGCCATCGACAGCGGCAAGCAACGGATGTTGTTCTGCGGTAACGACGAGCAACACCAAAATGGCTATAACATCCCTTGCGTGATCGCCATTTCCCTCAAACCAGAGTAATCCTGACCCGTTCAAACCTTGGAAGTGGCAGGTCAGGGAAACGCTCCCTCGCGAAACTGACCGGCCACTTCACGCAACACTGCACATACCCACTCCCCGCTCGCATCGGGCGTCAATGCAGTATTTCGACAGATCCCCACCGAGCCTCCAGGCTCGCGAACACCGAGGTCCAGCTCGACCAGTTCACCGCGGCGCAGATCGATCAGCACTGCATCGCGCGGCGCCACCCAGACCGCGTCGCTGCCCAGCAGATAACGCCGGCTCAAGGCCAGGGACAGGGTCTCCAGGCGCTGAGCCGGCATGGCAATGCCACACTGCACGAACAGGCTGTCGGCGTGCTGGCGGATGGTGGTGCCTGCTGGCGGCAGCACCAGGGCATGGTCGCCGATCCTGGCCCGCTCCAGTGGCTGGCGTGCCAGCAATGGATGGCCAGGACGCACCACCAGGCTCATGGATTCGCTGTACAAATGCTCGAACGACAAGCCCTGGATCTGCGGGCTGTCGGTCATCCGCCCGACCACCAGCTCCAGCTCACCCAGGCGCAGTTGCCCCAGCAACTGCGCACTGACCCCGGTGACCACGCTGATCACCAATGCTTCATGACGTTGATGCAGGCGGCACAGCACCTCCGGCATCAACAGCCCCTCGACGGTGGACAGCACCCCTATGCGCACCTGCGACGGCGTCCTGGCCTCGCCGCGCACCGTGCTGACGCCTTCGCGCAGGGCCTGGACGCTGGGCCCGGCGTAACGCATGAAGCGGGTACCCGCCGAGGTCAGCTCGACGCCTTGTCGGGTGCGCTCGAACAGGCGCGTCTCGAGCAAGTCCTCAAGCTCCTTGAGCGTCTTGGAAATGGCCGGCTGGCTGATCGCCAGGACATCGGCCGCCCTGGCCAGACTGCCCTGACGGGCGATCTCCAGAAAGCACAGCAAATGGCGGTACTTGATGCGGGTATCGAGGTTCATGCACGGCAGTGTAACGGTGTGCATGAGAGCTGCAAGTCGTCTATGAATACCCTTTCCTACAACGACTCGATCCCATTCTCACAATGCGCAGCTTGCCCTCAAGGCGCTTGGCTTTGTAGGGTGCAGCTTTCCCCGGCAAGGAGCCAACCGATGTCGCTTTACCAAACCCAGGACCTATCACTAGACCTGGGCGCAGAGCTGCCGCAGGACAGCAGCATGAACATGCTGACGTTCCCCGAGCGCGGCACCACCTTGGTGATCGCCCGCAGCCCGCTCCCCGCAGACCAGTCCTTCGACATCGTCTACCGCCAGCAGCTCGAACAACTGCGCAGTCGCCTCGATGCACACATCACCGAGCCTCAAGCCACGACTTGCGGAATGGCGCAAGCCATCCAGGGCCTGGAAGTCGGCCTGCAGTTCCAGCGTGGCGAAATTCGCTCGCACCAGCGTCAACTGGCCTATCCCCATGTGCAGGCACAGCGTCTTATGGTACTGAGCTATAGCAAGGAGACACCGCTGACGGAAAACGACCTCATGCACTGGCAAGCCATCAAGGCGAGCCTGCAGACACGCTGACACCCCTCCAGCAAGGAAGCCCGGATTCATGGCGCAGGACCTCCACGCCGCCCGCAAGGACGACCTGATACTGCACCCACCGTTGATGGCCGAGCTCACCAGCGCGCTGACCGAGGCGGTGGTCTATGCGGCCGCCACGGCCGCAGTGGGTGCGGCCTTGGGCGCCGCCGTCGCCGCCACCATCGGCACCGGCGGTGCGGCGGCTGCACTGGTGCCGGTGGCCGCCGGCCTGTTGGTAGGCGCGGCCAGTTCGCTGCCCGGCGGCGGCGACAAGAGCATCGGCGAACACATTTCCGACTTCAGTGACTGGGTCGGCAACTCGTTGTTCCCGCCCGAGCCCTATGGCGCCATCCTGACCGGCTCCGCCAACGTCCATATCAATGGCGTGCCCGCTGCCCGTGCTGCCGGCATCAGCCTGGGCGTCGAGGCTTCGCCCGACACCCCCGAGCCCCCCTCCATCCTGGAGAACGTAGGTGCCTACGCCATGTTGGGCGCCTCGATGATGCTCCCGATCATCGGCATGGCCCAGGACATCGCCAGCATCTTCAACCCGCCGATCACTACACCCGCCGATCCCGGCACCCAGGAGAGGGGCGAGGATACCATCACCTGCAGCAAGCACCCGGCCAAGAACTTCCTCGCCCAGGGTTCGGACAAGGTCTTCATCAACGGCCAGCCCGCAGTTCGGGTCGGCGACAAGACCACCTGCGACGGCCCTGTGGGCATGACCTTCTCACCCAATGTGCGCATCGGCGGCGGCACCCTGACCGTGCGCGATATCCGCGACGGCAAGAGCGCACTGGCGAAGATCATCGGCATCGTCGCCGGCATGCTCCTCTCGCGCCGGGGTGGCAAGGCCCGCTCACGCCCGGGCAAGGCACCCAAGCCAAAGTCGATGATTCCCAAGTGCAAGGGCCATCCGGTGATCGTCTCCAGCGGTGCCAAGCTGCTCGACGGCCCTGACGACCTGGATTTCGCCCTCCCCGGCCTGCTGCCGATCGAGTGGGCCCGGCGCTACGACAGCAACGACACGCGCGGCGATGGTGTGTTCGGCCTCGGCTGGAGCCTGCCTTATGAAGTGCGCATGGAGCGTGTCCCCCACCCTGAAGGGGGCGAGCTGTGGATCTATGTCGACGAGGAAGGCACGCGTATCGAACTGGGGCGCCTGCAGCCAGGCAGCGCGCTGGTCAGCAGCCTCGACGGCCTGGCGTTCTTCCATCAGGATGCCGGCATCACCGTGGTCGAGGACATCTACAGCGGCCAGTACCAGGTGCTGCGCACCGACCCGCACGACCCGAGTCGTTCACGCCTGGTGCAACTGGGGGATCGCAACCTCAACCGCCTTGACCTGCTCTACGACAACGACGGCCGCCTGCAGTACCTGGTCGACACCTTTGGCCGCACGGTGGTCGAACTGCTCTACGACAGCGTGCATGCTCGCCGCGTCGGCCAGGTGCAACGTCTGTTCCTGCGCGAGGGCAACGACTTTGTGGTCGAACGCCGTGAAACCCTCGCCACCTACACTTACACCCCTGCCGGTCAACTGAGCGAAGTACACGAGCCGGGCGGCCAGGTGCTGCGACGCTTCAGCTATACCCCTGAAGGCCTGATGGCCAGTCACACCCTGGCCAGCGGTGCGACCTTCCATTACCAGTGGCAGCGCTTCGCCGCCGTCCCTCGTCCGACACCGAACCTGCCGCCGCTGCTCGAGCCGCAGCCAGACCATGAGTGGCGGGTGATCCGTCACTGGAGCGAAGACGGCGAGGACTACCACTTCCACTACGACCTGGCGCAGGGTCATACCGAGGTCACCGACAGCCTAGGTCGCAAGGAACATTTCGAGTGGGGCCCGTTGCACGAGGTATTGGTGTACGTAGATGCACTGGGCCAGCGCTGGCAGGAAGAGGTCGTCCATGGCCAGTTGCTGGCGAGCATCGACCCGCAAGGCGCCGAGTGGCGATACCACTACGATGCACTCGGGCGCCTGATCGAAAGCCATGACCCACTTGGACGTTGCGAGCGCACCACCTACACCGAGCACTGGGCGCTGCCCACGCACATCAGCGATGGCGCAGGCCGCACCTATCGCAACGCCTACGACACCCGCGGCAATCTGATCAGTACCACCGACCCACTGGGGCGCACCACGCGCTACCGTCACGATCGACAAGGCCGGGTGGAACAGGTCATCGATGCACAGGGCAAGACCCGCCAGCTGGAATGGAACGCCCGGGGGCAACTGATTCGCTACAGCGACTGCTCCAACCGCACCACCCTCTGGCGCTATGACGAGCGCGGTCACCTGAGCGAAGTCTTCAACGGCCGCAACAACCGCACCCGCTATCGTTTCGACGCCCGTGGCCACCTGCTGGAAAGCACCCGCGCAGACGGGCGCGTCGACCGCTACCAGGTAAACCTGTCGGGGCAGTTGACCCAGCACATCGACCCTGGGCAGCAGCTCACCCGATGGCACTACGACGAGCGTGGGCGTCTCAGCCAACGCACCGACGCCATGGGGCTCACCCTTCGCTTCGCCTGGGATGCGCACGACCGCCTGCAGCGTCTGCAAAACGAAAACGGCGAGCACTACGCCTTCCACTGGGATGCCCTGGACCGCCTGGCCGCCCAGCACAACCTCGATGGCGGCGGTCACAGCTATCGCTACGATGCAGCGGGCAATGTCATTGAGGCGAAGCTGCACCCGGCACGCGACGCCGAGCCGACGTTCCCCGGCAGCCCGCCGGAACCCGAAGCGTCGATACAGTCGCAATACTTCGAGTACGACGACGCCGGGCGCCTGTTGCGCAAGCGCACCGACGACGGCGTCACCGACTACGAATATGACCTCGCCGACAACCTGCTGGCGATCACCTTCACCAACCTGCAGGGAGAGCCAAAACGGCTCGCCTTCAGTCATGACGCCCTCGGGCAACTGCTGAGTGAAACCGGTGAAGCGGGCCGGCTTGCCTACGAACATGACGAACTGGGCAACCTGCAGACCCTGACCCTGCCTGATGGCCGACGCCTCAACCATCTGTACTACGGCAGCGGCCACTTGCATCAGCTCAACCTCGACGGCCGTGTGATCTGCGATTTCGAGCGCGACGAGCTGCATGCCGAAGTCCTGCGCACACAAGGCCGAATCCAGACCCGGACCCGCTACGACAGCACCGGGCGCCTGCTGGAAAAAGCCCTGCATGTACAGGGCGCAGGCCCCGGCAGCCTGGCCCTGCTGAGCAAGCAGTATCGTTATGACGACAGTGACAACCTGATCGGCGAGGACTTCATCCAGTGTCAGCGAGCCCGCGACGGCGAGCCGACCATGCACGCCCAGATCATCGGTCGCCTGTTCGGCACCGACGCCAGCGGCAACGTCCAGCGCGGCCAGGTTCGCTACGACTATGGCCCGACCGAACGCATCCATGGCGCCAGCCGCACACTGCCTCATCGCAATGGCCAACAGGTCGAGCACTACGGCTACGACAAGGCCGGCAACCTGCTCGACGGTTACCCGATCAAAGGCTACATACGGCACAACCGCCTAAAGGTCTACCAGGACAAGCGCTACCGCTACGACCGCTTCGGCCGCCTCAGCGAAAAACGTACTGGCGCGCACCTGATCCAGCGCTTCGACTACGACGCCGAGCACCGCCTGGTACGCGTAAACCAGCAGCGCGGGCCGGTGCACGAGCGGGTGGTATTCGACTACGACCCGCTCGGCCGCAGGATCGCCAAGCGCCTGTACCGCAACGATCACCCTACCCCTGTCAGCCAGACCCTTTTCCTCTGGCAGGGTCTGCGCCTGTTGCAGGAAATCCAGGACGACAAACCCAGCCTGTACGTCTACGCCGACAGCGACAGCTACGAACCCCTCGCCCGCCTCGACGGCGCACCCGGCGCCGAACTGCTGCATTACTTCCACACCAACCTCGCCGGGCTGCCCGAGCAGCTCACCGATGAAAACGGCGCGACCATGTGGCAAGGTGAATTCGAGACCTGGGGCAAGTGTCGGGAAGAATGGCACCATGCCGGACAGAACCGTCAGCAGAACCTGAGGTTCCAGGGGCAGTACCTGGACCGGGAGACGGGGCTGCACTACAACACGTTCAGGTTCTATGATCCGGAGGTGGGGCGGTTTACGCAGCAGGATCCGATTGGGTTGATCGGCGGGGTGAACCTATATCAATACGGGGCGAATACCGCATCGTGCATTGACCCACTGGGACTGAGCGGATTCGACCCATTCGAGCATGGTGAACTCACGGATTTCCCGAAAGATCTGCATTTTGGCCAGAACAGGGCTGCGCCCCAGTTCAGCTCCATTGGTGCCCAGGTCCCTGAAATTGCAGGTAGACCTGTTCTTGACGTAGCGGATGATCTAAGAACTAATAAACTGTCTCCCGACAAGCTGCTGATCGCCTATACGAAAGATCCCGTCAGCGGCAAGTATGTAACACTCAACAACCGTGGGCTCGCTGCGCTCGTAAGCGCAAACAAATATCCAAAATATGCGATATTCGTTCCCTACCAGCATGCTCCTCCTCACCTCACAAAGGACTTCAAAAATAAACCGCCCTCGAAGTCGATTGATCTGACCCGCAACAAAGATGGGTCAGGACTCGTGACGCGCGTATCACCTTGTCCATGAACAGCACGAGATCATCGGTATGATAAAACTTCTCCCTCAGAAAGTTGACTTTCTAATCAACACCACTCAACTCAACGCAAGCTATGACGAAACAGGTACTGCATCGATTCAGGTTGAGGCTCAGCGACTCGGACACATCGAAAATAATACCTACGCCATGGCGACACTTATTTTTGAACGCGTCGCTGAACTGCGCTGTATAACACTCAATTTTTTCGAGCATCAGTATCAAAACTACGAAATCCTGGGCAGTCAAGATGATGAAGTAAAAATTTGGCGTGAGACCGGGCTTCATCCTGACCCAAAATTCTATGAAGTCGTCGAATCAGCGCTGTTGGCAGAAAAGAATTCGCTCTATGACCCCGCCAACTTTCTTTCTTTGAAGCATTACATCGTCGCGGGGTACGACAGCTACGTCGAGATCATCGCCGGCAGCTATCAATACGCTCTTGAGTAATTTTCCATGCAAAAAGACATCGCAGCGGGAGCTGATTTGACAGAGATAAGTGCATGGCGTATGCACGAATCTCTGATTTCGCAGTATAAAGACATGAGTGCTCTAGCAAAAATCTCAGACACCGATACTGAGATGATTGCCAAACTCAGTGCGAGCCACCTGATAAGACAGGCCGAGCCCAATAGCTTATCACTTTCAAACCTCACGCCCGCACATTTGAACCTGAGCAGGCACCTGCAGGAATATTTAATCTCTTGGGCATACGAAGAAGAATAACTTGACGAATGGGCCGTGAACACCTTTGAGCGCGAGCACCCTTAGAAATACGACATGCTAAAAATAATAAAAATACAAAATTCTTGAGCCACCAAAAAAGACAACAAATGCTTGAAACTAATCAAGAACGCCCGCGCATAAAAAATGAATCACATCCTGAGTAACAAACTTCTGACACTCAGAGTACAAAAATATGCTTCATACCTTCTTGGGGACTGATCCCGATTTCATCATATCGCTGCGCGACGATGAGCACGCCATCGAAATGCACATCGTCAGGTCGGCTCTGCCATCAAAAGGTATTTGAATCGTGGCGATGGTTCGCACTCTGCTCTGTCCACTCATCGATGCGAAGAAAGGCCGGCAGCATGAGCTACTATAACGCGGGCAACATGGCGTTGTTTTCAGTCTGTTGCTCGACTTGCGCGCCAAACTTCAAGTCGGGGTGGATGGCCGTGAACCTATCTTTAGACAATCATCTCATTGGTGCAACTGAAGAGATCACGCAGATCGATACCTTTCTGAACATGATCAATGTCAAATTCGATAATTATGATCTCGATTACGCTGACTCCCTAAGAAATCTGGACAAATCAGCTGTGATTTCCCAGATCGAGCAAGGGTACGAGCACGCTCAAAACTGGATTGATTCTAGCAAAATTGGTGCTCTGTTCTTGTCGCTGAACCTGACGCCCTGCCTTGATGGCGTTGTCGTGATTCTGCTCATGCTTGAGACAACGGACCGGGTCATTTGGAGAGCTCATGACGATGACGTGGTGCGAGAAATTTTCCTGCCTCCTGGATACGTAAAAAACACACTGAACGATGTGATAAATTTTTTCAGCCCGCCCAAAAACCATGATTGATTCTTTCGAAACCACATTGCTCGAGGTGCTCGGGCTCGTCGCAGATTTCGATCCAGAGTATGCACAATGGAGTTGCAAGCTCGGCACAGGCCCCCTCCGATTGGAGTTGGTCTACTCACTGGACGGTACTGTTTCGACATCGCTGTATCTTGACGATAGGCTTCTGGCGTTCAATTACGCCAGCGGGCTGCATTGCCTTTCGATTGACGAGGACGAGATCTCATGCGACATCATGTCCGGATCACTTAGGCGAACACTCACCATCAATATCAATTCGCTAAGCGTGAGGTGGCAGGACTTATGATTCAGGACAGCCGTTGAAACCAACGCTCCCGCGAGTGCCCCTCAAGCCAAATGTGCGCGCAGCGGTAGTTGAAAGCCGTGGAGCCACGTTTATCCGAGGACCTGCAAAAGTGAGCCAGACCCGAAGTTTACGCGGTACCTGTGGGAGCGGGTTTACCCGCGAAGCAAACACCGCGGTAGATGGCACCGGCTTCGCCGGTGTTCGCGGGCAAGCCCGCTCCCACAGGTACTGCACAGGCCGGGCAGGAGCCATACCTGCTAGAAACAGCGAATCTCGATCTGCCCCCCTTCCATCCGCACCGGCCACACCCGTAACCGCTGCGCCGCGTCCTCCAGGCAACGCCCATCACGCAAGCTGAAATGCTGCTTGTACAACGGCGCCGCCACCACCAGCTCGCCTTGCAGGCTGCCGATCAATCCCCGCCCGATAACATTGGCCCCGGAACGCGGGTCGCGGTTGTCCACGGCATACAGTGTCTGCTCCTGCCCGGGCAGGTAGAACAGCGCGACCTGCTCGCCGTCGAGCCAGACCACCACCCCCGAATCGGCAATCAGATCATCGACCCGGCACACCGACTGCCAGATATCCTGTGGTGCAACGACAGCATTGGACAGGTTCATCAAACGAGCTCCTCGACAGTAGGGATCAACTCCAGCGGCGTAGCCGGTCGACGCTGTTCGCGCTCACGCACGAAATGCACATCCGGGTCAGGCCGCTGGTCGTTGACGAAGGTGCGGAAGCGCTTGAGCTTCTCCGGGTGTTTCAAGGCGTTGGCCCATTCGCATTCGTAGCGGTCGACCACATGCTGCATCTGCGCTTCCAGCTCTTCGGCAAGGCCCAGGCTATCGTCAAGGATCACCGCCTTGAGATAGTCCAGCCCGCCGTCCAGCCCTTCGCGCCACACCGAGGTGCGCTGCAGTTTGTCGGCGGTGCGGATGTAGAACATCAGCACGCGGTCGATCAGGCGGATCAGGGTGTCGTCGTCCAGATCGGTCGCGAACAGTTCGGCATGGCGCGGGCGCATGCCACCGTTGCCACAAACGTACAGGTTCCAACCCTTGTCGGTGGCGATCACACCGATATCCTTGCTCTGCGCCTCGGCGCATTCACGGGTGCAGCCGGACACCGCGAATTTGAGCTTGTGCGGCGAGCGCAGGCCCTTGTAGCGGTCCTCGATGCGCAGGGCCATGGCGACGCTGTCCTGCACGCCGTAGCGGCACCAGGTGCTGCCCACGCACGACTTCACCGTGCGGGTCGACTTGCCGTAGGCATGGCCGGTCTCGAAGCCCGCCTCGATCAGCTCGCCCCAGATCAGCGGCAATTCGTGCAACTGCGCGCCGAACAGGTCTATGCGCTGGCCGCCGGTGATCTTGGTATAGAGATCGTATTTCTTTGCCACCTGGCCGATCACGATCAGCTTGTCGGGGGTGATTTCACCACCCGGGATGCGCGGCACCACCGAGTAGGTGCCGTTCTTCTGCATATTGGCCATGAACGTGTCGTTGGTGTCCTGCAGCGGTACCAGCGAAGGGTCCATGATCGGCTGGTTCCAGCACGAGGCGAGGATCGAGCCCACGGTCGGCTTGCAGATGTCGCAACCGACATGCCCCTTGCCGTGGCGCTCAAGCAGCTCGTTGAAGGTACGAATTCCCTCGACCCGCACCAGCGCATACAGCTCCTGGCGGGTGTAGGCAAAGTGCTCGCACAGGCTCTTGTCGACGGTCACACCGCGCGCGGTCAGTTCGTGCTCGAACACCTGCTTGAGCAGCCCCGCACAACCACCACAGCCGCTGGCCGCCTTGGTGCAGCCCTTGACCGCCGCCAGGTCCGCGCAGCCACTGTCGATGGCCGCGCAGATCGCGCCCTTGCTGACGTTGTGGCAGGAGCAGATGGTCGCGCTGTCGGGCAGGGCATCGGCGCCCAGAGTCGGCGCGCCGCCACTCTGCGGCAGGATCAGCGCCGCCGGATCCTGCGGCAGGGCGATGCCGTTCTGTACGTACTGCAGCAGGGTGTCGTAATAGCTGTTGTCGCCGACCAGTACCGCGCCGATCACCCGCTTGCCGCTGGCGTCGACCACCAGGCGGCGGTAGCTGGCGTTGGCCTCGTCGATATAGCGGTAGCTGCGCGCGCCTGGGGTGGCGCCGTGGGCGTCGCCGATGGAGCCGACATCGACCCCCAGCAGCTTGAGCTTGGTCGACATGTCGGCACCGGTGAACTCGGCACTGGCCTCGCCAACCAGCAGCGCAGCAAGGTTGCGCGCCATGCTGTAGCCCGGGGCAACCAGGCCGAACACGCTGCCGTTCCACGACGCGCACTCGCCGATGGCGAAGATCCGTGGATCGCTGGAACGGCAGTTGCCGTCGATGACCACACCGCCGCGCGGCGCGATCTCCAGCTCGCAGGCACGCCCCAGGGCGTCACGCGGACGAATACCGGCAGAGAACACGATCAGGTCGGTTTCCAGGTACTCGCCACCATCGAACTTCATGCGGTGGCGATACTCTTCGCCCGGATCGATCGACTGGGTGGCGCGAGACAGATGCACACCGACCCCCAACGCTTCGATCTGCGCACGCAAGGCCGCGCCCCCTTCATGATCAAGCTGCACCGGCATCAGCCGTGGCGCGAACTCCACGACATGAGCCTCCAACCCCAGCGACTTGAGCGCATTGGCCGCCTCAAGGCCCAGCAACCCGCCACCGACCACCACGCCACGCCGCGCCCCGGCAGCCGAGGCGCGGATGTCGTCAAGATCGTCGAGGGTGCGGTAGACCAGGCAGGCGGTACCGGTGGAGCCTTCGATCGGCGGTACGAACGGGTAGGAGCCGGTGGCGAGGATCAGTCGGTCGTAACCGTAGCGGCCTTGGGCAGTGACCACTTCGCCCAGCGTGCGGTCGATCTCCAGTACCGCTTCGTGCAAGTGCAGGTGCACGCCGTGCTGACCGTAGAATTCGGGCTCGCACATCGCCAGTGCCTCAGCGCTGCTGCCGGCGAAGTATTCCGACAGGTGCACACGGTCGTAGGCGCGCTGGCGCTCCTCGCCGAACACGCGCAGCTCGAAGCGCGCCAGGGCGCCGCGCTCGATCAGTTGCTCGACCAGGTGATGACCGACCATGCCGTTGCCGACAATGACCAGTCGCTCTCGTTGTCCGCCGTTCGCTGTTGCCTTCATAGCCGATCCTCGATCACGGTGTGCGGGGCTTGCCCGACGCAAAGACAAAAAAAGGCGCCTGGAGCCGAAGCTCCAGGCGCCTTTGCCTGTACTCATCAGTGTGAGGCCCCTGTTGATCGCCGTTGATCAGTGGGGCTGTGTTGTAAATCGTTAAAAGCAGGGAGCGTGCCAAGGTGCAATCGGTGCTGGCGCTATCGCGGGACAAGCCCGCGCCAACAGGGGATGCAGCGTTGCGCGACCTGCAGGAGCGGGCCTGCCGCGCGAGAGCGCCGCACGCTGCACCGCCTCAAGCCGGTGCACCGCTCCCCATCCCGGTGCACTCAATACACATCGCGTCGATAGCGCTTGCTCTTGCTCAACCCCTCGACATAAACCGCCGCCGCCTCGGCGCTCATCCGCCCGTGCTCGGCCACGACCTGGCGCAGCGCGGCATCGACATCCTTGGCCATGCGCTGGGCATCGCCGCAGATGTAGAAGTACGCCCCCGCCTCCAGCCACTGCCACAGCTCGGCTCCCTGTTCGAGCATGCGCTGCTGCACGTACAGCTTCTCGGCCTGGTCACGCGAGAACGCCGTGCTCAGGCGCAGATGACCGCTGGCCTCCCAGGCCTGCAACTGCTCGCGGTAGTAGAAATCGAAGGCGGCATGCTGCTCACCGAAGAACAGCCAGTTGCCGCCGGTCGCACCGCGGGCTTCGCGTTCTTCGAGAAAAGCACGAAACGGCGCGATACCGGTGCCAGGACCAACCATGATGAGCGGTGTGGCATCGTCGTCCGGCAGTCGGAAATGCCGCGCAACCTGCGGGAAGATCGCCACCTCCAGCGCTTCGGCGCGGTCGGCGAGAAAGCTTGAGCTCACGCCCTTTCGCTGGCCATAGCGCACGGTTGAAACGGTCAGGTGCACCTGCTGTGGATGGGCCTTGGGGCTGGAGCTGATCGAGTACATGCGGGGCTGCAAGGGCTTGAGCAGAGTCAACCAGTGCTCCAGTGACAGTTGCGGCGCGAAGGCGGCGAGCACATCGGCCAACTGCCGCCCCCACAGCCAGTCCGTGAGTTCGGCCTTGTGCTCGGGCAGCAGCAACCGACGCAGTTCACCGGCCTGCGGCGCCTGGCTGAAGGCTGCAAGCTGTTGCGAAGTGACCCGGGCGATCTCCAGGTGCCGCTCCATCGCCTCGGCCAACGGCATCGCCGGCAAGTCGGGCAGTTGCACGCACGTCTGGCCATCGAGCCCCATCAGCTCGAGCAGCTCCTGGACCAGCGCCGAGCAGTTGCGCGGCCAGACACCCAGCGCGTCACCTGCCTCGTAGACCAGCCCGGTGCCTTGCAGGTCGAACACCACCTGGCGCGTTTCCTTGGTCGCTCCGGGCGCATTGAGCACACGGTTCTCGATAATGGGAGCCAGGCAGGGCTGCTGCCTGCCGAACACTGGCGCCGGCTTGGCTGTGACCTGCGCAGCGGCCGTCGGCCCCAGCAGCGGCAACAACGCCTGCAGCCATGTGGCGAACGATGGATCGAAATCCGGTTCGCAATCGACCCGATCGAGCAGACGTCGGCCGCCCAGCTCAGCCAGACGCTGGTCGAGCTTGCGGCCAAAGCCGCAGAACTGGTCGTAGCTGGAATCACCCAGCGCCAGCACGGCGAAGGGCAGTGCCGCACACTGTGCCCCCTCCTCGCCCTGCAACGCCTGCCAGAACGCCGAAGCGCAGTCAGGCGCATCGCCGTCGCCAAAGGTGCTGGTGATCAGCAGCACGCTGGCGGCGCCACGCAACTGGCTGGGGCTGACGGCATCCATGCAGCTCAGCTCGACGGCCAGGCCCGCTTCGCGCAGATGCGCCGCACAGCGCTCGGCCAGCGCCTCGCCATTGCCGGTCTGCGAGGCCCACAGCACCCGATGCCTGGCAACCTCGGCCATGGCGACCGGCGCCACCACCGGCTGGGCGAACAGGCCGGCGATCAAGCCATCGACGAACAAACGACTGGCGGGTGCGAGCGGCGCACCGGGCGGCAGGCTGGGCACCCCCGCTGTGCGCGCCTGCCCAAGGCCGAGCAGAAAGCCCTGCAGGTAACGACGCTCCTCGTCCGCCAGGACGGGGGCCGGCAGGCTGTCCAGGCCCAGCAGGCGAGACAGGGTGTCGGTGGGCATGGGGGCAGACTCCGTAGGGATCGCGCTGGGCAGCTCGAGTGCCTCGATGCGTTCGCCTGCAACCCGCTCCAGGGTCACGGCGCAATGCTTGAAGGCCGGTTGCAGGGAGGTTGGATCGACGGCATCGCAGGTCACGGCGTTGATCGCCAGTTGCTCGCCATACAGGTCGTTCCAGTGAAAAGGGGCAAAGCAGTTGCCGACCAGCACCCGCTCGCTGATGCGTGCCGGCAGCACGGCCTGGCCGCGGCGCGAGCGGATCGCCACCTGGTCCTTGTCGGCGATGCCCAGGCGTCGGGCGTCCTCGGGATTGATCTCGACGAAGGGGCCGGGCTCGAGCTTGTTCAGGCTCGGCACCTTGCCGGTCTTGGTCAGGGTGTGCCACTGGTGCTGCACGCGGCCGGTGTTGAGCACCAGCGGAAAGTCGGCATCCGGCAGCTCGGCCGGCGCCAGCCAGGGCCGGGCAAAGAATCGCGCCTTGCCATTGGGGGTAGGAAAGGCCAGCGCGGGCCGCTCGCCTTGAGCGTCGTGCAGCAGCGCCTGGCTGCTGCCGTCATTGAGGTAGCGCAGCGGGCTGCGGTCATCCACGCGCCCGGGCGCACTTGGCCACTGTCGCGGTTTGTCGCGTAGCTCGGCATAGCCGATGCCACGCAGGTCATAGCCGGTGGCGGGGTTCCAGAAACGGCGGATCTCGTCGTACACCGCTTCGGCATCGACATAGCTGAACGCCTCGGCATAGCCCATGGCACAGGCGATGCGGGCGATGATGCGCCAATCCTCAAGGCTTTCGCCGGGCGCTGCGACCGCACGCGGCATCAGGGTGAGGTTGCGCTCGCTGTTGATCATCACACCCTCGCCCTCGGCCCACAACGCGGCCGGCAGCAGGATATCGGCATGGCGGTTGGTCTCGGTGTCGAGGAAGGCGTCCTGGGCGATCACCAACTGCGCCTCGTGCAGGCCGTCGATCACCTGCTGGCGGTTGGCGACACTGGCCACCGGGTTGCTGCAGATGATCCAGCAGGCCTTCACTTGCCCGGCCTTCATCTGCTCGAACAGCGCCACCGTGCCTTCACCGCCTTCACTGCGCAGCGCGCCCGGCGCCAGGCCCCACTGCTGCTCGACGAACGCACGGTCGCCCGCCACCTGCGCCGAACGCTGGCCCGGCAGGCCCGGGCCCATGTAGCCCATCTCACGGCCGCCCATGGCGTTGGGCTGACCGGTCAGCGAGAACGGTCCGCTGCCAGGTCGGCAAATCGCGCCGGTGGCCAGGTGCAGGTTGCACAGCGCGTTGCCGTGCCAGGTGCCATGGATGCTCTGGTTGAGGCCCATGGTCCAGCAGCTCATCCACTCCGACGCCCCACCGATCCAGGCAGCCGCCTGACGGATATCGGCCTCGGCAAGGCCGGTCAGGGCCGCGACCCGTTCGGGGGTGTAGTCGGCGAGAAACGCAGGCATCTCGTCCCAGCCCTCGGTGTGGCGGGCGATGAAGTCGATGTCTGTATGGCCGTTCTCGTGCAACAGGTAGAGCAAACCGTTGAGCAGAGCCAGATCACTGCCCGGGCGCACCTGGAGGAACAGGTCGGCCTTGTCGGCGGTGGCACTGCGACGCGGGTCGACGACGATCAGCCGAGCCCCGGCCTTCACTCGGTCGAGCAGGCGCAGGAACAGGATCGGATGACAGTCGGCCATGTTGGCGCCAATGACGAAGAACACCTCGGCACGCTCGAAATCCTGGTAGCTGCCCGGGGGGCCGTCGGCGCCCAGCGACTGCTTGTAGCCGCTGCCGGCACTGGCCATGCACAACCGCGAGTTGGATTCGATATGGCGGGTGCGGATAAAGCCCTTGGCCAGCTTGTTGGCCAGGTATTGAGCCTCCAGCGACATCTGCCCGGACACATAGAGCGCCACGGCATCCGGCCCGTGCTCGTCGATGATCGCGCGCAGGCGCGCGGCCGATTGCGCAATGGCGTCGTCCATGCCGGTGCGTACCGGCTGCTGGCTGCGCTGCTGGCGCACGAAGGCGTGCTCCATGCGTCCGGCAGCGGACAACGGCAGATGTGCGGTGAGGCCCTTGGTGCACAGGCGTCCGAAGTTGCTCGGATGCTGTTTGTCACCGCTGATCTTGACCACCTTGTCCTCGGCCACGGTCATGACAATGCCGCACCCGACCCCGCAATACGGGCAAACGCTGCGCACCTCGCTGCTGCTCATGGGTGGTCTCCCTGAAAACGCAAAAGGCGCCGGCTACCCGGCTTGCAGGGCAAGCGGGATAACACGGCGCCTTTGTCGTGAAGATGTAGGGCCCCTCGGCGTTGAGGGGTCCGGATGCAGCTGAATCAGCAATTTGCGGGCCAGTTGCGCAATGGCGGTGGTCTTGGCGCGGGCAACCCGCACCCACAGGCCTGCGCAGCCCGGAGGACGTGTCGCCCCGCGAAAACATCGACGCGATATCCGCCCCGTCTTGATACCCCCGCGCACCAGAAGATGACACGACGCCCAACCGACTATATGATTCGTATACGCTTCATATACCAGGAAGACTCCCCATGGGTATCGTCAAGATCTGCGACGACCTCCACGAAGACCTGCGCATCGCCAGCGCCGCGATGTCGCGCTCGATCAACGCTCAGGCCGAACACTGGATCCGCATCGGCATGCTCGCCGAACTGCACCCCCAGGCCACCTACCAGGAACTGCTGCGTCAACTGCTGCGCCAGGAACAAGCGAATCTCAAGGAGCTGCTGCAATGAGCGAGGTGATACTCAAGAACCCCGAGCAACTGGCATTGATGCGCAGAGCCGGGCAGTTGCTGGCACAGGTGTTCGCCGACCTCGACGGTTTCATCCGCGCCGGGGTGACCACGATGCAGATCAACGACCGCGCCGAAGCCTTCATCGTCGAGACGCTCAAGGCGCGCCCGGCGAGCAAGGGCCAGTACGGCTTCCCCTATTCGCTGAACACCTCGGTGGACCAGGTCGTCTGCCACGGCATGCCCAAGGTTGACGAGGTGCTGCAGGAAGGCTCGATCATCAACGTCGACATCACCCTGGAACAGGGCGGCTATATCGCCGACTCTTCGAAGATGTACCGCATCGGCGCAATCAGCGAGGATGCCCGGCGCCTGGTCGACACCACCTACGAGGCGCTGTGGAAAGGCATCGAACAGGTGCGCCCCGGCGCCACCCTGGGCGATATCGGCCATGCCATCCAGCAGTTCGCCGAGGCGGCGGGCTACAGCGTGGTACGCGAGTACTGCGGCCACGGCATCGGCCGGCAGATGCACGAAGCGCCGCAGGTGCTGCACTACGGCCAGCGCGGCATGGGCCTGAAACTCAAGCCCGGGATGGTGTTCACCATCGAACCGATGATCAACCAGGGCGCCCGCGGCACGCGCACGCTGAAAGATGGCTGGACGGTGATCACCCGCGATGGCGGGCTGTCGGCGCAGTGGGAGCACACCGTCGCGGTGACCGAGCAGGGCTATGAAGTGCTGACGCTGCGAGCGGAAGAAGGCCGGCGTTGAGGCCTGCGTAGACGGCCCCCTTGCTGCCTCTCTACAATCGCGCCACACCCCTCGCCCCGGACACTCTTCATGGACGAATCCGCACAGCATTGGCTGCATGCCCTCTCCGCCCCGATGGCCGCACTCAACGGTGCCAGCTACACCGCCGCCGAATACTTCGAAGGCGAAGACCAGACCGACCTGGAAAGCGGCTGGGGCATCAGCACCCGTGCCCAGTTGCTCGACGTGCTCGGCATGGCCGACAACGGTCACGCCAGCGAGATGAGCAACGCCTACTGGCAGTTCCAGCGCTGCCTGCCAAGCCAGTGGCAGGCACTGCTCGCTACGCTGACACCACGTGACCAGGTCAAGTACAACTACGCCGCCCGCACCTTTCCCGACTGCGGCCCGGGCGGAACCCGCGCCTGGGACATCGGACGCATGAGCTTTCTGCTGCGCGCCGGGGTGAAAAAGGGCCATATCAGCCGCGACGAAAGCCTCTACCTGCACTATCGCCTGGCCTTGCGCGCTCGCCATTACTACAACCGCTGGGACAGCTACATCGCCGGGTACCTGTTCGGCAAGGCGCTGTGGAATGTCTCCGACAGCAGCGACGAAACGTTCGCCGCCAACCTGGAGCGTCAGGGTAACGAACACTGGAATCGCTGCATTGCTCTGAACCTGAGGATCGGCGCCAACGCGCTGCTCGCCGACCTGCCCTGGGAACTGCCGTTGCCTGAGCCGGAACGCCCGGCATCACTGGAAGAGGACTGCTGGTCATGAGTTGCTGGATTCGCCTGGGCATCGAGCCGACCCAAGACCTCGACACCATCCGCCAGGCCTACCGCGGCCGCCTGCCGACGCACCATCCGGAAACCGACCCCGAAGGCTTCCAGGCCCTGCGCGCCGCCTACGAGGAAGCACAGCGCCTGGCCCGCGAACACGCCGAAACCGGCGCGGCGTCCGAGCAGCAAGCAGCCGACGGACAGAGCGAAGCGTCCACCAGCGAAGCCTTCGAGGCGTTCCATGCACTGCTCGAAGACTCCACTCGCCGTTACGAACCCCAAGCCTGGCAGAACTACATCGCCCAGCTCGACGAACTGCCCCTGGAGCAACTGGAAGACCTCAGCTGGCGACTGCTGCACAACCTGCGCAACTGCGGACCGATCTCGTACCAGTGCGCACGCCTGCTGGCCCAGCGCATGGGCTGGGCCGAGCAGTTGCTGCGCCTGGCGCCGGAGGATGCCCAGGAGATAGAGGCCTTCCTGCAGCGCATCGAGGAACCCGATCCCTTCGACACCCGCCTGATGCAAAGCTGGTCCCCCGCCGCGCAACTGGAAACCCTTTGGTACTTCCGCAGCCTCGGCTACTACCATCAGGAGCGCCCGCTGTTCGAGTACGCACAGTTCGCCGGGTGCCACACCTGCGTGGCGTTCCCCGACGACGAGCATCTGGTTCAGCGTCTGACCGAACAGTTCAGCCAGGTCGGCATCGGCAGCCTCACCCTGCATGCACGCCTGCAGCTCCAGCACCAGCAGGCGCCGGACGATGTCGACCTGCTGTTCTTGCTGGCCCGCCAGGCCGACGCCCTGGGCGCCGAGCAGCAAGCCCTGGACTGCTGGCTACGGCTGTGGCGCGAACACCGCCACCCGCAGGCCGAACGCTGGCTGCTCGACCTCTGCGCGCGCTACCAGCCGCAACGCCTGCCACTGCTGATCCAGGCCCTCGACCAGCAGAGCACGCCCGACACCTGGCCCGCCGACCTGGCCGATCCGGCACAGGTCCTGGGCAGCCCGGCACAGTCGCCGCAGACACTGGCGCGCTGGTCCGAAGCCTCGCGCCTGGGCCTTGAGGGTATCGCCGCCACCTACATCGACTGGCGCCTGGACGGCGACGACGAACTGCCGCTGCTCGCCTGGCTGCTGCCCAACCAGGACGATCGCGAATTGCACCGCCGCTACTGGCAGGCCTGGGCCCTGCAACGCGGCGAAGCCGGCTTGCTGCGCACCATTGTCGATGAGCGCCTGGGCAACGACCCGCTCGATGCCTTGATCCTCGAAGGCTTCCAGCGCCAGGCGGCGCAGCAACTGCATTGGCTCGAACACTCACCGGTGGCGCGTGCACTGGTGGAGTACTGCGCACGTGACGAGGGGCCGGTGGAACTGCCAGAGGCGCTCAAGTCCGACGCACTGCACCCGGCCTGCCGCGAGTGGCTGCGGCGCATGCGGGTTTATTCGCCACGAGCGCTGGGCGAGCTGAACGAGCATTTCGACATGCGCCGCATGTTCACCGTGCCATTCGGCCTGGTGCTGATGGAGGAACTGGCACTGAACGGCATCGAGCTGCCGCCGATGGTCGAGGGCGAAGCACTGTGGAACTGGCATCGCCAGCAGTTGTTCATGCTGGCCACGGCGCAACAGCCGCAACGCTGGCTGGACCTGGCGCCACCGCAACTGGCCGCCCAGCTCACCTACCCGAGCGACCATCCGTTCGCCCCCCTGCACAAGGTACTGATCGCCCGTCAGGCTCAGTTCAACGAACACAATGCCCTGCTCGGCTGGATGGACGACCGCGACCCGCTGCAGGCCCTGGTCGCCAGCCGCCTGCACACACTGGGTTACGTATTCGGCAGCACTCGCCTGCCCAGCGCGGTACGTCTGCTCGAATGCCTGGAAGAAGACGTCGGTACCCTCGACGGCCACCCACTGGGCTACATGCTGCTATGCGCAGTGCTATACCACGACCCAGAGCTCGATGCTCAACAGCGCGCCCGCTTGCGCGATCGCCTCGAGGCGATGAACAACGACAGCCCCTGGTTCGCCCCGCTGCGCGATGGCCTGATCGCCGGCAAGGTCAAACGTCCGCCGCGCCAAGCGGTAGAGCAGGAAGAGAAGGTCGACGGCAAGCTGCTCAACGAGATCCTCGATGCCTTCAATCACCTGGTCAAATCCGCATCCCCGCCAGGCACCCGCAGCCTGATGCGCCTGCAGAAAGCCAAGGATGACCCGGACCAGGACACCGGCCTGCGCTGCGCCAGCATGGCGATACTGGCTCGCGCCGAACGCTTGCTGATGGCCCGTGTCAGCCAGACGCCGGTACCCTCCTGGGCATTCTGGCGCCTGGACAGCCGCCTCAATCGCAGCGACCTCATCGCCCACGTGATCGTGATGCTGCTGGCGGGCACGGCGCTGACCACCGCGACCAAGAGCCCGATGCTCTGGACCCTTGTCGTGTTGCTGCTGTTGACATCCTTCCTGCGGCGCTTGCGCGACTTGGGCCAGGGCGTCTGGGCACTGGTGGGGTTGTTGGCCGTCAGCCGCCTGCTGCCATTCGCACCGCTGCTTCTGGTGGGGCTACCCGGCGACAAGCTGGCCAACCGCTATGGCCCTTCACCGGACGACCCCGACCAGTTGCAACTGGGCCTGCAAGTGGCCCTGCGGCGCCTGAACCATCCCTGATCAGTAGCGCAGCTCGTCCAGCGCCTGGCTCAACTGCTGGCGCTGGCGACTGATCTCGGTGGCCTGCTGGCCAGCGAGCACGGCATTGAAGGCGTCCAGCCAACTGCCGATGAGGTCGCGCTCATCGCCCAGGCTCTGCATCCAGGCGCGCTCCAGGCGGGCCAGCAGGGTGCGATTGGGCAAGGCGTCGCGCGGGTGGATCTTCAATCTCGCCAGACGCTCGTGGCTGGCCTGGCGGGCGTCGCTGTCCAGCCCGGTCGGGCTGCGGTCGATGCTGTGGCTGTGCTTGTGCCCGGTTTCGAGGAACGTCACGTCCACTTCGAGCAGGCCATTGATGTCGTAGCTGAAGCGCACATCCAGCGACTGCACCTGGCCGGTCGGCTGCAACGGAATCTCGAAACTGTCGACCAGAATGTTGTCGCGCACCCAGGGCCGCTCCCCCTGGTACACGGCGATGCGCACCACTTTCTGCTCCGGATGGCTGCTGTAGAAGCGCTGCACACGCGAGGTGGGGATCACCGTGTTGCGCTCGATGATCGGGGTAAAGGCCCCGGACACGTCCTCGCCACGGGACGAGGCGACCCCCAGGGTGTAAGGACAGACATCGGTCAGGATCAACTCGTCGATCGCCGAATCCCGCGCCTTGCAGGCTGCCTGGCTGGCGGCGCCAAGAGCGACGATGGTGTCCGGATCGAGGTGGCGGTACGGCAGGCGGCCGAACAGCTTGGCCACCAGTTGCTGGATCTGCGGCATGCGCGTGGCCCCACCGACCAGCACCAGGCTGTCCAGTTCGCGCGGGCTCAGGCGCGCATCACGCAGGGCCTGCTCGATGGGGGTCCGTACCCGTGCCAGCAACGGCGCCCAGATCGACTGCAGCCGGGCCTGATCAAGCACCCATTCGCGGGCCTGGCCATCACCGCTCCAGTGCAGGGTGCGACTGCCCTCGCCCACCTCGCGTTTCAGCTGCTCGATCGCATCATGCAGGCTCGACAGCGCCTGGGGCTCCAGGGTTTCGGCACTGAGGTTCCAGTCACGCAGGCAGGCATTGAGCAAGGCCTCGGTGAAGTCCTCGCCCCCCAGATAGTTGTCACCGGTTGAGGCATGCACCTCGATCAGCGGCAAGGCGTATTCCAGCACAGTGACGTCGAAGGTCCCGCCGCCCAGGTCGAACACCAGGGTGCGCTCGAACTTCTGCTCGTGCAGCCCGTAGGCCATGGCGGCCGCGGTCGGCTCGTTGATCAGGCGCTGCACCTTCAGCCCCGCCAGCTCCGCAGCGAAGACCGTGCGCTTGCGCTGCTCGTCGCTGAAATAGGCCGGCACCGAAATCACCGCTTCACTGACCGGGCACCCCAGATACGCCTCGGCATCCTGCTTCAACGCGCCCAGCACCAGAGCCGAGAGTTCTTCCGGGGTGAAGCGGTGCTCGCCGAGCTCGAAGCGCTTGTCACTGCCCATGAAGCGCTTGAAGGCCGCAGCGGTGCGGTGGGGGTGGGTGGTCAGGCGGGCGCGGGCGGCGCTGCCCACCAGGATGCTGCCGTCGTCGTCGACGCTGACCACCGACGGCGTCAGCACCTCGCCCACGGCGTTGGCGATCAGCTGCGCCTTGCCGTCCTGCCAGACTGCGATAAGGCTGTTGGTGGTCCCCAGGTCGATACCCAGCAGTGGGGTCGACGGCGTGGGCGTTGGAGAGGTGCTGGCATCCTGCATGGTCGGTCTCTGCTTGCAAGGTAGAGCCGGCGCGCGGCCTGCTGGCTGCATCCGGCGTGTAGGGGGATTCTGACGCAATGAGCCAGCGAGTTGAAGGCGTAGATGCGAACCCGGCGTGCCTGCTGACCCAGGGCGGCACCAGGGACGGAAAAAATATTCATCGAACACGGGAATAGAAGCTGACACCGGGGCGTTGTCCCTGCATGGCCGATGCATAAGGCCATCATTCCCCCGATCGGATTCGGATAACCGCCAGAGGTATCTCTCATGTTGAAGAAAAGCGCACTCGTTCTTTCATTGGCTCTGACCTGCGTGTCTGGCCTGGCCTTGGCTGATGCCCCCGCGAAGGTCGGCGACAGCGCCCTGGGCAAGGTCCTGGTCGACAGCAAAGGCCTGACCCTCTACACCTTCACCAAGGACAGCGCTGGCAAGTCGGCGTGCAACGGTCAATGTGCGCAGAACTGGCCGCCGCTGGCCGCCGGCCCCTACGCCAAGGCCGCCGATGGCTACAGCGTGATTACCCGCGACGATGGCAGCAAGCAGTGGGCTTACAAAGACCAGCCGCTGTACGGCTGGGTCAAGGACCAGAAGCCGGGCGATACCACCGGCGAAGGGGTCGGCCAGGTCTGGCACGTGGCCAAACCCTGAAGCTGAAACACCACGGGGGTGTCGATGGACAGCCCCCGTGGTGTTTGCGCAAGCCAGAAACAAAAAAAGCGACCCTAAGGTCGCTTTCTTTGTGGCTTCCGGGTGTTCAGTGGGCCCTGGAAGCTGGAATATGGCGCAGCGGACGGGACTCGAACCCGCGACCCCCGGCGTGACAGGCCGGTATTCTAACCGACTGAACTACCGCTGCGCTATACATCGAGTGGTGGGTGATGACGGGATCGAACCGCCGACCCTCTGCTTGTAAGGCAGATGCTCTCCCGGCTGAGCTAATCACCCTTCGTCTCGGTGTGGCGCGCATTCTACGGAGGACCCTGTACCCTGGCAAGCACTTTTTTCAAATTTTTTATCTGATCTTTCAAAGACCTATGAATAAGTCACTGCTGGCCCTCTGACAGGGTTGGCCTGCAACCACTGCTCGGAGAATAATGCCCGCCTTATGCATTAAGGAGAGATTCCCCCTCATGTGGTTCAAGAACCTGCTGACCTACCGCCTGACCCAGGATGTCCCGTTCGAGCCTGAAGCGCTGGAGACCGCCTTGGCCAGCAAGCCGGCCCGCCCCTGCGCCAGCCAGGAGCTGACCACCTACGGCTTCGTCGCTCCGTTCGGCAAGGGCGAAGACGCTCCCCTGGTACACGTCAGCGGTGAATTCCTGTTGATTGCCGCACGCAAGGAAGAACGCATCCTGCCCAGCAGCGTGGTCAACGATGCGGTCAAGGAGAAGGTCGAAGAGATCGAGACCGAGCAGATGCGCAAGGTCTACAAGAAGGAACGCGACCAGATCAAGGACGAGATCATCCAGGCCTTCCTGCCGCGTGCTTTCATCCGCCGCTCGATGATCTTCGCTGCCATCGCCCCGCGCCAGGGCCTGATCCTGGTCAACTCGGCCAGCGCCAAGCGCGCCGAAGACCTGCTCTCCACGCTACGTGAAGTCATGGGTTCGCTGCCGGTGCGCCCGGCCACCGTGAAGATCGCCCCGACCGCGACCATGACCGACTGGGTCAAGTCGCAGCAGCCTGCCGAAGGCTTCTATCCACTGGACGAATGCGAGCTGCGCGACACCGCCGAAGACGGTGGCATCGTGCGCTGCAAGCGCCAGGACCTGGCCAGCGAGGAAATCCAGTTGCACCTGAGCACCGGCAAGCTGGTCACGCAACTGGCCCTGGCCTGGCAAGACAAACTGTCGTTCGTGCTCGACGACAAGATGGTGATCAAGCGCCTGAAGTTCGAGGAACTGCTGCAGGAGCAGGCCGAGCAGGATGGTGGCGACGAAGCCGCGCAACAGTTCGACGCCAGCTTCCTGTTGATGATGATGACCCTCAACGAATTCCTGCCGGTGCTGTTCGAAGCCCTGGGTGGGGAAGAGATTCCGCAGGGGGTCTGATTCAGGTTGAAAGGCCGGTGCTGGGTGGTTGTGTGGTCGCCAGCACCGACTTGTCCCGCGAAAGGGCCAGTGAATTTCACAAAGCTATAAATAGAAAAGGAATCCCCCATGCGCGCCCTCGCCGCCTTCAGCCGTTTCGTCGGCAACACCTTCGCCCTCTGGGTGCTGGTGTTCGCCTGTCTGGCCTTCCTGCAACCGCAATGGTTCATCGCCCTGAAGGTAGCCATCGTGCCACTGCTGGGGCTGGTGATGTTCGGCATGGGCCTTACGCTCAAGCTCGACGACTTCGCCGCCCTCGCCCGTCAACCCTGGCGCGTGGCGCTGGGAGTGGTGGCGCATTTCGTGATCATGCCGGGCGTTGCCTGGCTGCTGTGCCAACTGTTTCACCTGCCACCGGAAATCGCCGTGGGCGTGATCCTGGTCGGCTGCTGCCCGAGCGGCACCGCCTCGAACGTGATGGTCTGGCTGTCGAAGGGCGATCTGGCACTGGCCGTGGCCATCGCCGCAGTGACCACCCTGCTCGCGCCCTTGCTGACCCCGGCGCTGATCTGGTTCCTGGCCTCGGCCTGGCTGCCGGTCTCGTTCATGGACATGTTCTGGTCGATCCTGCAGTTGGTGATGCTGCCGATCGTGCTCGGCGTGCTGGCGCAGAAGCTGCTCGGTGCGCGGGTGCAACTGGCGGTGCAGGTGCTGCCACTGGTGTCGGTGGTGAGCATCGTGATGATCGTCTGCGCGGTGGTCGCGGCCAGCCAGGCGAAGATCGCCGAGTCCGGCCTGCTGATCATGGCGGTGGTGATCCTGCACAACAGCTTCGGCTTCCTGCTGGGCTATCTGACCGGCAAGCTGTGCAAGCTGCCCCTGGCCCAGCGCAAGTCGCTGGCGCTGGAGGTGGGGATGCAGAACTCAGGCTTGGGCGCGGCCCTGGCAGCGGCGCATTTCTCACCGCTGGCGGCGGTGCCCAGCGCGCTGTTCAGCGTCTGGCACAACATCTCCGGGGCCTTGCTCTCGACCTGGTTCAGGCGCATGGAAGAGCCCCGCGGTGCCGGGGAGGAACAGGCGCAGGTCGGGCACTGAGCGGGCGGGCCTCTTCGCGGGCAAGCCCGCTCCCAAACGCAAGACAGCTAGCGGGCTTGCCCGCGAAGAGGCCCGGACAGGCACCACTTGCTTGTCACCCGGCAGATGTGCAATATAGTGCGCACTGTGAGGACGACCTCACGACGCAAGGCGTGACCAATCCGGGGACGGCCCCATCTTTCAACGATGGAGAATCATCATGTCCTGGATCATCCTGTTCTTCGCCGGCCTGTTCGAAGTCGGCTGGGCTATCGGCCTCAAATACACCGATGGCTTCACTCGCCCACTCCCCACTGCACTGACCGTCGCCGCCATGGCCGTGAGCCTGGGCCTGCTAGGCCTGGCCATGAAGGAATTGCCGCTGGGCACTGCCTACGCCATCTGGACCGGCGTCGGCGCAGTCGGCACGGTAATCGCCGGCATCATCCTGTTCGGCGAATCCATGGCATTGGTGCGCCTGATCAGCGTTGCGCTGATCGTCGCCGGCCTGATCGGCCTGAAGGTCAGCGCCAGCTGACCTTCCACCCTCCCCTCAACGCAAGTCGCCGCGCAAGGCACTGACCTCCTCGCGCAGCGCTTCAGGCTGGGCCGCCTCCACCGGGATGGCGGCACCCGCCACCAGGGTCACCCGCGACCACAATCGACGCAGGAAGCCCTTGGCCGGATCACGGCTGAAGAAACTCCCCCACAACCCCTGCAAGGCCAGCGGAATCACCGGCACCGGCGTCTCCTGGAGAATCCGGCTGACGCCACCCTTGAACACATCGATCTCACCATCGGCGGTCAGCTTGCCTTCCGGGAAGATGCACACCACCTCACCGGCCCGCAGGTACTCGGCAATGCGCGCAAAGGCCCGCTCGTACGTCGCCTCGTCCTCGCTGCGCCCGGCAATCGGAATGGCCCCGGCAGTGCGGAACACGAAGTTGAGCACCGGCAGGTTGTAGATCTTGTAGTACATGACGAAACGGATCGGTCGACGGATCGCACCGCCGATCAGCAGCGCATCGACGAACGACACATGGTTGCACACCAACAGCGCCGGCCCCTCGTCAGGGATACGATCGAGGTCGCGGTGCTCGACGCGGTACATCGAATGGCTGAGCAACCAGATCAGGAAGCGCATGGTGAATTCAGGAACAATGCGGAAGATGTAGGCGTTGACCGCAATGTTGAGCAGCGACACCACCAGGAACAGCTGCGGGATGCTGAGGTCGGCCAGGCTCAAGAGGACGATGGTGACGATCGCCGAGACCACCATGAACAGGGCATTGAGGATGTTGTTCGCGGCGATCACCCGGGCGCGCTGGTCTTCAGGCGTACGCGCCTGGATCAGGGCGTAGAGCGGCACGATGTAGAAACCGCCGAACACACCAAGCCCGACGATCGAGACCATGATCCACCAGGCCTGGCTCATGCCCAACAGGCTCAGCCAATCGTGCGGCGCAGCAGCGGCCGGCACGTCACCCGAATGCCACCAGCAGAGCAGACCGAACAGGGTCAGGCCGAAAGAGCCGAACGGCACAAGGCCGATCTCCACCTTGCGCCCACTCAGGCGTTCGCACAGCAGCGAACCGACGGCAATGCCCACCGAGAACAGCGTCAGCACCAGCGTGACCACGGTCTCGTCGCCGTGCAGCCAGTCCTTGGCATAGGCCGGGATCTGCGTGAGGTAGATCGCCCCGACGAACCAGAACCACGAGTTGCCGACGATCGAGCGCGACACCGCCGGGGTTTGCCCCAGGCCCAGGCGCAGGGTGGCCCAGGACTGCTTGAAGATATTCCAATCCAGCTTCATCTGCGGCGCCACCGCCGCCGCCCGCGGGATCCAGCGGCTGGCCAGGTAGCCGAGCACCGCAGTGCCGACGATGCCTCCAGCCACCACCGTGGCGTAGTTGCCCGAGGACATCATCACCCCGGCACCGATGGTGCCGGCCAGGATCGCCAGGAAGGTGCCCATTTCCACCAGCCCGTTGCCGCCGACCAGTTCGTCTTCGCGCAAGGCCTGAGGCAGGATCGAGTACTTCACCGGCCCGAACAGCGCCGAATGAGTGCCCATGGCAAACAATGTCAGCAGCATCAGTTCCAGGTGATCACTGAGAAAGCCCACCGCGCCGATCAACATGATCACCACTTCAGCCAGCTTGATCGCACGGATCAACGCATCCTTGGCGAACTTCTCGCCAAACTGCCCGGCCAGCGCCGAGAACAGGAAGAACGGCAGGATGAACAGCAGCGCGCAGAGGTTGACCCAGATCGACCGGTCGCCCTCCAGGCTCAGCTTGTAGAGGATCGCCAGGATCAGCGACTGCTTGAACAGGTTGTCGTTGAAGGCACCCAGCGACTGGGTGATGAAGAACGGCAGGAAGCGCCGCTTGCCGAGCAAGGTGAATTGCGAGGAATGACTCATCGTCCTTGTTCCTGAGAGGGCGTTGTCAATTGGAGGTCCGCTCATCGCGAGAAGCCACAAATCTGCACGCGATTGCCCACCCCTGGCAACAGGCCTGCGAAGCGCATCACGCCGACGAACCAATTAATGGCTATATGCCATTATTTTTTCTGCAACCCCTTTTCAGAATGTTGCAAGGCTGCCGATAATTCATATAGATGACTACATCCGATAACAGGATCAGCCTTCGGCTCTCCTCCAACGCACAAGAAAAGGAGCACAGCAGCAGATGTTCACCTGGTTCGGCGATCTGAAGATCGCACACAAACTCGGCCTCGGTTTTGGCCTGGTCCTCCTGCTGACCCTGACCCAGTCGCTGATCGGCTGGGACGCCCTGGGCAGCCTGGTGCGGCGCAGCGAAGTGGTCAGCGACGTCTCCGCACTCAACGATGCCCTGGGCGATCTGCGCGAGGCGCGCTTGCGCCACGCCATGTCCAATGGTGACGAAGAACAAGGCAAGGCGTTGCAGCAGGCACTGGCGGCCTTCCAGGCCCCCCTGGCGAAACTCCACGGCATCCTGCGCAACGCGACCAACCTGCAGACCCTCGACAAGGCCGAGCAGGCCCTGCAGGCCTACGCGCGCAACCAGGAACAGAGCCTGCAGTCTTACCGCACCATGCGCGCGGCGCAAAAGGAGATGGGTGGGCTTGCCACCCAGTCGTTCGCCACGATCGACAGCATCCGCAAGCAGGTCCGCGCGTTGCCCGATGCCGAACAGCGCTACGTGCGCAGCGAAGCGATCAATCAGATCCGCGAGAACCTGATCCTGCTGCGCTACCAGGTGCGTGGCTACACCGGCAACACCAACACCGACACCGAGCAGGCGATGAATGCACAGATCACCACCACGGTGAACGACCTGCCAGCCCTGACCGCGGTATTCAATGGCCAGTTCGCCGAACAATTCCGCCAACTGAACGAACAGGTGCGCGCCTACGCCGCCGCCGTCGAGGCCTTCCGCGGCGAAACCCGCAAACTGATGGACTACCGCGCCAACATGGGCAATGACGTCGCGACCCTCACCACCCTGATCGGCCAATTGCTCGACAGCCAGGCAGTGGCCGTGGTCAATGACAGTCAGTTCGCCAAGACGCTGCAGTTCGCCACCACCGCCCTCGCCCTGCTGCTCGGTGCCCTGCTGGCGATACTGATCGCCCGGCAGATCAGCCAGCCGCTGCAACGGGTGCTGCGCGCCATGGAGCAGGTGGCCGACGGCAACCTGGGCGAACAACCCAGCAGCAATCGCCGCGATGAACTCGGCCAGTTGCAGAACAGCCTGCATGGCATGACTGCCAAGCTGCGCCAGCTGATCGGCGGCGTGCGCGACGGCATCTCGCAGATTGCCAGTGCCACCGAAGAGCTCTCGGCGATCACCGCGCAAACCAGCGCCGGCGCCAGCAGCCAGCGCCAGGAGACCGACCAGGTCGCTACTGCGATGCAGGAAATGGCCGCCACCGTGCAGGAAGTCGCGCGCAATGCCGGCGAAGCCTCGGTGGCCGCCAGCGCCACCGATCTCGAGGCTCGCGAAGGCGACAGTGTGGTCACCCGCGCCGTGACCCAGATCGGCCGCCTGGCCAGCCAGGTCGACGCCACCAATGAGGCGATGGACGCCCTGCGCAACGAAAGCCAACGCATCGGCAAGGTGATGGACGTGATCAAGGCCGTGGCCGAGCAGACCAACCTGCTGGCGCTCAACGCCGCCATCGAGGCCGCCCGCGCTGGCGAGGCCGGTCGTGGCTTTGCCGTGGTCGCCGACGAGGTACGCAGCCTGGCCCAGCGCACCCAGGCCTCGACCGAAGAAATCGAATCGGCGATCAGCAGCCTGGAGCAAGGCACGCGCTCGGTCAGCGACCTGATGGAAGAAAGCCAGAGCCTGACCGAAAGCAGCGTGGCACTGGTACGCGAGGCCGGCGTTGCGCTGGAGGGCATCACTCAGCGGGTGTCGGGCATCCAGTTGATGAACCAGCAGATCGCCGCCGCCTCCGAGCAGCAGAGCGCCGTGGCCGAGGAGATCAGCCGCAGCGTGGTGACGGTGAGGGACATTTCCGAGCAGACCGCCGAGGCCAGTGAGCAGACCTCGGTGTCCAGCGTCGAACTGGCACGGCTGGGTGGGCATTTGCAGCAGATGATCAGCCGGTTCCAACTCTGACAGCCCGAGCTCCCCTTGTAGGAGCGGGCTTGCCCGCGAAAAGCACACCGCGGTGCATGGGTGTTCGCGAGCAAATCGCAGCGCCCCCGCTCCTACCCGACACCGCGCGCTACTTGCAGGAGCAACTGTCCTGCTCAAAATCGAAAGACCAGCCCAATCCCTGTAGGAGCGGGCTGGTCCCGCGAACACCGGCGTAGCCGGTGCCATGCATCACGGTATTCCTTTCACGGGCAAGTCGGAGCGACGAACCTCCGCTCCTACGCGAACCCGAACAACCCCCGCGCCGTGTCCACCAACAGCGCCCGACGCAGCGACGCCGAGCAGCCCAGGGCATCGAACTGCTCGACCACCGCGGTAAAGCTCATCACCGATTCATGCTGGGTATGCGGCCAGTCGCTGCCCCACATCAACCGGTCCGCGCCATAGTGCGCCTCCAGGGCGCACAGGGCCTGGCGGGCGAAATCCAGGTTCTGCCCAGGCGCGCCGCCCAATCGATAGATCCCCGATACCTTCACCCATACCTTGCCCTGCCCGCCGAGGGTCAGCAGCTCGGCAAATCCCGGCTGCCCCAACCCCAGGCGCGCATCCGGCCTGCCGAAGTGATCGATCACGATATCCACACCATAGGGCTGCAAGGCACGCACCAGTGCCGGTACATCGGCTACCTGTCGATGCAGCTCGACATGCCAGCCCAGATCGCCGATCAGCTCCAGCAGTGGCCGCCAACCGGCGTCGCGCAGATCAGGCAGGGCCTGCCCCATCAGATTCAGGCGCACACCGCGTACACCGAGGCACGCCATCTGCTCAAGGGTGTCGCGCGCAACGCCAGGCTCGAGCATCACCACACCGCGCAATTGCCTGGGCGCGGTTTGCAACGCCGCCAGCAGGTAGCTGTTGTCGGTGCCGAGAAAGCTCGGCTGCACCAATACGCCATGGCTGAAACCGTGCCCGGCCAGCTGGGCGAGGTAGTCGCCCAGCGGCGCATCGTAGGTGGGTGCGTAACGGCGCTCCGCTGCCAGGTTCAGCCCACGGCTGAACACGTGGGCGTGGCTGTCGATCGCAGTGAACGGGGATACAGGGGTTTGCGGCATGATGCTCATTCGTGAAGATTGAAGGTTACTTGGCGACCACACCCGCAACCTGCGGCGAGACCGGAGCCTCGAGGTTGCGACCGCGGGTTTCCGGCAGACACAGTGCGGCGATCACCGCCACGCCGTAGGCGATGCCGGCATCGATGCCGATGGCGGCCCCCAGCGACATGGATTCGCTCATGTGACCGACCAGGAACGGGAACACGGCCGACAGCACCCGGCCGAAGTTGTAGCAGAAGCCCACCCCGGCACCGCGCACATCAGCCGGGTACAGCTCGTTGAAGAACGCCCCCAGACTCGCGGGAATGCCGGCGGCGAAGAAGCCCAGCGGGAAGCCGAGGAACAACATCTGCGTATTGCTCAGCGGGAAGAACACATAGGCCTGCACCGTCAGCACGCAGCACAGGGCGAACAACAGGATGTTCTTGCGCCGACCAATGCGGTCGATGAGCAGGCCACTGACCACGCAACCACACCAGAAGGCGAAGATGATCACCGCCAGGTAGCCGCCGGAGTTGAGCACCGAGAGGTTGCGCTCGGTCTTGAGGAAGGTCGGCAGCCAGGTCATCACCGCGTGGTAACCACCATGGGCACCCAAACCCAGCAGTCCGCCCAGCAGGGTCACGCGCAGCAGTTCAGGACGGAAGATGCCGGCCATGGACTTGGTGAAGCTGACGGGAATGGCCTTTTCCTTCTGCAGGCGCTGGAAGCTGTCCGGCTCGGGTACGTTGCGCCGCACCCAGATGATCAGCAGCGACGGCAGCAGGCCGACGAAGAACATCACCCGCCAGGCGAACTCCTGCGGCACCAGCGAATAGATCAGCGCAAACAGCCCCACCGCCAGGCCCCAGCCCACGGCCCAGGCGCTCTGCACCGTACCCATGACCTTGCCGCGGTATTTCGGGTTGATGGTCTCGGCCATCAGCACCGCGCCTGCGGCCCACTCGCCACCAATGCCGAAGCCCTGCATGGCCTTGACGAACAGCAGCGGGTAGAAGCCGGTGACGAAGGCCGACAGGAAGGTGAAGAAGGAGAACCAGAGGATCATCCATTGCAGGGTACGCACCCGGCCGTAACGGTCGGACAACGTACCGCCAAGCCAGCCACCGATCGCCGAGGTGACCAGCGTCAGGCCACTGATCAGCCCAGCATCGCCCTTGGTCAGGGAAAACGCGGCGATCAGCGCCGGGATGGCCAGGCCAAACATCTGCACTTCAAGGGCGTCGAGCGACCAGCCACCAAAGCAGGCCCAGAACGTCTTGCGTTCGCGCGAGGTGATTTCGCGATACCAACTGAACATGATTTCTTATCCTTCTATGTCGTGTGTGCGAGGTCAGGGGCAGCCGGACGCACGCCGGCCAGGCAGGCAGAACCACGGCACCGTGCTGGCACGGCGCCGGAAGTCACAACGGGGCGTGAAACGCCCGGTCAGCGAATATCGATGCGGTAGCGGAAGTGCTCGGCATGGCCGCGCGAACGGCGCCATTCCAACGGTTTGCCGGCGTAGTCACGGGCCAGACGCTCGATCACCACCACCGGGCTGCCCTCCGGCATCTGCAGCAGGCGCGCGTGAACGGCATCGACCGACTCGGCCGTGAGGGTCTCCTCGGCATAGGCCACCACCTGACCGCACAGCTCTTCGTAGATCGGGTAGAGCAGCGGGCCCTTGCGGTCCAGCTCGACCTCAAGCAGTGGCTGGAACGTCTGCCGTGGCAGCCAGATTTCCTCGGCCAACACCGGCTGGGCACCGAGCAGACGCAGGCGCACGATGTGAATGACGTCGGCTTCCGGCGCCAAGCCCAGGGCACTGGCAACCGCCGAGGGCGCCGGGACTGGCTCGATGGACAGGATGCGGCTCTCGGGCACGACACGTTCGCCGTTGGCCGACTCGAAGCGGAAGAAGCGGAACAGCGAGGATTGAAACTGCGGCCGACGAATGAAGGTGCCGCGGCCTTGCTGGCGCTCCAGCACGCCCTCGGTCACCAGCACATCGACGGCCTTGCGTACGGTGCCGACCGACATGTCGAACTCGCTGGCCAGGGCCGCTTCGGTGGGAATGGCCTCACCGGGGCGCCAGCGGTTGTTGGCGATCTGCTCGACCATATGGTCGCGCAGCTGTTGGTAGCGGGGCAGACGCGCATCACCGGGCAGTGTGTTCATGGGGCCTGTCTCTCGTCTTGTTATATAAACATATATATGAATTTTTCCGAGAGTATTCCTGCTGCCCTGAACGCTGTCAATCCTCCGCCTATCGGCTTGAAAGCCACGGTGGCTTCTTCGCGGGTAAACCGCTCCCACAGGTACGCAGCGTTCTCAAGCACTGCCAGGTAACCGGGGAGCGCGACCACCCACTAAAAGGTCAGCACATTCAACGATTTGCGATACAGGGCGAGGTGAACAGCTCACCACGCCAAGCGCCTTTGAGTGTGCGGCTCGCCACCACCAGCCAGAGCAGCGCCAGCATCACCACCAGCACCTGCCCGAACACCGTGAAGAAACCCAGGCCCAGCCAGGCCGCCAGCTTCAAGGTGGCGAGGCTGTACACCCCCAGCGGGAAGGTGAAACCCCACCAGCCCAGATTGAACGGCATGCCCTGGCGCATGTAGCGCAGGGTGATCAGTACCGCGGTCAGCAGCCACCACAGGCCGGCTCCCCACAACACCATCCCGGCCACCAGCCCCAACCCGCGTGCCACTTCACCCAGGTTCCCCAGGCCATTGGCCGCGAACACCGCGGGCGCGTCGCCACCCAGCAGCAGCATGCCCAGCGCCCCGGTGCCGATCGGGCCCAACGCCAGCCAGCTGGATGCGGCCATGTTGGCCGGCGGCAGCTTGTGCAGCGCCATGCGCAGCATGAGGATGGTCAGGATACTGAACGCCACCGGCAGCGACACCGCCCACAGCACGTAGCTGGTCACCACCACCAGGAACTGCGTATGGACATCCGCCAGGTGCGGCGCCAGCAGGCCACCGCTGGCCGCCGCCACCTCGGCCGCCACCACCGGCAGCAACCACACTGCAGTCATCTGGTCGATGCTGTGCTCCTGGCGGGTGAACATCAGATAAGGGATTGCCACGCCACACAGCAATGCCAGCGCCACGTCACCCCACCAGAGCGCCTCGACCCAAGGCACCACGCCGTCGCCCCAGCGCTCGAGGCCAAACACCAGCGCGCCATTGAGGATGGTCGCCAGGCCCATGGGGATGGTGCCGAAGAACATCGAGACCGTGGAGTGGGCGAAGATCCGCCGTGCCTCGTCGAAGAACAGCAGCCAGCGCGCGCCGTACAGGACGCAGAACAAGATGAACAGGCCGACGGTCAGCCACCACAACCCCTCTGCCGCGCCGTGCAGAGCCGGAATCTCCAACTGTCGCAAGGCCAGGGCCAGAACGCCGGTGCCCATGGTCGCGGCAAACCAGTTCGGGGTGAACTGACGGATCACTTCCAGCGGGCGGGCCAACTGGTGGAAGGGCCGCAAGGACGCAGCGCGGGTCTGTGGGCAGGTCATGGCAAAGATTCCTCGTGTAAGGTGGAATCATCTTATGCCCGCAAAGAATATCCATATAACGGTTATTTTCTCTATCTGTTATCTATTTTGCAGATATAGCGCAAGCCAGAGCCGGTGGCTTATGCTTGCTGCCTGCGACAACTCCAACAACAAGGACGTGGCAATGCTCGCCGCACTGAAACGCTATCCCTCCGCTGTCCGCCTGCTGCTGCTCACCACCTTCGTGCTGACCCTGGCGCGCGCGATCACCCTGCCCTATCTGGTCGTCTATCTGTCGGACAGCTTCCAGATGTCGGTCAGCCATATCGGCCTGCTGATCGGCGGGGCACTGATCGTCGCCTCGTTGCTGAGCCTGTATGGCGGACATCTGGTCGACACGCTGCGCAACCATACGGTGATCATCGTCGCAACCCTGGTGTTCACGCTGTCGTTCGCCGTCGCCATGTTGAGCCCCTCGGTGGCGCTGTTCTTCCTGTGCCTGGTGCTGATCAACCTCGCCCTGGCGGTGGTCGACATCGCCAGCAAGGCCGGATTCTGCGCCCTGCTGCCGGTGGAGGAGCGCGCCGAGGTGTTCGCCATCAAGTACACCCTCAGCAACATCGGCTATGCCGTCGGCCCGCTGCTGGGGGTGGCGCTGATCGAGCTCGATGGCCATCTGCCGTTCCTGGTCTCGGCGCTGATCGGCCTGCTCATGTGCCTGGTCTACCAGCGTCTGGGCGATCGGCAGTTACGCCCCAGCGAGCCGCAACTGCCCGGCGCCGGCTTCATGCAAGTGGCTATCGGGCTGGCGCGTGACCGTCGCCTGGTGTGCTTCACCCTGGGCGGCGCCCTCAGTGCAGTGGTGTTCGGCCAGTTCACCGCCTACCTGTCGCAATACCTGGTGGTGACGGCCCACGCCAGCGAAGCGGCGCGGTTGGTCGGGGTGCTGGTGACGACCAACGCCGTGACGGTGATCGCCCTGCAATACCTGATCGGCAGACGCATCAGCCGCCAGTACCTGATGCCCTGGCTGATGGCCGGGATGGCACTGTTCGTCGCCGGGCTGCTGGGCTTCTCGCTGGCAGGCTCGGTGCTGGGCTGGTGCCTGGCAATGCTGGTGTTCACCCTCGGCGAGATCATCGTGATCCCGGCGGAGTACATGTTCATCGACCTGATCGCACCGGAGCATCTGCGCGGCGTCTACTATGGCGCGCAGAACCTCTCCAACCTCGGCGCGGCACTGGGGCCGGTACTGGTCGGGTTTGCCCTGGGGTATGTAGTGCCGGTGGCGGTGTTCTACCTGCTGGTGCTGTCGGTGCTGCTGGCGGCATTGTTCTATTACCTGGGGACGCGAGGGGCGAAGATCTAGAGCCCCCCTGCGACCACCTGCCACTGCGACCATCGTCTGCGCTGACGAACCCGCGCACGCGTGCCAGACTGATTGATCGGGACCGCGTTTTCATTTTTGCTCCGGAGTTTGCATGTCGTTGTCCAGCGGGCTGATCGCCGTGGTCGCCCTGGCCTATATGGCCATCATGTTCGCCATCGCCTTCTACGGCGACCGTCGCAGCACGCCGTTGCCGCCGCGCCTGCGCGCCTGGGTGTACAGCCTGTCGCTGGCGGTGTACTGCACCAGCTGGACCTTCTTCGGCGCCGTCGGCCAGGCGGCCGAGCAGCTCTGGGCGTTCCTGCCGATCTACCTGGGCCCGGTGCTGCTGCTGATCTTCGCACCCTGGGTGCTGCAGAAGATGGTGCTGATCAGCAAGCAGCAGAACATCACCTCGATCGCCGACTTCATTGCCGCCCGCTACGGCAAGTCGCAGACGCTCGCGGTGGTGGTTGCACTGATCTGTCTGGTCGGCGTGCTGCCTTACATCGCCCTGCAGCTCAAGGGCATCGTGCTCGGCGTCAACTTGCTGATCGGGGCCACTCCCGACGCTACCGGTACCCGGGTGCAGGACACGGCGCTGGTGGTGTCGCTGGTGCTGGCGCTGTTCGCCATCGTCTTCGGCACGCGCAGCCTGGATGTCACCGAGCACCATCGCGGCATGGTACTGGCCATCGCCTTCGAGTCCCTGATCAAGCTGCTGGCGTTTCTTGCCGTGGGCGCCTTCGTGGTGTTCAACCTGTATGACGGCTTCGACGACCTGTTCAGCCAGGCGCGCCAGTCGATCCACCTGGAAAGCTATTGGCAGGAGACGATCAACTGGCCATCGATGGTGGTGCAGACCGCCGTGGCGATGATGGCGATCATCTGCCTGCCGCGGCAGTTCCACGTCACCGTGGTCGAGAACATCGAGCCTCAGGACATGCGCCTGGCCCGCTGGGTGTTCCCGCTGTACCTGGTGCTGGCGGCACTGTTCGTGGTGCCGATCGCCCTGGCCGGGCAGATGCTGCTGCCGGGCACGGTGATTTCCGACTCCTTCGTCATCAGCCTGCCGCTGGCCGAAGCCCACCCGAGCCTGGCCCTGCTGGCTTTCATCGGCGGCGCTTCGGCCGCTACCGGCATGGTGATCGTCGAGGCGGTGGCGCTGTCGACCATGGTGTCCAACGACATGCTGCTGCCCTGGCTGCTGCGACGCACCAACGCCGAGCGCCCGTTCGAGGCGTTCCGTCACTGGATGCTCTCGGTGCGCCGGGTGGCCATCGTGGTCATCCTGCTGCTGGCCTACGTGAGCTATCGCCTGCTCGGTTCCACCGCCAGCCTTGCGACCATCGGCCAGATCGCCTTCGCCGCAGTCACCCAGCTGACCCCGGCGATGCTCGGCGCCCTGTACTGGAAGCAGGCCAACCGCCGCGGCGTGTTCGCCGGCCTCGCTGCGGGCATCTTCCTGTGGTTCTACACCTTGGTGCTGCCGATCGCCGCCCATAGCCTGGGCTGGTCGCTGCAGTTGTTCCCCGGCCTTGCCTGGCTGCACGGCAACCCGCTGGACCTGCCGATCACCCCGCTGACACAAGGGGTGGTGCTGTCGCTGGCGGGCAACTTCATGCTCTTTGCCTGGGTCTCGATTCTGTCGCGCACCCGGGTTTCCGAGCACTGGCAGGCCGGGCGCTTCATCGGCCAGCAAACCAGCGCCCGCCCCAGCAGCCGCCCCCTGCTGGCCGTGCAGATCGACGATCTGCTCAACCTTGCCGCGCGTTTCGTCGGCGAGGAACGCGCGCGGCAGAGCTTCATCCGCTTCGCCTACCGCCAGGGCAAGGGCTTCAACCCCAACCAGAACGCCGACGGCGACTGGATCGAACACACCGAGCGTCTGCTCGCTGGCGTGCTCGGCACCTCCTCCACCCGTGCGGTGGTCAAGGCCGCCATCGAAGGCCGCGACATGCAGCTCGAAGACGTGGTGCGTATCGCCGACGAAGCCAGCGAGGTTTTGCAATTCAACCGCGCCCTGCTGCAAGGCGCCATCGAGAACATCAACCAGGGCATCAGTGTGGTCGACCAGAACCTGCATCTGGTGGCCTGGAACCGTCGATATCTCGAACTGTTCAATTACCCCGACGGGCTGATCAGTGTCGGCCGACCGATCGCCGACATCATCCGCTACAACGCCGAGCGCGGCCTGTGCGGCCCGGGCGAGGCGCAGGTGCACGTGGCGAGGCGCCTCCACTGGATGCGCCAGGGCCGGGCGCACACCTCGGAACGGTTGTTCCCCAACGGACGGGTGATCGAACTGATTGGCAACCCCATGCCCGGCGGTGGCTTCGTCATGAGCTTTACCGACATCACCCCGTTCCGCGAAGCCGAACAGGCGCTCAAGGACGCCAACGAGGGCCTAGAGCAGCGCGTGGCCGAACGCACCCACGAGCTGTCGCAACTGAACCAGGCGTTGTCGGAAGCCAAGAGCCATGCCGAGGCGGTCAGCCAGTCCAAGACCCGCTTCCTCGCTGCCGTCAGCCACGACCTGATGCAACCGCTGAATGCCGCGCGGCTGTTCTCCGCCGCCCTGTCACAACAGGCCGAGGGCCTGAGTGAAGAGGCCCAGCAACTGGTGCAGCACATGGACAGCTCGCTGCGCTCGGCAGAGGAATTGATCAGCGACCTGCTGGACATCTCGCGCCTGGAGAACGGCAAGGTCACCCCCGACATCAAACCCTTCGCGCTCAACGAACTGTTCGACACCCTGGGCGCCGAGTTCAAGGTACTGGCGGCCGAGAAAGGCCTGGAATTCCGCCTGCGCGGCAGCCGGCTGCAAGTCGCCAGCGACATGAAACTGTTGCGCCGGGTGCTGCAGAACTTCCTCACCAACGCCCTGCGTTACGGCAAGAGCCCGATCCTGCTGGGCGCTCGACGCGAAGGCGAGCACCTTTGGCTGGAAGTCTGGGATCGCGGTCCGGGCATTGCCGACGACAAACTGCAGGTGATCTTCCAGGAGTTCAAACGCCTGGACAGCCATCAGACCCGCGCCGAAAAAGGCCTGGGCCTGGGCCTGGCAATCGCCGATGGCCTGTGCCGGGTGCTCGGGCATCGCCTGGAAGTGCGCTCGTGGCCAGGCAAGGGCAGCGTGTTCCGGGTCAGCGTGCCGATCGCCAGGCATCCCGTCGCAGCGCCCGCAGCGCCCGCGGAACCGGGCGGGCAACCGCTCGCCGGGCTGCAGGTGCTGTGCGTGGACAACGAAGACAGCATCCTGATCGGCATGAACAGCCTGCTCGGGCGTTGGGGCTGCCAGGTCTGGACCGCACGCAACCAGGCCGAGTGCGAGGCGCTGCTATTGAAGGGCATGCGCCCGCACCTGGCGCTGGTGGACTACCACCTGGACGACGGCGAAACCGGTACTGGCCTGATGGCCTGGCTACGCACGCGCCTGGGCGAACCCGTTCCAGGCGTGGTGATCAGTGCCGACGGGCGCAACGAAACCATCGCCCAGGTGCATGCTGCAGGGCTGGACTACCTGGCCAAGCCGGTCAAGCCCGCCGCCCTGCGTGCGTTGCTCAATCGGCATCTGAGCCTGGTTCAGTAAGCGTCGCATCGGCCAGCGCCTCATCCGACAGCGCCCGCTCCAGCAGGTCGGCCGGCAAGCTCTTGCTGGCGCGCGCGCCTAGCAGCTTGAGCTGCTCGCTGCGGCTGATCAGGTTGCCGCGCCCTTCGCACAGTTTGTTGCGCGCTGCGGCGTAGGCCTTGTCGACCTGCTGCAGGCGCGCACCGAGCTCGTCCAGGTCCTGGATGAACAGCACGAACTTGTCGTACAGCCAACCCGCACGCTCGGCGATCTCGCGGGCGTTCTGGCCCTGACGCTCCTGCTTCCACAGGCTGTCGATGACCCTCAGGGTCGCGAGCAAGGTGGTGGGGCTGACAATGACGATCTGTCGGTCGAAGGCTTCCTGGAACAGGCCCGGCTCCGCTTGCAGCGCTGCCGAGAAGGCCGCTTCGATGGGTACGAACAGTAATACGAAATCCAGGCTGTGCAAGCCATCCAGCCGGCTGTAATCCTTGCTGGAGAGGCCTTTGACGTGACTGCGCAAGGACTGCACGTGCTGTTTGAGCGCCGCCTCGTCATTGCCGGAGACGAACTGTTGGTAGGCGGTGAGGCTGACCTTGGCATCGACCACCACCTGCTTGTCCCCCGGCAGCATGATCAGCACATCAGGCTGGAAACGCTCGCCATCGGCGCTCTTCAGGCTGACCTGGGTCTGGTACTCGCGGCCTTTCTCAAGGCCCGCATGCTCCAGTACCCGCTCAAGAATCAACTCGCCCCAGTTGCCCTGGGTCTTCTGGCCCTTGAGCGCCTGGGTGAGATTGGTGGCCTCATCAGACAGACGCAGGTTGAGTTGCTGCAGGCGCTCAAGCTCCTTGCCCAGCGAGAAGCGCTCGCGGGCCTCCTGCTGATAGCTCTCTTCGACACGCTTTTCGAAGGCCTGGATGCGCTCCTTGAGCGGATCGAGCAATTGTCCCAAGTGCTGCTGACTGGTCTGGGCGAAGCGCTGCTCGCGCTCGTCGAAAATCTTGGTGGCCATCTCGGCGAACTGGGCACGTAGCGTATCGCGGGCTTCCTGCAAGTCGTCCAGGCGCTGGGTGTGGCTTTCCTGCTGCTCGCGCAGTTCGGCGTCCAGCCGCGCAGCCTGAGCCTCCAGGCGACGCAGTTCGGCTTCGCGGGTCGCGCGCTCCAGGTTCCAGGCATGGGCGGCATCGCGCGCGTTGTCGCGCTCGATCTGCAACAGTTCCAGCTCGCGATTCTGCGCAGCAAGCGTCGCCTGTTTGTGGCTGTTGGCTTCGCTGAGGTCGCTGATCTCGTCGCGGCAGGCTTCGAGCTGCGCCTGCAGGCCAGCCTGGGCCAACTGCGCGGCACTCAGGCGTTCCTGCATCAGGCCGGTTTCGGTTTGGCGGGCGGCGAGCCGACGCTGGACCTGCAACACCCACCCCAGGCACGGCACCGCGGCAGCCACGATGCCCAATAGAATACTGGCCAGGTCCACTGCCATGCTTGCTCCGGTCAACGCTTAGATTGTGCGCAGCTTACAGGTTTTTTGCCGGTGCTAATGCACCGAAGGCAGCAGGCCAAGCAGCCGCCGCGCCTCCTGCGAACCCTGTCCCGCCGCCAGCTCCAGCCAGTACCGCGCTTGCTCGGGATCCTGCGCCTGGCACAACCGGCCATATTCGAGCTGAGCCCGACTGTCACCGGCGCGGGCGGCCTGGCGCAGCAGCTCATGGCCGATACGCCGATCCCGCGCAGTGCCACAGTCACGGCAGAGCATCTGCCCCAGGCGACTCTGCGCTACCACCACGCCCTGCCGGGCGGGTTGCTTGAGCATGCGCCCAGCGAGGTGCTTGACGCTGCGCTTGTCAGCCAGGCGCGGGTTGTCGAGCAGCCACAGGGCCACTTTCAGGGAAAAGCGCTTGGGAGAAACCAACGGCGCAATGGCGGGGGAACCGGCGGGGGATTTACCACGAAACTTCATGACAACAGCGATGGTGATTCGAGAGGCGCGCCACTCTACTCGATTTTTTTGACAAAGGCCCGGGGCAACGTTGGGGCGTCGGAAAAAAATATTTCATGGTTCTTTTCTTGACGTTTTCACCCCAGAGAAAGGCGGTAAGTATTTTCCATGGCTAGGTGTCAGACCCTTCCGAAAACAGCTGGCACGCCCGTCCTAGAGCAAGCCCTAGGGACAATCCACAGAACTTGTGGATAACTCGGTGGACAACCCCCCCTTGGCGCCCGCAAACCCCTGTGGAATGGGGCTTACAGTCAAACTGACGATTTTTTCACCAGCCTAAATAAGTGTTTTTTTTCATTGACTTAAGGGCTCAGTCAAGTCATTGGCGGCGCCCGGCGAAGACGTTGCAGAACAGTTACAAGTCATGCTCCAAGGGTGCACAAGTGCGCCAACAAAGTGCGCGGGCTTGCACCACGGCGGGAAAACAGCGCCGTTTCGCCGCAATTCACTTCTTCACAGATGACCTGCAAACAGAGATAATGATCGGCTTCGCTGAAGAAAAATCAAAAAACGCTTGCCATGCCGCAAACCTTCCAGTAGTGTGGCCGCCGTTAGTACCAAGCTGAACGTCAATTCTGGCCGCAACGTCCTTGCGAATGGCCACCCTCCCCGGGTAGCACCGCTGAAACCAGGACCGGCCCACTCGATGATTCCCTCGACGGCAACAGCCGCTCCAGCACGAATCACCTAATGACAGATTGATCGGGATCTTCACCCAGTGGCCTCGAACCTGGTCCGTGGGATGCTGCCCGCCTTCCGAAGTACCTACCAGTCAGCCCGGCGCCTTACTTGTGCTTGCGCTACCTCTGGCTGCTCTGTTCCGGTCAGGTTTTTCGCCTCCCTTAATAAAGGCGTCACCGGAACGTTTCTATTGTGCACGGATCGAATCCCGTGTCTTGAGCAGGAAATCTAAAAAAATGACTAATCACCATCAGATCCAGCGCGCCTTCGGCACGCTTTCTCAGGCCTTCGCCCCACTGAAGTGCCTCATCGTTGCCCCTCGCAAGGGCAGCTTCAGCTTCACCCTGGTCGACGAACACGGCGTGGCCTGCCACACCGAGCGCCTGTATCCAGAGCAATACACCCACGCAGAGCCGCTGCAGGCGGTGATCGATCGCACCCGCCAGTCGTTGGTCGCATGAATGAATGGGTGAGGATTCACCCCATGAATGACCGCTCTTGATTGCTGCCCGAAACGCTCTTTGCTTAATTGCCACAAGGCATATGGCAGAGACGCTGCGGCAGCAATCGATTTAAAAACAGCCCTTTACACCATGATTATCACACTACACTTCAACTCGAGCGGTGTGAGCCGCTTCCGGCGGGCCTGATCATCCATTAGCTGCCAAGCTCCAGCGCCCGTCGGCCCCTGACAGTTCGAGGGCATCATGGGTATCGCTGCGAACGAGTTGAATCAATATGTGATCCGCCCCACGCTGATCTACCTGGATCGCCATAGCGCGAGCGCCGAAGCCTTGCTGCTGGGCGTCGCAGCTAGCCA
Source organism: Pseudomonas putida (assembly GCF_001636055.1). Taxonomy (NCBI): domain Bacteria; kingdom Pseudomonadati; phylum Pseudomonadota; class Gammaproteobacteria; order Pseudomonadales; family Pseudomonadaceae; genus Pseudomonas; species Pseudomonas putida. The sequence continues at coordinate 4,803,063 of NZ_CP011789.1, forward strand.
GTCCAGCCTTGGAGCAGCCCTGCATGACCGTCGCGGTCACGGCTTGTACAGGATCGGCGAGACGCGCCATCAAACGCTCTGGGACGATTACCTGGCCCGCGATCCCGAGCTGGCGAGCCTGATACGCGGGCTTGCCAGTCAGCATGCCTTCCTTGGCGGCCCGCACTTGGAACTGACCGTCAACCTGCGCTATGCCACTGCCATCGCATGGATGCTCATCGAAGAGCAAGCCACTCCCCTACCCGCCCCCGACGATCTTCTAGGGCTCGCACGAATCTGGCGACAGACATTCCACCCGCAGGGACGCCTGCGCGACTTCACACAGGCCTGGCATTGCTGGGTAAATCCGATAATGTCCCAGGCATCTTAAGAACCGTCCTACAAGCAAACCGGAAAAAAGGGAATTTTGGTCGGATTGTCCTACAAAACCGCTCTATCTCCGCCGATACAGGCTATGGCGTAGTGCGTGATTTGTTGGTAGCTTTTCGCCCCGGAGATCCCAAGGAGTTCTAATAATGAAAACAGTCATGCTCAAAACCTCTCTCGGCGTCGCTATCGCGCTCGCTTCCAGCCAACTGTTCGCCAGCGGCTTCGCCCTCAACGAACAGAGCGTCAGTGGCATGGGGACAGGTTTTGCGGGTCGTTCTTCCTCTGCCGACGATGCCAGCACCATTTACGGAAACCCTGCCGGCATGTCGCGCCTCAAGCGCGAACAGATCACCGTAGGCGGCGCAGCCGTCATCGCCAAGACCGACATTTCCGGCCGCGGCAGCAACCTGGGCGGGAAAATGGACGGTGACATGGTGCCGTTCGTAGGCGTGCCCATGGGCTACTATGTCAAGCCAATCGACGATCACTGGAGCCTGGGCTTCGGCGTCTACGTGCCCTTCGGCCTGGTCACCGACTACGGCAGCAACCACGCGGCACGCTACTGGGGCAAGAAGAGCCACGTCGAAGTGGTCACCTTCCAGCCGACCGTCAGCTACGCCTTCAACGACAAGGTGTCGATCGGTTTCGGCCCGACCATCAACCGCATCAAGGGCGAGCTGGGTTCGAGCACCATCAACCCGCGCTCCCCTGGCCGCAACGATGGCGAAGTGAAGATCAAGGGTGATGACACCGCCGTTGGCTACAACATCGGTATCCTGGTCCAGGCCACCGACCGCACCCGCCTCGGCCTGACCTACCACTCGATGGTCGACTACAAGCTCGAAGGCAAGACCAAGATCAACAACGCGTTGATCGGCCCGTTCAGCGGCAGCAAATTCGACGCCGACCTGAAGATCAAGACGCCCGAGTCGGTGGACTTCTCGGTCACCCACGAACTCGACGACCAGTGGACCCTGTACGCAGGCAGCACCTGGACCCGTTGGAGCCGTTTGAAGGACATCACCGTCACCAACGACGTCCCTGCACCGCTGGCCGGCCAGTTCGGCACCATCAGCGAAGAGCAGAACTGGCACGACACCTGGGCTCACGCCATCGGTGCCTCGTACAAGGTGAACAAGGAGTGGACCCTGCGCACCGGCTTCACCGTCGACCAGTCGCCAACCAACAACCACGACCGCTCTCCGCGCATCCCTACTGGCGATCGCAAGATCTTCAGCCTGGGTGCCGGCTATAGCCCGACCGACGACGTGACCATCGACGTGGCCTACTCCTACCTGTGGGAAGAGGACACCAAGGTGAACCTGGCCAGCGCCACCAAAGGCACCTACCAGGCCAAGTACGAGAACAGCGCTCACGGCATCGGAGCGTCGCTCACCTACCGCTTCTGAGTGGGTTCAGGCTGCATGAAAAACCGCCTTCGTGGCGGTTTTTTCATGCCTGCACGCGCCAATGCTCGCCAAGGCTCGCCTGCAGGTACTCCATGAATACCCGCACTTTGGTGGTCATGGCAAAGCGATCGGCCACGCACAGGAACACATCCATCGGTTCGGTCTGCGCATAGGCCTCGCCAGGTTGGGCAGAGTCGAACAACGGCACCAACTGACCGCTGTCCAGGTGCGGACGCACAAGGAACTCGGCCAGGCGCGTCACCCCACCATCGTTGAGCGCCATTTCCGCCAGGGCCTCGATGTCGTCGCTGATCAACACATTGTCGAACTCCGCCTCGAAGCGCATGCCATCTCGCACGAAGCCCCAGCGCAGCAGGCGACCATCGACCGGATAACGCAACACCAGGCAGCGATGATCACGCAGCGCCTCGGGCGTGGTCGGTCGGCCAGCCCTGGCCAGATATCCCGGCGAGGCGCAACAGATGAACGGAATCCGGGCGATATGTCGCGCCAGCAGATGATCTTCCAGCTGCGGCGTGATACGCAGACTGACATCGACATCTTCGCGGGCATGACTGACCCGGCGATCACTCGCAACCATTTCTATCGAAAGCAGCGGATAGCGTGCACTGAAGGCAGGAATCAGGGGCGCCAGGATGCGGCGCCCGAATGCCGATGAGGCGGCAATGCACAAGCGCCCCTGCGGCTCGGTATCGGGAGTGGTGACCTCCTGTTCGGCCAGGATCAGGTCACGTTCTACGTGCTTGACCCGGCTGTAATACTGGCTGCCAGCAGGCGTGAGCGCCATGCTGCGCGTGCTGCGCGACAGCAGGCGGACCTGCAGGTGCGCCTCCAGGCGCGCCAGGTTCTGGCTGACCGCTGCCGCACTCAGGCCCAGTGTGCGCGCCGCACCGGCAATGCTGCCGGCCTCGACGACCTTGATGAAACTGCGGATGGCATTGAGCAGATCCATGGCTGGGCTCTTGGGATTCGTAAGAATCTCTTTATAAAGAACTCAACCCGGCTGGTCTACAGCGCACAACTGACCATTGTTAACCTGGGCTTCTCATGTCCAACCGAGAGGCGCCCTCATGACCCCTTTGCCCCAGCCACGCCGTCGCAAGCTCCGCGCCAGTGCCACACCCTATGTCTTCGCGTTCTACATGTCGGCGATCATGGCGATGCTGATGTGCTTCGTGATCACCGCTGCCACGACCGGCATCGACCAGGACTACTTGCGCAAAGTGCTCCAGGCCTACCAACTGGCGATGCCGGTGGCGTTCGTCTGCGTGCTGATGGTACGGCCCGTGGTGATGCGCCTGGTGGCCATCACCGTGCACCCGCACTGATCGCCCGCATGAGACAGCACGGCATCAGGGCTGCGAAGCAATGGCCTTCTCGATGGCCGCCCGGAACGCCGGATCATCCGGCTTGGTCAGGCTGGAGAAATTGCCGATCACTTCGCCTCGCCGGTTCACCACATACTTGTAGAAATTCCACTTGGGTGCGCTGCTCTGCTGTGCCAGTTCGACGAACAGCGGAATCGCATCCTTGCCACGCACCGGCTGAGTCTTGGTCATGGTGAAGGTGACACCGTAGTTGGCGTAGCAGACCTTGGCGGTCTTCTCGCTATCGGCATCTTCCTGCTTGAAGTCGTTGGAGGGCACGCCGAGCATTTCCAGCCCCTGCTCGTGATACTCCTTGTAGGCAGCCTCCAGCCCCTCGAACTGCGGCGCGAAGCCGCAGTAGCTGGCGGTATTGATCACCACCAGCGGCTTGCCAGCGTAGCGCTGGCACAGATCGACCTGGCCCTTGCCGCGTAGCTCCGGCAGGCTGCCTTGCAGCAGCGCCGGACAACCGGCGGCCCAACTGGAGGAAGTGGCCGCCAAAGCGAGCAAGGGTACTGCGAGCCAACGCGTAAGCATGTTCCCAATCTCCTACAAGACAATTCCTTGCAGGGTAGCGCTTAACAAACGCCCATGCCCAGCTGCATCAATGCCAATCCGCCCTGATGCCAGCCCCACCAGGCGAGCGCCAGCACCAGCAGCGCACCCGCCACCAGCAGCCCGCGCAGCCAGGAGCGGTTCATGCCGCCTTGGCCTGCAGGCGCGCAACCGGGCGTTCGCGCACCGGCCAATTGAGGGCCGCCGCCAGCAGGCTGAGCAGAATGGAGATCTGCCAGACCAGGTCATAGCTGCCCGTGCGGTCATAGACCACCCCGCCCAGCCAGCCACCGAGGAAGGCGCCAAGCTGGTGGAACAGGAACACGATGCCCCCCAGCATCGACAGGTTACGCACCCCGAACAGGGTCGCCACCGTGCCGTTGGTCAGCGGCACCGTCGACAACCACAACAGGCCCATGGCGACGCCGAACAGGTAGGCGCTGAATTCGGTCACCGGTGCCCACAGGAACAGCACGATCACCACCGCCCGCAGCAGGTACAGGCTGGTCAGCAGACGCGGCTTGGACATGCGCCCGCCCAGCCAGCCGGCGGTGTAGGTGCCGACAATGTTGAACAACCCGACCAGTGCCAGCACCGTGGTACCGATGGTCGCCGGCAAGTGCTGGTCGACCAGATAGGCCGGCAGGTGCACACCGATGAACACCACCTGGAAGCCACAGACGAAAAAGCCCAGGGCCAGCAACCAGAAACCGGAGTGCGAGCACGCCTCGCGCAACGCCTGGCCCAGCGTCTGCTCGCCGCCTTGACTGGGTAGCGGCCGATCGCGCAGCAGCCCGACGAAAGGCACGATCAGCGCCACCATCAAACCCAACACCAGCAACGCTGCCGACCAGCCCAGCCACTGGATCAGCCCAAGCGTACCCGGCAGCATGGCGAACTGGCCGAACGACCCCGCCGCGCTGGCGATACCCATAGCCATGCTGCGTTTCTCCGGCGGCACCGCACGGCCAACTACACCGAGGATCACCGAGAACGAGGTACCGGACAGCCCGATGCCGATCAGCAAGCCAGCACTCAGCGACAACGACCAGATCGAATCAGCCATGCCCATCAGTACCAGGCCGGCAGCGTAGAGAATGCCGCCAATGATCACCACCCGCGCCGCGCCCAGGCGATCGGCCAGCGCGCCGGCGAACGGCTGGGCCAATCCCCAGATCAGGTTCTGCAGGGCAATGGCGAAGGCGAAGACTTCACGCCCCCAGCCAAAATCGGCGCTCATGGGGGCCAGGAACAGGCCAAAGCCGTGTCGCACACCCAGCGACAGCGCCAGGATCAGCGCCGCCCCGAGCAGCACCCAGCCACTGGTTCGCCAAACAGAAGTCATTGTTGTTGTCTCCTAGCCATCGCAAGGTTTGTGCGGGTATATACCCGCTTTATAGGGCACATCTCAGGCCAAACGCTCCAACAAGCGAACCAGTTCATCACGCTGCCTCTCGCCCAGATGCTCGACCAACTGTAGCTGAGCCTGCTCCCAGGCAGGATACGCGGCAGCCAGGCAGGCCTTGCCTGCCTCGGTCAGGCACACCAGGCGATTGCGCAGGTCACTGCCTTCGCCAAGCGTCACCAGCCCGTCAGCTTCCAACACACGCAGGTTGCGGCCCAGGGTACTGCGATCCAGACCCATGGCCTCAGCCAGGCTGGTAATGCTCGGCTGGTCGAGCCGCTGCAGATGACGCAACAAGGAAAACTGCGCGACATTGATCCCGAAATCCGCCAAGGCTTCGTCGTAATGTCGGCTCACCCCACGGGCGGCACGACGTAGATGGGTGCAGATGCATTCACTGGTCAACATAAATGCGTGTATATACCCGCACCTTGGAAGTTGCAAGAAGTTTCTGCGCCTGCTCAGGGCTGCAAGCGACGACGGATTGGCTCGAATGCCTCGCTGGCATGACGTACCAGCGGATCGGGCGCTCCTTCATCGATGGCTTTCCAGTAGCGCCATGGCACCTTATCGGTACCCAGCTCATAGTCCATGCCATCCCAGCTGTCCTCGCGAAAACTGTAGAAAGCCCAGTGCAGGCGCTCACGCACGAGCACTTCCAGAACGTCCTCCAGGTAGCGATGACAACCCGGCAGGCGGCGCATGCAGCCGAACTCGCCGACCACCAGGCGTGAACGCGGGACTCGCATGGCTTCAGCCCATTGCAGCGGAAGTTGCAGATACTGTGCTACCCGCGCCGCATCCCAGTGCTCGTCAAGCCCCGCGAAAGGCACGCTGCCCGGGTATTCGAACGGCCGCTTGCGCGCCAGGTTCGGCGCACTGGTGGCAGCGTAGGGTTCGTACATATGCACGCTGTACAGGACACGCGCATCTGCCAGCGGCCTTGGCCAATAGCCGAAAGCATCGGCCGCCGCATACCAGCCGGCATCGACCATCACCGGGGTCTTGTCGTCCACTTCCCGGATCGCTGCCAGCAGTCTGGCCGACAGTGCCGGCAGATCACGCGGCCCGTCCTGCTGTCGCGCATACCAGGCCTTCATCTGGTCTTGCGAGGCATGCTCCGGTAGACCACCCTGCTTTTCCGGGGCGGGCTCATTGACCAGGTTATAGGCTGCGACCGCGGGATGATCCTTCAGCGCCTCTGCCAGATCGCGCCAGAAAGTAGCGGATTGCTGCCAGTAACGCTTGTCCTGCCACAGCCGGTCGTCGAACTGGCCATGGTTGTTCTGCGACCAGCGCATGCCAGGCAGCGAGAGCGGTGCAATGACCACCTTGAGCCCGGCCTGCTGCGCGCGATCCAGCACCTGTTTCAACTCAGCGAGGTCGGCGGCGACAAGCCCGCCGTAGTGGTCGGCGTCTCCCAGAAGGAAGTCCCTGCCGACAGGCCTCCACTTGTCGTAGGAAAGCCGCACCCAGGTGGCACCGTAGGCTTTCAGAGCATCGAAGTAGGCCTGATCCGGCGGCAGGCGATTGAAGCTGTTACCGCCATGGCGGGGGGTGTTCCAGAAGTCGATCAGGTCGGCTGCCAGTGCCAGCAGCGGTGCCAGCGCCAGCAGGCCGGCGAATATCCAGTGACGCATCGGGGCGACTCCTGACAGGGCGAAGGGATAGCGAGCGTATCCCCGTCACCAACAAGACGCTTCGCCAATGAGTGAAGGATATTTCTGGATCGATCGTCCGCGATCATCAACCCAGCAGCGCCAACCCCAGCACCACGCCCAGTTCCAGCAACTCCAGCAGTGCACCCGCAGTGTCACCGGTGGTCCCGCCCAGTCGGCGGCACATCTGCCGCCGCAAGAACGCAAAGACCAGCGCTGCCACCAGCAGTAGCCACAGCGCCAGCCAGCCACCCAGCACCAGACAGACCAGCGCACTGCCCAGCAGTACCCAGCCCGCCGCACGCCTGGGCAGGTGTTCGGCCAGCGCCGAGCCCAGCCCCCCGGCACGCACATAAGGCGTACAGAGGAACAAACCGAGCATCGCAGCCCGCCCGACCACTGGTGCCAGAACCAGCCAGGCACCCGCGCCACGCTCGACCAGCACCCACAGGGCACAGAACTTCAGCAGCAGCACCAGCACCAGGGTGACCACGGCAATCGGGCCACTGCGCGGGTCTTTCATGATCTGCAAGGTGCGCTCGCGATCGCCGAAGCCACCCAACCAGGCGTCCGCGCTATCAGCCAGGCCATCCAGGTGCAGGGCGCCGCTGAGCAGCACCCACAAGGCCAGCAGCAATGCAGCCTGCAACGGTGCCGCGGCCCCCTGCAGCAGCGCGCTGGCAGCCCACAACAGCAGGCCGAACAGCAACCCGACAGCCGGGTAGAACAGCAGCGAACGGCCCATCTGCCGGGGCTCCGGCATGCCCGGCAGGCTTACCGGCAGGCTGCTGAGAAACTGCAGGGCAATCCAGAACGGCAGCATCAAACCACCTCGCGCAACTGGCCGTCGGCGTGCAGTGCCAGACGCATCAGCGCAGCGTGCCGCACCTCGACCTGCAGCAACTGCTCGCGCGGCAATCCACGGGCGCGGGCCAGCAACAGGCGCATGACACCGCCGTGGGTCACCAGCAGCACGCGCTTGCCGGAGTGTTGCCGGGCCAGGGTTTCGACCGTTGTCAGCACACGCTCGGCGAAATCGGCCACCGGCTCGCCTGCGGGCGGTGTGAAGGCGTAGGGGTCGGCCCAGAAACGCCCCAACGCGTCCGCTTCGGTCTGCATGATCTGCGCCGCGCTGCGTCCTTCCCACTCGCCAAAGTGCAGCTCGCGCACACCCGCTTCAAGTTGCACCGGCAGTTGGAGACTTGCGCCTAGTTCGTCGGCGAAACGTGCGCAACGCCGCAACGGCGAACTGACCAGCACATCCCAAGGCCCACCCACCGCGACAGCCGCGCGCATCTGCGCCCAGCCTTGCGCGGTCAGGGCGTCGTCCAGGCTGCCGCGCAAGCCGCCGCCCAGTTCGGTCTCACCATGACGCAGCAGATCGAGGATCATGCCGGACGATCCGCCACCGCCGCTTCGGCGAAGGTCGCCATCTGCCCGTGCAGGGCGCAGGCCAGGCGCATCAGCGGCACCGCCAGCGCAGCACCGCTGCCCTCGCCCAGGCGCAGCCCGAGGGCCAGCAACGGTTCGGCCTGCAGCGCCTCGAGCAAGGCACGATGTCCAGGCTCGGCGCCCTGGTGGGCGAACAGCAGCCACTGGCGGCACTGCGGATTGAGGCGTACGGCAACCAAGGCCGCGACGCTGCAGATGAAGCCGTCGACCAGCACCGCGACCCCACTCTGCGCGCAGGCCAGGTATGCACCCGCCAGCGCGGCGATCTCGAAACCACCGACGCAGGCCAATGCCCGCAGCGGGTCACCATCCTGCAGGCCATGCAGTGCCAGGGCTCGCTCGATCACCTCGGCCTTGTGCCGTACGCCGGCACTGTCGAGCCCAGTACCCGGGCCGCTCAGGGCATCGGCCGGGCACCCCAGCAATGCGCTGGCCAGGGCTGCCGCTGCCGTGGTGTTGCCAATCCCCATCTCGCCACCGATGAACAGCTGTGCGCCCTGGCCTGCGGCGCGCAAGGCACTGTCGCGCCCGGCCGCGAGCGCGGCGCGCAGTTGCGCGTCGGTCATCGCTGGCTGGCGTGCGAAGTTGGCAGTGCCGGCGCCAAGGCGCAGGTGATGCACGCCCGGCAGTTGCAGTTCCGGGTCGATGGTCCCCAGGTCGACCACGTCCAGCGTCGCCTCCAGTTGACGCGCCAACACGCTGATCGCCGCCCCACCGCCGACGAAATTGCGCAACATCTGGCCAGTCACAGCCTGGGGATAGGCGGAGATACCCTCCTCCACCACGCCATGGTCACCGGCAAACAAGCCGATCGCCACGCGCTCGACGGTCGGACGCTCGCGGCCTTGCAGGCCGGCCAGGGTAATCGCCAGCGCTTCCAGTTGGCCCAGCGATCCGGCGGGCTTGGTCAGTTGCTGCTGACGGGTGCGCGCCTGCTCCATGGCATCGTTGTCGAGGGGTTGGCAGGCATCGAGCCACCAGGAGGTGTTCATAGAGCAGGTCCTTTGAGCATGAGAGGAAGGCCGGCAACCGTGAGCACCACGCGCTCACAGCGTTCGGCCACGGCCTGGTGCAGCCAGCCGGCCAGGTCGACGTAACGGCGGGTCAGCTCGCCCATGGGCACCACGCCCAGGCCGGTTTCGTTGCTGACCAGGATCAGCGTGCCGGGCAGGCTGGCCAGGCAGTCGAGCAGCGCGTCACGCTCCTCGACCAGGCGCTGCGGGTCATCGAGCATCAGCAGATTGGTCAGCCACAGGGTCAGGCAATCCACCAGCAGGCAACGCCCTACGTCTGCTTCGGCGCGCAGCACGCGGGCCAGGGCCAGAGGCTCTTCGATCAGCCCCCAGTCAGAAGGCCGGCGCTCGCGGTGCAGGCGCACGCGTTCATTCATCTCGCCGTCCAGCGGCTCGCTGGTGGCGATATAGGTGACCGGCAAACCACTGGCCACGGCCAGTTGCTCGGCCAGGCGGCTCTTGCCCGAGCGGGCACCACCGAGGATCAGGTTGCGCATCTCAGGCCACTCCACACAAGGCGCGCAACCGCGCGGTGTCCAGGTGCTGCTCGATGAGGTCGGCCAGGCGTTCGATATCGCGTTCGCGCAGCGCCTCGTAATCGACCACCTCGACGTCATCCAGCCCGGCCCAGCGCAGCAGCGCGGCGCACGACTGGCTACCCTCGAACAAACCGTGCAGGTAGGTGGCGAGGATCTGCCCGTCAGCGCTGATCGCGCCATCGGCACGTCCATCTGCGAGCATCACCGCAGGCTGCTCCAGCGCAGGCCCCTGGGTGACGCCTGCATGAATTTCGTAGCCCGACACCGGTGCCTGCTCGAGGCTCAGCACGCCTTCGACATTGCGCAGCTGCTTTTCGGCTTCCAGCACGGTGGCGTAGTCGAACAGGCCCAGCCCAGCGCTCGAACCCGCCGGCCCTTCCAGCCCCAGCGGGTCGTGCACCTGGCGCCCCAGCATCTGCAGCCCGCCGCAGATGCCGATGAGCTTGCCGCCGTAACGCAGGTGACGGGCAATGGCGCTGTCCCAACCGCGCTCGCGCAACTGCGCCAGGTCACCGCGCACGCTCTTGGAGCCGGGCAGGATGATCAGGTCGGCAGACGGAATCGGCTGGCCGGGGCCAATGAACTGCAAGTCCACCTGCGGGTGCAGGCGCAGCGGGTCGAAGTCGGTGTGGTTGCTGATGCGCGGCAATACCGGAACGATCACCTTGAGCACACGATCGCCCTTGAGCGACTGGCGCCGGTCGATGCCGTCCTCGGCCTCCAGGTGCAGGTCGGTGACGTAGGGCAACACGCCCAGCACCGGTTTGCCGGTACGCTGCTCGAGCCAGTCCAGGCCCGGTTGCAGCAAGGCGATGTCTCCGCGAAAACGGTTGATGACAAACCCCTTCACCCGCGCCTGCTCACTGGGCGACAGCAGTTCGAGGGTGCCGACCAGGTGGGCGAACACGCCGCCACGGTTGATGTCGGCAACCAGGATCACCGGGCAGTCCACCGCCTCGGCAAAGCCCATGTTGGCGATATCGCCGGCCCGCAGGTTGATCTCGGCAGGCGAGCCTGCGCCTTCGACCATCACCACCGGGTAGGCAGCGCTCAGGCGCTGGTGCGAGGCCAGGACCGCCTGCATGGCGATGGCCTTGTAGTCGTGATAGGCGACGGCGTTCATGCTGGTCACCGCGCGGCCATGGACGATGACCTGGGCGCCGGTGTCGCTGTTGGGCTTGAGCAGTACCGGGTTCATGTCGGTATGCGGCGCCAGCCGGCAGGCCTGGGCCTGCACCGCCTGGGCGCGGCCAATCTCGCCACCGTCGGCGGTCACCGCGCTGTTGAGCGCCATGTTCTGCGGCTTGAACGGCACCACGCCGACACCCTGGCGCAACAGCCAACGGCACAGGGCGGTGACCAGCGTGCTCTTGCCGGCATCGGAGGTGGTGCCTTGCACCATGAGGGTGGTCATGCCGATTCCTTCTGGTAGTCCTGCAACGCCTGGCGCAGGCGCTGTTCATCCGCCGCACTGGCAGGCAAGCCGAGACGCACGGCGGCAGGCGCCTCGAACAGGCGCACGAGAATGCCACGGCGGGCGAGAAAGCCGTGAAGCTGGGCGGCGCGCGGATCGCGCAAGTACTGGAACAGGTCGCAGCCGCCAGTGGCGGGCAAGCCAGACTCGGCCAGCAGTGCTGCAAGGCGTGCGCTGGCTTCGGCGCAGCGCACGATCTGCGCCCGCTGCGCCTGGCCATCGGCAAGGCACGACTGGCCGATGATCCGGGTCGGGCCGCTGACCGTCCACGGCCCCAGCATCTCGGCCAGGCGCTGCAGCAGTGGCGCCTCGGCCATGGCGAAGCCCAGGCGCACACCGGCCAAACCAAAGAACTTGCCGAACGAACGCAGCACGATCAATCCGCCACGCCCGCTCTGATCGGTGATGCTGTGTGCCGGGGTGTTGTCCATGAACGCCTCGTCCACCACCAGCCAGCCGCCGCGTCGAGCCAGGCGTGCGTGCCAGTCGAGCAGGCGCTCGCGCGGCACGCAGCGCCCCGTGGGGTTGTTCGGGTTGACCAGCAGCAGCACATCGAGGCGGTCCAGGGCCGCTTCAACCTGGTCGTCATCGAGCTCGACAAGCTCATGCCCGGCGCGCTGCCAGGCATGCGGATGCTCGGCATAGCACGGCGACAACACGCCGACCCGCCCGCGCGTGCGCAAGTGCGGCAAGGCCTGGATCGCTGCCTGAGAGCCCGCCACCGCGAGCAGTTCATCGACACCGTAGTAGGCGCGCGCGGCCTGCTCCAGGCCGTCCTCGACCTCAGGCAGGCGCGCCCAGGCATCCAGCGGAATCGATGGAATGGAGAAGGACCAGGGGGCGATACCGCTGGACAGGTCGAGCCAGTCTTCGCGTGCGATACCGTACTGGTGCACAGCGCGCAGCAGGCGGCCACCATGTTCAAGCATAGAGCCAGGCCCCCGTGCAGATCACCAGCAGCCACAGCCATACGCCGCGCTGCACCAGGCTCCAGCCGCGCTCGATGGCATCAGCGTCGGCCACCGGCCCCTCGCCCAGGCGCGCCCGTTCGTGCAGCTCACCGTGGTACACCGCCGGGCCTCCCAGCTCCACGCCGAGGGCACCGGCCCCTGCGGCCATCACCGGGCCTGCGTTGGGGCTGTCCCACAGCGGCGCCTGGTTGCGCCAGCAACTGAGCGCCAGGCGAGTCTTGCCCAGCAATGCGTAGGTCAAGGCCACCAGCCTGGCCGGCAGGTAGTTGAGTACATCGTCGATACGCGCTGCGGCCCAGCCGAAGCGCTCGAAACGTTCGTTGCGATAACCCCACATGGCATCCAGGGTATTGCTCAGGCGGTACAGCACCACGCCCGGCGCACCGGCCACGACGAACCAGAACAGCGCGGCGAATACCGCATCGCTGCCATTCTCCAGCACCGACTCGGTCGCGGCGCGGGCCACGGCAGACTCGTCGAGCTCGCGGGTCTCGCGGCTGACCAGATAGCCCACCCGCCGCCGTGCTTCATCCAGATCCCCTTGGCGCAGGGCCTGGGCCACGGGCAATACATGCTCGCCCAGGCTGCGCATCCCCAGCGCGCAATACAGCGCCAGGGCGTCCACCAGCCAACCGATGTAGGGCAGCCACGACAGGATCAGCGCCACCAGGGTCAGGGGCACCACGGCCAGGAACCAGGCGCTGACCCCATGGCTGCGCCAGCCGCGGCCACCGGCATTCAAGCGTTGCTCCAGACGCCCGGCGAAATTGCCGAAGGCCACCAGCGGATGACGCCGCTGCGGCTCGCCCAGCAGCGCATCCAGCGCCACGCCGGCGACAGTCAGCAAGGCGATGCTCATGCCTGCTCTCCCCATTGGTTCTCGTAGAGCATCTCGCTCAGCGGCCGTTCACGCGCCCAGTCTTCCAGCACCAGCATGGGCGCCTCGTAGAATTTCGCCACCGGCCCCAGGCACAACACCGCCACAGGCTTGGCCCCGGCCGGCATGCCCAGCAGCTCGCCCAGCGCCTGCGGGTCGAACAGCGACACCCAGCCCATCCCCAGGCCTTCGGCGCGTGCGGCCAGCCAGAGGTTCTGGATCGCGCAGGCCATCGACGCCAAATCCATTTCCGGCAGGGTCCGGCGGCCAAAGATGTGCGGCTCGCGCTTGTCCATCAAGGCGGCAACCAGCACCTCGGCGCACTCGCCGATGCCTTCGACCTTGAGCTGCATGAAGGCGTCGGAGCGCTCGCCGAGGGCCTCGGCGGTGCGAATCCGCTCCTCCTCCACTAGCGCCTGGATGCGCAGGCGCAGATCGCGCTGGCTGATACGAATGAAGCGCCAGGGCTGCATCAGTCCGACGCTGGGCGCCTGGTGCGCGGCGGCCAGCAGCCTGGCGAGCAGCTCAGGCGCCACATCGCCGCCGATGAAGTGGCGCATGTCGCGACGCTCACCGATCGCTCGGTAGACCGCAGCGCGCTCGGCCTCACTGAAAGCGTGTTCGTTCATGGTCGCAACAGCGCCGCCGCCGCATCGGGATTGGAAGGGAAATAGAAGTGCACGTAGGACGCCGTCAAGCGCCCCAGACGATAGACCGCCTCGTTGCCACGTCCGCCATTGGGGCTCAGGCCACGGGCGATGGGCGCAAGCTCGGTGGTGGTCAGCGAGTGGTGGTAGGTATGGCCACGCAGGGTGCCTTCAGGCAATTCGACGGCCTGCAGCGCCAACGCGGCGAGGCGCTTCTGCATCACGGCCTCGCCGGGCAACAGGCCCAGCAGCTCGGCACGTTCGCCCGCAACGTCGGTCAAGGCCTCAAGCAGGTAGAGCATGCCGCCGCATTCGGCCAACAAGGGTTTGCCTTCGTCATGGTGGCCGCGGATCGCCTCGCGCATCGGCGCGTTGGCCGCCAGGGCGTGGTGATGCAGTTCGGGGTAGCCGCCGGGCAAATACAGGCTGTCGACCGTAGGCAGGTGCCGGTCGTGCAAGGGCGAGAAGAACACGAGCTCCGCGCCCTGATCGCGCAGCAGGTCGAGGTTGGCGCCATAGAGGAAGGCGAACGCCTCGTCGCGGGCCACACCGATGCGCACACCGGCAAGGCTTGCGGTCGAGGGGTCGGCGTGTGGTTCGACAAAGGCCACCGGCGGCGGCAAGGCAGCATCGCAGCTGGCGCCCAAGGCCTCGGCGGCAGCGTCCAGACGTGCATCCAGATCGTTCAGCTCACTGGCCTGGACCAGGCCGAGGTGACGGCTGGGCAACTCGATGCCGCGCTCGCGAGACAACCCGCCATACCAGCGCAAACCTTCGGTCAGGCTACCTTCGAGCAGTTGCGCATGGCGCAGGCTGCCGACCCGGTTGGCCAGCACGCCAGCGAATGGCAGGTCAGGCTGGTAGCGCGCCAGGCCCAGGGCCAGGGCCCCGAAGGTCTGGGCCATGGCCGTACCATCGATCACCGCCAGCACCGGCACGCCGAAATGCCGCGCCAGGTCAGCGCTCGACGGCGTACCGTCGAACAGCCCCATGACACCTTCGATGAGGATCAGGTCGGCGTCGGCGGCAGCGTCCCACAACAGACGGCGGCTCTCCTGTTCGCCAATCATCCACATGTCCAACTGGTACACCGGCGCGCCGCTGGCGCGCTCCAGGATCATCGGGTCGAGAAAATCCGGCCCGCACTTGAACACCCGCACCTTGCGCCCGAGGTTGCGGTGCAGGCGCGCCAAGGCGGCGGTGACGGTGGTCTTGCCCTGGCCGGAGGCTGGTGCGGCAATCAGCACCGCCGGGCAATGACGGGTGGCTCGACTCACAGTTCAACGCCCTTCTGTGCGCGGATACCGGCCTGGAAGGCGTGCTTGAGCATGCCCATCTCGGTCACGGTGTCGGCCAGCTCGATCATTTCCGGCTTGGCCCCGCGGCCAGTGACGATCACGTGTTGCATCGGAGGACGGGCCTGGATGTCCGAGAGCACCTGGTCCAGGTCGAGGTAGCCGTGCTTGAGGGCGATATTCAGCTCATCGAGCACTACAAACTGCACCGACGGGTCCTGCAGCAACTGGCGGGAGACGGCCCAGGCCGCCTCTGCTGCGGCGATGTCGCGCTGGCGGTCCTGGGTTTCCCAAGTGAAGCCCTCGCCCATCACGTGGTAGCGCACTTCGTTGGGAAAGCGGCGGAAGAACAGCTCCTCGCCGGTGCTGTTACGACCCTTGATGAACTGCACCACCCCGCACTGCATGCCATGCCCCAGCGCACGGGCAAGCATGCCGAAGGCCGAGCTGCTCTTGCCCTTGCCATTGCCAGTGAGCACCAGCAGCAGGCCGCACTCATTCGGGGAATTGGCGATACGTTCGTCGATGATCGCTTTTTTGCGCTGCATGCGTGCCAGGTGGCGTTCGTCGCGCTCGATGGATTCGCTCATCAGGGGTTCTCCGCAGGCTGTCGACGCGCCGGTCGGGCACTCGCGGGCGGGCACCAGGCAACGACAGATAAACAAGGCAGGCAGGCGAAGGGAGCGCGCAAAAGCCGTGGCGATACCACGGGGCAGCGCGCATCACCCTCCGTGATGCCGTTGACAGTGACAGGCCGGTCTCCGGGCTCGTGAGCCGGGCCTTGGCCCGAAACCGCGCGCCTTCCCGGGTGCGGACACCCAGTGGCCTTGCGCGGCCTTGACTCACCTACCGTTGCGGGGGCAGCGCCGGATTCGCGCCCTGCTGGCGCCCACCGGCTTCCCAGTTTCACCCTGCCGGAGCTGATCCGCAGAGCACCTGAAACACGCCGCGAAGGTTAGAGGGTTGCACAGGGAGCGTCAATTAAACGCGGACGATGAACGGTTGATCTGGATGCTTGTCTCACTATTGAAGCAGTGATATCACATAGCCATCACCGGCTGTACGCGACCATAATAAAAGGAGAGCGCGGCATGCAAGGCTTGATCATCAACAACCCGCACCTGGAATTCCTGCGCCCGGCCCTGGAGCGCTGGATCGACTGCATCGACCGCTTCAACCAGATCCATGGCGACGGCGATGCGCCCTATTGGCACGGCGCCCAGGCCAATGCCGGTATCCTCGCCGCCGCTGCCTGGCAGGCCGAGCTGGTGGCGTTGCAGCACTATCAGAGCAAGAAGCAGCGTGACGAAGGCGAGCGCGAAGGGCGCTGCGACCTGTCGATTGCCGGCGCCGAACAATCCATTCATCTGCACACTGAGCAGCGCTGGCCGAAGATCGCCCGCCTGGACCTGGCGGGCGCCCTGCAGGAGGCGGCGACGTTGGCGCGGCTGGCAGCCTATCCCAGCCAGCTCAAGGCCGGGGCGCTGTTTGTCAGCCCGTGGAAGGCGGGGCAGCATGCAAGCCCCGAGGAACTACAGGATATGGTCGATGACTTGAACAAGCACACGGCCTGCGCGATTGCCTGGTACTTCCCGTATGCGTACCGCAAGCTGCATAACGAGTCAGGGCAATACCACCCGGGCGTGGCGTTGTTGCTCAAGCAGGCTTGAACGTGCGCCGGGGCTGCTGTGCAGCCCCGACAATCTCAGGGATTCTGCGCCAGATGCCCTGGCGCCAACACCCGCTTGGCCTGCAAATAGGCCTTGGACCAGTAGCTGTTCGACAGGTAGTCCAAGCGCACCGTACCGCCGGTGGACGGCGCATGCACGAAGCGCCCCTCCCCCACGTAGATCCCGGCATGGCTCACCTGCGAGCCACCGCCGGTGGCGAAGAACACCAAGTCACCGGATTGCAGCGAATTGATGTCCACGGTCGGTGCACGCATGACGATCATCTCGCGCGTCGAGCGTGGCAGGTTGATGTTCGCCGCGTCGCGGTACACATAACCGATCAGGCCACTGCAATCGAAACCCGAATCCGGCGTGTTGCCGCCCCAGCGGTACGGGGTGCCGACCAGGCCGATGGCACGGATCAACACATCGTCCGCCACAGGCGACGAGGAAGGCTGGTCGATGAAGGTGATCTGCGGCTTGGCCACAGGTGCCGGTGCCGGAGCACGGCTGGAACAGGCGGCAAGCAGTGCCACCAGGGAAAGGAATGCGAAGCGCGTCATCATCGCCATGGGTCAGAACCTGTCTGAGACCAATCGGCCGCAGCCGAAAAAAGAGTTAAGGATTTAGATTAGACGCTATTCGTAAATGCGCACGGCGGCTAGCTTTTCAGCTACGCCGCCGTGCGAGGATACAGCATTTTGATATCAGTTGCGCGACAGGGTGGTGGTCGGCGCCATGGCCAAGGCACGCTTGGCTTCGATGAAGGTCTTGCTCCAGTAACGGTCACCGAGGTTGTCGATGCGCACACCACCGCTGCGGCGGCTGCTGGAGTGGATGAACTGGTTGTCACCCAGGTAGATGCCGGCATGGCTGACACGGCCACGGCCATTGGTGCTGAAGAACAGCAGGTCACCCGGCTTGAGCTTGTTGCGTGCGACCTTGGGGGCGTCGACGTTGATCATCTCGCGGGTCGAACGCGGCAGATTCATGCCGGCCTCTTCGCGGAACAGGTAGCCGATGAAGCCGCTGCAATCGAAGCCGGACTGCTCGGAAGTACCGCCGAAACGATAACGGGTGCCGATCAGCGACATGCCACGCTCCAGAATGCTGTCTGCAAGGACGGGCAGCTGGTAGGGCTTGCTATTGCTGGAGAAGGCTTGAAGGTCTTCATCGGTGGCGAGGTCTTCTTCGTCGAATACCGACGAATGCGAAGCCTTGGCCTTGACCGCGGTTTGCGCGGTGACCGATGGGTGATCCTGGGGCTGGGAAATCGGGCCTTGGGCCGCGCAGCCAAAAAGCAGGGTCACGAGTGCGAGTGGCACGAGGGGTGCGAAGCGCTTGAGCATGGGCACGACCGTGTCTGTAATCCTTTAGAAGGGGGAAACTATGCCTTCTATCGGACCTATTTGCAAATTTTATCGAAAAAAATGTGACTTTTGCGTTTTGCCGCTCTGGCCCGGTGTTTTCAGGGTTACCAGCCGAGGGTTTCCTTGAGGAAGGGAATGGTCAACTTGCGCTGGGCTTGCAGCGAGGCCTGATCGAGGCGTTCGAGCAGATCGAACAGTGCACTCATGCTGCGCGTTCCACGCGTGAGAATGAAGTGCCCGACCTCATCGGTCAGGTGCAAACCACGGCGCGAGGCGCGCAATTGCAAGGCACGCAGCTTGTCTTCGTCGGACAGGCCACGCATCTGGAAAATCAGTGCCAGGGTGAGCCGTGACTTGAGGTCGGCGAGCTTGATCGGCAGCTCACGCGGCGAACTCGAGGCCGCCAGCAGCAGGCGCCTGCCGCTGTCACGCAGGCGATTAAACAAATGGAACATCGCCTCTTCCCAGTCGGCCTTCCCGGCAATCACGTGCAGGTCGTCGATGCACACCAGCTCGTACTGCTCCAGATGGTCGAGCAACTCCACGCCTCGGTCGAGCAACTGCGCCAACGGCAGGTAGACGGCGGGTTCGCCCAGTTGCTGGAAACGGTGGGTGGCAGCCTGCAGCAGGTGGGTGCGCCCTGCGCCCTGCTTGCCCCACAGATAGATGAGGCTCTCGGTCCAGCCCGCGTCGGCTTCGCACAGCCGCTCGACGTAGCCCAATGCCGCAGCATTGGCGCCCGGATAGTAGTTGATGAAGGTGGCGTCATCGCGCAGGCGCACACCCAGGGGCAACTGGATTGGTTTCATGCTGGCTGGCGGTCGCGAGGACCAAAGGGGGCCTTTGGTGAAGAGTGCGCAAAGTCTATACCCGCAGCGCGGGCGGCACAATCGGGGAAGGGAATAGCGCAAGTAAAATCAACAGGTTGCGTGATTTTTGAGCAATCAGAGCATCACCTTGGCCAAGCGCCCCGCCCATTAGCGTGCCAGACTCGAAGTCGCCTGGGTGCAAAAGCAGGTCGCCTGGGTGCGATTTTTCCACTCGCCCGGCTCATAACCTGAACGGCAGCCACCGCCGCGCGGGGCGTCATGACATAACAACGATAATCACCGTCTCGTGAGGGGAAAAGTCATGCAGCGATCGATCAAGGCGGCCACCTGCGCCGCACTCCTGGGTATCAGCGCAGCCAGCTGGGGCGCAGAACCCGCCGCTTGCCAGAACGTGCGCATGGGCTCGGTGAACTGGACCGACGTCGTCGCCAGCAGCGCCGTCGCCGAAGCCCTGCTCGACAGCCTGGGCTACAAGGTCAAGCAGACCAGCGCCTCGCAGCAGATCATCCTGGCCGGCATGGCGGAAAAACGCCTCGATGTGTTTCTCGGTTACTGGCAGCCGACCATGCAATCGGTGGCCAAGCCCTTCCTGGACAAACAGCAGATCGACGTGATCAGCCCCGCCACCCTCGCCGATGCGCAGTCCACCTATGCCGTGCCCGCCTACGCCTACGACGCGGGCCTGAAGACCTTCGCCGACATCGCCAGGTTTCGCGACAAGCTCAAGAACCAGCTGTACCTGATCGAACCCGGCAGTGGCATGAACCGCATCACCGCACAGATGATCGCCGAAGACAAATTCGGCCTGAAGGGTTTCAAGGGCATCGAGTCCAGCGAGGCCGGCATGCTGACGGCGGTCAAGCGTGCCGTGCAGAAGAACGAGTGGGTGGTGTTCGCCGGCTGGAAGCCGCATCCGATGAACCTGCAGATCGACATGCGCTACCTCTCCGGCAGCGACGACGCCTTCGGCCCCAACGAAGGCTCGGCCACCGTCTCGATCATGACCGCAGCCGGTTACCAGCAACAATGCGGCAACGTCGCCAAGCTGCTGCACAACCTGCGCTTTACCAGCGAAGGTGTCAGCCAGGTCATGGAGCCGATCCTCGACCGCAAAGCGCCGCTCGATGCCGCTCGAGACTGGCTCAAGGCGCACCCCGAGCAGGTCTCGGCCTGGCTCGAGGGCGTGACCACATTCGACGGCAAGCCCGCCAATGCAGCATTGGTCGCGCAACAGTAATGCAGCGCTACCCTCTCTCGGCCGACATGCAGGCCTTCATCGAGCGGACCCGCGCCTTCGGCGTGGCCGATCCTGCACTGGCAGCCCAGCGCGCGGCCTATTCGCGCATGGCCGCAGCCTTCACCCCGCCATGCCCGGAAGGCGTGCAGGTGCGAGATTTGAATATGCCGGGACTGGTGCCGTTGCGCGTGTTCCAACCGGCACAAGCAGCACCGGCCGGAGGGTGGCCAGCGCTGCTATTTATGCATGGTGGTGGCTGGATGCTTGGTGGGCTCGACTCACACGCATTCTTCTGCGCCGAACTGACGGCGCGCTTGGGAGTGGCGGTGGTCGCGGTGGATTACCGACTCGCGCCGGAACACCCCTTCCCCGCCGCCCTGCACGACAGCCTCGCCGTCTGGCGCGCCCTGCGCGATGGCGCGCTGGATGTACCGGTTGACCCCACACGACTGGTAGCCATCGGCGACAGCGCCGGGGGCAATCTCGCCGCCGCCCTGTGCCTGGCACTGCGTGAAGCGGATGAGCCGCAGCCGCGCATGCAGGCGCTGATCTATCCAGCGCTGGGTGACGAGGACAGCGTGTCGCGACGCGAATGTGCCGATGCACCGCTGTTGTCTGTCGACGACATGCACGCCTGCCTGAACGTCTATCTGCCCTCTACCACTCACAGCCCGCTGGCGCTGCCATTGCTCGCCCGCGACCTCACAAGGCTGGCGCCCGCTTTCATTGCCGTGGCCGAATTCGACCCACTGCGCGATGACGGCCTGCGCTATGCACAACGGTTGAGAGACGACGGAGTGGCGGTCGATGACTTCCCAGGCCATGGACTGGTCCATGGCTGCCTGCGGGCCAGGGGGTTGCCGGAGGTGGAGGCACTGTACGAGGCGCTGTTTGCAGCGCTCAGGAACAGCCTCGATTGAGCCCCTTTTACCGAGACCGCCCGACCTGAAAGCGTGGGCTAGTCCCGCGAGGGAGGCGCCTACCTAATGAAAGTTTCATGTTTTGACCCATGCTCTTTCTGCAAGAATCTTTAGTTACAACCTCTTACAAAGATTCGCTGAATAGCTGGAGCACGTGATGAATCCCCCCCTCCCTGCCAAAGCACCGTCCAAAGCCGGAAGAGTCTTCCGGGTGACCTCCGGCAATTTTCTCGAACAGTTCGACTTCTTCCTGTTCGGTTTCTACGCCACCCAGATCGCTGCCGCGTTCTTCCCTGCCAGCAACGAATTCGCCTCATTGATGATGACCTTCGCCGTATTCGGCGCAGGCTTCCTGATGCGCCCGCTGGGGGCGATCATCCTCGGCGCCTACATCGATGACGTCGGCAGACGCAAAGGCCTGATCGTGACCTTGGCGATCATGGCCAGCGGTACCTTGCTGATCGTGTTCGTGCCCGGCTATGCCAGCATCGGCCTGTGGGCGCCGGCCCTGGTATTGCTCGGCAGGCTGCTGCAAGGGTTCTCGGCGGGTGCCGAGCTCGGTGGTGTTTCTGTTTACCTGGCAGAGATGGCCACGCCCGGGCGCAAAGGCTTCTACGCCAGTTGGCAATCGGCCAGCCAGCAGGTCTCCATCATGGTTGCCGCTGCCCTGGGCTATGGCCTGAATCAGTGGTTGTCCGCCGAGGAGTTGTCCCAGTGGGGATGGCGGATTCCCTTTGCCGTGGGCTGCCTGATCGTCCCGTGCATCTTCCTGCTGCGCCGCAACTTGCAGGAGACCGAAGAGTTCGCCAAACGCGAGCACCGCCCGACCATGAGCCAGGTGTTCAAGACACTGTGCGCCAACGCATCGGTGGTGATCCTGGGCATGCTGATGGTGGCCATGACCACCACCGCCTTCTACATGATCACCGTGTACGCCCCGACCTTTGGCAAAACCGTACTGCAGCTCGATACCAGTGACGCATTGATGGTGACCTTGCTGGTCGCCGTGTCCAACTTCCTGTGGCTGCCGATCGGCGGCACGTTGAGCGATCGCCTGGGACGCAAACCGCTGCTGGCGGCGATGTCCCTGCTGACCGTGCTCACGGCATATCCTGCGCTGTCGTACCTAGCCCAGGCCCCCAGCTTCGCTCACATGCTGGAGGTGCTGCTGTGGTTCTCGTGCCTCTATGGCGTGTACAACGGCGCACTGATCCCGGCCCTGACCGAAATCATGCCCACCGAAGTGCGTGTTGCCGGATTCTCCCTGGCTTATAGCCTCGCCACCGCGGTGTTCGGCGGCTTCACCCCGGCGGTGTCCACCTGGGCGATCCATGCCACGTCAGACAAGGCCGCCCCGGCTTACTGGCTGATGTTCGCAGCGCTGTGTGCGTTCACTGCAACGCTTGTGCTGTATCGCCGTCGGCCTGCCCGCAGCACGGCTGTTGCCTGAGGGTGTGACGGATCTTTACGAGTGCTGTGCAGAGCGCTGGAAAGTAACTCCGCATAACCGAAAAAGCGCGCCCGAGAATCTCGGGCGCGCTTTCGGCTTAGTCCTGGTTCATTCTAACTGTAGGAGCGGGCTGGTCCCGCGATGGGGGCGCCGCCGTCGGCAAAGATCCATAGCGATCTACTGGCATCCTGGTCAAAGCCATCCTGACCAGGCCTCTGGCCGCAGCCAGCTCCTGACCCATAACACAAGGCAATCATCGGTCTGCAATGCTCAAGGCAACACCCAGATCCTGAGCAACCTGTTTCAAAAGGAATTCGAGTTTCAGTTATCGAAGTGGCCTGTCAAAGCCGGTCGTTGAATTGGCAACGACCCGGCGCGACTATAGGCCGAAGCGCTGATATCTGCCGCAAACTCTCGAGAGCCTCGAGCCTACCTATCGTCGAATTTTGCCCATAAAAAAGCCCCGCTGATTTTCATCAGCGGGGCTTTTAGGTATGGCGGAGAGATAGGGATTTGAACCCTAGGTACTGTTGCCAGTACAACGGATTTCGAATCCGTCCCGTTCGACCACTCCGGCATCTCTCCAGTGGCGCGCATCATACCAGCGTTTTCGTTTCTGGCAAACCTTTTTCGAAAAAAATTCGCGTGGTATCAGGCGCTTGCGTGAGCGTGCGGGTTACAGCGGCACGCCCAGGCGCTTGGCGACTTCTTCGTAGGCTTCGATGACATCGCCCAGACCCTGGCGGAAGCGGTCCTTGTCCATCTTCTTGCGGGTTTCCTTGTCCCACAGGCGGCAGCCGTCAGGGCTGAACTCGTCGCCCAGGACGATCTGACCGTGGAATACGCCGAACTCCAGCTTGAAGTCGACCAGCAGCAGGCCAGCGTCATCGAACAGCTTGCTCAGCACTTCGTTGACCTTCAGCGACAGCTTCTTCATCTCGACCAACTGCTCGGCGGTGCCCCAGCCGAACGCGACAACGTGGGATTCGTTGATGAAGGGGTCGCCCTTCTCGTCGTTCTTCAGGAACAGCTCGAAGGTCGAAGGGGTCAGCTGGATGCCTTCCTCGACGCCCAGGCGCTTGACCAGGCTGCCGGCCGCGTAGTTACGCACGACGCACTCGACCGGGATCATGTCCAGCTTCTTGACCAGGCACTCGTTGTCGCCCAGCAGCTTGTCGAACTGGGTCGGCACGCCGGCCTCTTCGAGCTTCTGCATGATGAAGGCGTTGAACTTGTTGTTGACCATGCCCTTGCGGTCCAGCTGCTCGATGCGCTTGCCGTCGAACGCCGAGGTGTCGTTACGGAACAGCAGGATCAAGCGGTCGGCGTCGTCGGTCTTGTAAACCGATTTGGCCTTGCCGCGGTAGAGTTCGTCGCGTTTTTCCATGATGGGCTCCGCTTGCTTGAGTGGTTGGGCTAGGCGATTTCGCGCCAGTCGAGCCCGTGTTCCTGATTCGCCACCTGGAGCCAGTCCGGATCGCACCCCAAGGTGTCGACGAAGCACTGACGGGCCAGTTGTGGCAGGTTGTTCTTGCTGCTGAGGTGGGCCAGCACCAGGTGTTGCAGGTGCTTCCAGCCCAGCTCGGCCACCAGGTTGGCAGCCTGGTGGTTGTTCAGATGTCCTTGGCTGCCGCCAACCCGCTGCTTGAGAAAGTACGGGTAGTGCCCGCGTGCGAGCAGGTCACGGCAGTGATTGGCCTCGATCAGCAACGCGTCGAGGCCCTGGTAACGCTCCAGCAGGTACGTATCGTAGCTGCCCAGGTCTGTGAGCATGCCGAAACGCCGGCGCCCGTCACTGATCACGTATTGCAGGGGTTCGAACGCATCGTGCTCGACCCGCGCGGCACTGACCTGCAGGCTGCCGATGTCCAGTACGTCCCCACAACCGAGAAAACCGGCGACCTCCACCGGCTTGCGCATGCCGCGCAAGGTCCCTTGGCTGAGGTAGACCGGTACATTGTAGCGCCGCGACAGCAACCCGACGCCATGCACGTGGTCGGCATGTTCGTGGGTCACCAGCACGGCGCTCAGTTGTGCTGGCGACACCCCGAGCAGCGCCAGGCGCCGCTCGGTCTCGCGCAGGGAGAACCCGCAATCGACCAGGACGAAGGTATCGTCACTGGCGATCAGCGTGCCATTTCCTTGGCTACCGCTTCCCAGTACCGCGAAGCGCACTTAGCCCAGACGGTCCTGGATCGCGCTCAGCACGCGGCGGGCCACATCGGCCGGGGCCACGGTGTTGATGTTCTTCTCCACGGTAACCTGGACCGACTCGCCCACCTTGCTCAAGCGAACCTGGTAGCGCTCGGCACGTGCCTCACGCTCTTCCTTGCTCGGCGCGCTGCCGAACAGGCGGCTGAAGAAGCCCGGCTCGTTCTGCTTGTCCTCGGGTTTCTCCGACAGGTTGATGTAGTACAGGCCCAGGCTGCGGTTGATGTCCTCGACACGCCATTCGCCCTGCTCCAGGGCGCGGCCTACACCAGACCAGGCGCGGTCCAGGTCCGAGCCCAGGAACAGCACCGGGTTGCCGCTGCCGTCTTCGCTCAGGCTGACCTGGCTTGGGGCATCGAAATCGCGTGCCGCCAGCAGCGACACCGAACCGCCCTTCTCGGCGCTGCGGTTCATGCTGGCCAGCAGCTCGTCGACCAGCAGCGCATCGACGCCGGTGTTGGTCGAAGTGCTCGGGAAATCAGGCTCGGCAGTGCTGCCGGCCGGGCGCTCGACACTGACCACGTACACCTCGGAGGTATTGCGCTGCACGCCAGGCTCCATGCGCACACGGACGCGCACTTCGCTGTCCGGGCTGCTAGAGGTGCTGGCCAGACGCTGGCCGAGCGAGGCGGACAATTCGTCGAAACGCTGCCAGGTGGTGTTGAATTCACCGGTCTGCGGACGCTCTTGCGCGACGCGGAAACCGTTGTCTTCGAAGTATTGGCGGGCGACCGGCCAGACTTCGGCCGGCGAGCGCTGGGCCAGCACCCAGCGGTTGGCGCCGCTGCGCTGCAGGGTGAAATCGCTGACGTCGGCGCTGGCCGACAGCGGCTGCGGACGCGGCACTTCGAACTCGCCAGTGGCGTTGTCGTCGGCCACGTTGCGCGGGATCGGCAGCAGCGGATCCAGACGCTTGACGTTGGCGGCGTCCGGCGGCAGTTGCATCGGCGCAGTCGGGTGCGCCTGCAGGTAATCGCTGCCGCGGTCGCGGAAATAGCCATCCTCGCCCCACAGCCAGCCGCACCCGCTGGTGCTGGAGATGATCAGGGCGAGCGCGGAAAGACCAGCCAGTCGCTTCATGCGGTGTACTTCCTCGATTAAACCAGTACGCCGGACTGGCGCAAGGCAGTACGGACTTTTTCGTGACAGCCTTCGCTCAGCCAGGTCAGCGGCAGGCGAATGCCCTTGTGCATCAGGCCCATTTCCACCAGCGCCCACTTCACAGGGATCGGGTTGGCTTCGCAGAACAGGTCTTTGTGCAGCGGCATGAGTTTTTCGTTGATCGCGCGGGCCTTCTCGGCATTGCCCTCAAGGGCGGCCTCGCACAGATCGGCCATTTCGCGCGGGGCGACGTTGGCAGTGACGGAAATGTTGCCCTTGCCGCCCATAAGGATCAGCTCGACGGCCGTCGGGTCGTCGCCGGACATGACGATGAAGTCGCTGTCGACGCCCTCGATGATGGCCTTGGCACGGGCCAGGTCGCCGGTGGCTTCCTTGATGCCGATGATGTTCTTGACCTTCGACAGGCGGATCACGGTCTCGGCCTGCATGTCGCAGGAGGTGCGGCCGGGCACGTTATAGAGGATCTGCGGGATGTCGACGGCTTCGGCGATGTGCTTGAAGTGCTGGTACAGGCCTTCTTGCGTCGGCTTGTTGTAGTACGGCACCACCAGCAGGCAGGCGTCGGCGCCGGCGTTCTTGGCGTTCTGCGTCAGGTGCACGGCTTCGGCGGTGGAGTTGGCGCCGGTGCCGGCGATCACCGGGATGCGGCGGGCGCTGCGCTTGACGCGCTCGACCACGTGCTTGATGACCAGGATGTGCTCTTCGACGTCAAGCGTGGCGGATTCGCCAGTGGTGCCAACCGCTACGATCGCGTGGGTGCCCTTTTCCAGGTGGAAGTCGACCAGTTTATCGAGGCTGTCCCAATCCAGACGCCCTTGTGCATCCATGGGTGTGACCAATGCCACCATACTGCCCGCGATCATGAAACTGCTCCTGCCGGAAAAAGAGAGCGGTAATGGTACTGGCGCCATCGACCTTGCACAAGCGAAGCTGGCGGGCGGAGCATTCCCCTCGGCCTCGCTTTTCGCTACCCTTGATTCTTTGATCGGCGCAGTGCGGCCCGCCGGGCCGTCGACAGTGCTCCAGGCCAGTACTTCGTCATCCCCCAAAGGGCTGCGAATGCGGGTGACAGGGAGGCTAGCTCTCGTCCTTCGCCGACCGCTCATCGCTTTAGGAATGCTGCATGTCCACCGCCCCCCGCGAACAATTCCTCGTCATCAGTGCCTTGGGCCCCAATCCCATGGAGCTTGCCAACGTCCTCAGCCGCGCGGCCTTCGAAAACCGCTGCGCGGTGGTCACCTCGCGCCTGTCGCGCCACGGCGAAACCAGCGCTCTGGTATTGCAGGTCGGTGGCAGCTGGGATGCCCTGGCCCGTCTTGAGACCACCCTGCCCGGCCTTGGCAAGAAGCACGGCCTGACCCTCGATGTGGTGCGCAGCGCCGAGCAGGAGGTTCGCCCACAGGCCCTGCCCTACGTGGCCTACGTCAGCGCCGCCTATCGCCCGGACATCATCAACGAGCTGTGCCAGTTCTTCCTCGACCACCGCGTCGAGCTCGACGGGATGACCTGCGACACCTACCTCGCCCCGCAGACTGGCAGCAGCATGCTCAACGCCCAGTTCACCGTGATCCTGCCGGCCGGCACCCAGATCAGCTGGCTGCGCGACCAGTTCCTGGATTTCGCCGACGCCCTGAACCTGGACGCCCTGATCGAACCCTGGCGCCCACAGAACCCTGTCTAAGGAGCTCCCATGGCCGTTGCCATCGACCAACCCGTTGCCGACTTCCAGGCCCAGGCCACCAGCGGCCAGACCATCAGCCTGTCCGCGCTCAAGGGCCAGCAGGTGGTGCTGTACTTCTACCCGAAGGACAGCACGCCGGGCTGCACCACCCAGGGCCAGGGTTTCCGTGACCAGCACGAAGCCTTCAAGGCTGCCAACACCGTGGTGCTGGGCGTATCGCGTGACGGCATCAAGTCGCACGAAAACTTCAAGGCCAAGCAGGGCTTCACCTTCGAGCTGATCAGCGACAAGGACGAGGCGCTGTGCCAGCTGTTCGACGTGATCAAGCTGAAAAAGCTGTATGGCAAGGAATACCTGGGCGTGGACCGCAGCACCTTCCTGATCGACAAGGACGGTGTGCTGCGCCAGGAATGGCGCGGGGTGAAGGTGCCCGGGCATGTGGATGCGGTGCTGGCGGCAGCGCAGGCCCTGAACAAGGCCTGATATCGCCTTGGATTGCTTCGCGGGCAAGTTCGGCGTTCCGACTTGCCCGCGAAGAAGAACGCTACGCCCCTACAGCAGTGGCGCCACCGTAGGCTCCTGCCTCGGCCAGGCATCGAGCACCGCCTTGAACAGCGTCGCCAGGGGAATGGCGAAGAAGATCCCCCAGAACCCCCACAGCCCACCGAACAGCAGCACCGCGCAGATGATTGCCACCGGGTGCAGGCTTACCGCCTCCGAGAACAGCAGCGGCACCAACACGTTGCCATCCAGCGCCTGGATGATCGCGTACACCGCCATCAGATAGATGAACTGATCACCCCAGCCCCACTGGAACAGCGCGATCAGGGTCACAGGCACGGTCACCACCACCGCCCCCACGTAGGGCACCACCACCGACAACCCCACCAGCAGCGCCAGCAGGGCCGCGTAGTTGAGCCCCAGGCTGATGAAAGCGATATAGGTGGCGATCCCGCAGATCAGGATCTCGATGCCCTTGCCGCGGATGTAGTTGGCGATCTGCCGATTCATCTCGTCGCCCACGCGAGTCAGCAACCTGCGCTCGCGCGGCAGGTAGCCGCTGACCCAACGGGCGATCATCTCGCGGTCCTTGAGGAAGAAGAACACCAGGATCGGCACCAGCACCAGATAGATCATCGCGTTGACCAGCAGCGGCAGGCTGGAGAGCGAGAACGTCAGCGCCCACTGGCCGAACTTGCCGATCTCACCGCGCACCGACTCGATGGCGCGCAGCACCTGCTCGTCCGAAACCAGGTGCGGATAGCGCTCGGGCAGCAGCAACAACAGCGATTGCCATTTGCCGAGCATGCCCGGCAACTCGTTGAACAGGGTGATCAACTGGTGCCAGAGCAGCGGCACCAGCACCACCAGGAACACTCCGAGCGCCCCCATGAAGAGGGCGAACACCAGCCACACCGCCATGCGCGTCGGTACCTTGAAGCGCTCCAGAGCGTTGACCAGCCCCTGCATGAGGAACGCCAGGACCATGCCCGCCAGCACCGGCGCGAGCATGCCACCGAGCGTGAGTACCACGGTGAAGCCCAGGAACAGCAGGACCGCCAACACCACCGCTTCCTCATCGGAAAAGTAGCGCTGCATCCAGTCGCGAAGCACTTTGAACATTGACGATCCTTGGGAAAAAGACTCAGGCCTTGCGCAGCCAATAGGTGTAGATCCCTGACTCGGCCGTTTCACGAAGCAGCGTATGACCGGCAAGCTGGGCAAAAGTGCGAAAGTCACGCTGCGAGCCGGCATCGGTGGCCACCACCTTGAGGACCCCGCCGCTGGCCAGGCGATTGAGCTCCATTTTCGCCTTGAGCAGCGGCAGTGGGCAGTTCAGCCCGCTGGCGTCGAGCTCAGCATCGCAGGTGGGGGTATCGATCATCGGGGGTCTCCATGGCGGGCGCAACAAGGTGTTGCAGACGATGTCGGTAGGATACCGCCACTGGTCGCCAAGGTGCGAGCGGGCTACAGTAAGGGTTTTTGATCGACGCGAGCTTCTGCATGAATCTACTGCGCCCCACCCTGCTGACGCTGGCCTGCCTGATGGCCCTTCCTGGCCACGCCGACGACCTGCCGTCGCTGGGGGATGCCAGCTCTGCGATCGTCTCGCCGAAACAGGAGCACGACCTGGGCCGTGCCTGGCTGAGCCTGCTGCGCGGCCAGGTCAACCAGCTCAACGACCCGCAGCTCAAGGACTACGTCGAGACCAGCGTGTACAAACTGGCCGAGACCAGCCAGTTGCAGGACCGACGCTTGGAATTCATCCTGATCGACAGCCGCGAACTCAACGCCTTCGCCGCGCCCGGCGGCATCGTCGGGGTCAACGGCGGCCTGTTCCTCAACGCCCAGACCGAAGGCGAGTACGCCTCGGTGCTGGCCCACGAACTGGCGCACTTGTCGCAGCGCCACTTCGCTCGCGGTGTCGAGGCCCAGCAGCGTATGCAGCTGCCGATGATGGCGGCGCTGCTGGCCGGTATCGTACTGGCCGCCGGCGGCGGCGGCGATGCCGGGATCGGCGTGATCGCCGGCACCCAGGCCGCGGCCCTGCAGGAGCAACGACGCTTCTCGCGGCAGAACGAGCAGGAGGCCGACCGCATCGGCATCCTCAACCTGGAAAAGGCCGGCTACGACCCGCGCAACATGCCGAGCATGTTCGAGCGCCTGGCCCGCCAGTATCGCTATGACGCCAAGCCACCGGAATTCCTGCTGACCCACCCGGTCACCGAATCGCGTATCGCCGACACCCGCAACCGCGCAGAACAGGCGCCCAAGGGCGGTGTCGAGGACAGCCTGCGCTACCAACTGATCCGTGCCCGTGTTGCCCTCACCTATGAAGGCACACCTGGCCTTGCCGCCAAGCGTTTCCGTGCCCAGCTCGACGAAAACCCCAACATTGACGCGGCCCGCTACGGCCTGGCCCTGGCGCAGATCAAGGGTGGCCAGTTGAACGAGGCACGGGAAAACCTCAAGCCACTATTGGCCAAGGCGCCCAACGACATCACCTACAACCTGGCGCAGATCGACCTGGACATCACCAACAATCGCCTGGCCGATGCCCAGCAGCGAGTCACCCGCATGCAGGGGCTGTATCCGGGCAACTACCCGCTCAAGCAGGTGAGCGCCGACCTGCTGGTCAAGCAGAACAAGCCGGCCGAGGCGGAAAAGGTGCTGGATGACCTGGTGAAAAACCGGCCAGACGATCCGGATGTCTGGTATGAGGTGGCCGAGGTGCGCGGCCTGTCGGGCAACACGATTGGCCTGCACCGGGCACGAGCGGAGTACTTCACGCTGGTGGGTGATTTCGACCAGGCGATCCAGCAGTTGGACTACGCCAAACGCCGGGCGGGAAGCAACTTCCCACTGGCGTCGCAGATCGACCAGCGCCAGCGGGAGATCATGGAACAGCAGCGGATGGTCAAGGACATGATGCGCTGATATGGACAGGGGCCGCTGCGCGCCCCAATCGCGGGACAAGCCCGCTCCCACAGCGAGCGAGGGCATCACTCACTGAGGGAGCGGCGGTCTGGCGTCAGGCGTTACCGGAGAGCTTGAGACGCGCCGCCTGGGTAAAGTCCAGCATCCGGTTCAGTGGCTTGATCGCCCGCGGAATCAGCGCCGGCTCGACGAAGATTTCATTGCTGCCCTTGCGCAGGCAATCCAGCGTGCGCTCCAGCGTGTTCATCGCCATCCACGGGCAGTGCGCGCAACTGCGGCAGGCGGCGCCATTGCCGGCGGTCGGCGCTTCGACGAATACCTTGTCCGGACACAGCTGCTGCATCTTGTAGAAGATGCCGCGGTCGGTGGCGACGATGAAGGTCTTGTTGGGCAGCGTCTGCGCAGCCTTGATCAGCTGGCTGGTCGAACCCACGGCATCGGCCAGGTCGATCACCGACTCAGGCGACTCCGGGTGCACCAGGATCGCGGCATCTGGATACAGCGCCTTCATGTCGGCCAACTGGCGCGACTTGAACTCTTCATGAACGATGCAGGCACCATCCCACAGCAACATGTCGGCGCCGGTTTTCTTCTGGATGTAACGGCCCAGGTGCTGGTCCGGGCCCCAGATGATGGTCTCGCCGTTATCCATCAGGGTCTCGACGATCTCCAACGCGCAGCTGGAGGTCACCACCCAGTCGGCACGCGCCTTTACCGCTGCCGAGGTGTTGGCGTAAACCACCACGGTACGCTCCGGGTGCTGGTCGCAGAATGCCGAGAACTCCTCTACCGGGCAGCCCAGGTCAAGGGAGCAGGTAGCTTCCAGGGTCGGCATCAGGATGCGCTTTTCCGGGGTAAGGATCTTCGCGGTCTCGCCCATGAAACGCACACCGGCGACCACCACGGTGTCAGCCGGATGGTTCTTGCCGAAGCGGGCCATTTCGAGGGAGTCGGAAACGCAACCACCGGTCTCCTCGGCCAGGGCCTGGATAACCGGATCGCAGTAGAAGTGGGCAACCAGAACCGCGTTCTGTGCCTTGAGCTCGGCAGCGATGGCCGCACGGTAATCGGCCTCCTGCACGGGCGTCAGCGGATGGGGCTGCTTGGCGTCAAGGTGGGCTTGAACCAGGAGACGTTCGGAAATCTGGGTCATGATCGCTGGACCTGCGTGCGCGTCAGTCGAGTGTACCACCCGGCCCTGGCAGATCGGCTAACGGTGCCGGATGGCCGGCAGTGGCGGGCCATCGCGGCCCATCTGCGGGCGCGGATTATTATCGGACGGCGAAGGCTACAGGCAATCGGGGGAATGCAAAAGGGTTTTTCAAAGGGATGAGGCATTCAAGGAAGAACCCGTTCCCACAGGTGCATTGGCACTGCAGAAACGGGCCTACCCGCAAAGCCCTTTCGGGAATCGTCAGCCCTGCGGCGACAAGGCTGCCAGGTGCATGCTCATCAGCATGGCAAACTCTTCGACAGTCATCTTCTTGCCGTTGAAGTCGACCATCCCATCGGCATAGTTCAGCTTCGACACGATATCGCTGCCCTCTTCCAGCGCCATCCCACTCTGCAGCGCCATCACGCCGAACATGTTGCCTGCCTGACCGGCTTGCTGGGCAATGGCCTGAGGATCATTCTGGCCATCGAGCAACGCTTGCAACGTCACCAGATCCACGACCATTGGCTTGGACACCGACAGCTTGCCCTGCAGGCGCGTGATCAGCTGCTTGGCAAACTGGTCCGGCGGCAGGTCGAAGGAGGTCGGATTGGCGAAGTCCAGCGACAGGTTGAAGTGGCTCTGGCCATTGGCCGTCTTGAACGACAGGTCTTCCACCGCCAGTTGTGGCTTGTCGGCCAGCAATTTCTGCAGGTCGCCCTGGACCTTGGCGGTCTCCTCCGGGCTCATGTTCAGCGACGGCACCGCCTCGCCACGGGCAGCGGCCTCCTGCAGCTCGGGCGCCTTGGTCTGGTACCACTCCAGCAGTGCCTGAGTGGCCGGCATGTTCACCGACTTCATGCTCAGCACCATCTGCCCGCTGCCCACTGCGCGACCGGCGTAGGTGATGTCGGACACCTTGTACTCCAGGCGCCCACCCAGCTTGTCCTGGCCCTCGGCGCTGTACAGGCTGTTCTGCTCCAGCCCCTTGAGCACCAGCACGTCCTGCTTCGGTCCGAGCGTGGCTTGCAGATCGGCCAGCAGCAGGTTCAGGTGGCCGACATAGATCATGTCGTGGCCGGTACTGGTCAGCTCGCCACCGATCTTGAAGCCGTTGAACTGCAACTTGACCGGTGGATGATCATCACCGACCAGGGTCATGTCCAGGCGCTCGGCATTGCCGTGGATTTCCACCGCCTTGCCTTCACGATCCCCTTTGAGCACCAGTTGCATGCCCGCGAAGTCGAGGACATTGCCATCACCTTCGTCCAGCTTCACCGGCGCCAGCCGGATGTCGCTCTCGACGCCACCGCCATAGCCCAGGCTGACCTGGCCAACCACCGGCGACTTGTCGCCTGCAGCGGCAAACCACGATGCGGTGCCGTCATCCTTCTGCAACTGGCTGTTGCTGACCGCCATCACCGGCAGCAGCTTGAGCGCCTTGACCCGCGACCAAGGGAAAGGGCCATGCTCGATATGGTCGATCACACCGACCTCGAAGCTCACCGGCTCACCCTCGCCGAGGCGCAGGTCGTTGGCCTTGAGCCGGTACTGCGCGTCGCTGGTGAACAGGTGCTGGTCAAGCGAGACCAGCTCGATGGTCATGGTGCCACCCGTACCGACCAGCGCCTTCTGCAACTCCGCGTTGCCGCGGGCGATGGACTGCTCCAGTTCCGTCGGCAGCTGTTTGCCGGTGTACCAGGCGCCGGCAGTGGTGACGACGGCGATGGCGACGGCCAGGCCGGAAAGGATGCCTACTGATTTCTTCATGAATAGAACCGATTGCTGTCCATAGGGCTGATGGTGGCGCGAAGCACGCGACCGGGGGTGCCAAGCGTAGCACTGTCGCTTGCCGGCCGCGGTGTTCGCCCGGGAGATTTTCCTGCACTTGCGACGCGTCCTACAACTGCCGACGGGTGACGGCTGCACAGAGCACAACTGTCCTTACTGATCAAATCGTTACAGGAGGCATGGTCCACGACCAAGATCGTAAAATTTTACGAACACCAAAATCTGCTTTTTACTGTGAAAATCATATAACAGGGTTCAAGAGTGGATAAAAAGCCGATAAAAACCTGAAAACCTATCACTCTGTCATGTTTAACTTGACACCCAACCGTCCAATCGTCTTTTATTTTCCCCACCTTGCTCCGCGCCCTATACACCAAAAAAAAGACCGCGCCGCCATCATGCCTGTCCGCCCCTGCCCCCAGGCGCCGCCGTTTCGCCGGCCTCGCCCGTACTGACTCCCGCGCCCACGCGCGAACCTTCGCTCCGCTAAAAGGTGAACAACATGGAGCTCATCCGCCCGACCTTGCCGTGCCCGTCGCCCGCCTCGTCCCGTCATCGCCGGGAGTGCCAGCATGCAGCCTGAGCACCCTGCCAGCCGTCACGAGCA
The DNA here is from genome assembly GCF_001636055.1 of Pseudomonas putida. Classification (NCBI taxonomy): domain Bacteria; kingdom Pseudomonadati; phylum Pseudomonadota; class Gammaproteobacteria; order Pseudomonadales; family Pseudomonadaceae; genus Pseudomonas; species Pseudomonas putida. The sequence continues at coordinate 4,837,595 of NZ_CP011789.1, forward strand.
GTTTCGCAAGTCCCTGCGCCTCTGGCAGGTCGTGATCATCGGCCTGGCGTACATCGCGCCAATGACCGTCTTCGATACCTTCGGCATCGTCTCCGGCATCACCGCCGGTCACGTGCCCAGCGCCTACATCCTGGCCCTGCTGGGCATCCTGTTCACCGCCGTGAGCTACGGCACGCTGGTACGGCGTTTCCCCGAGTCGGGATCGGCCTACACCTACACGCAACGTGCGATCAACCCGCACGTGGGTTTCCTGGTCGGCTGGTCGTCGCTGCTCGACTACCTGTTGCTGCCGATGGTCAACGCCCTGCTGGCCAAGCTGTACCTGTCGGCGATGTTCCCCGAGGTGCCGGCATGGGTGTGGGTGGTGGCCTTCGTCACCCTGATCAGCCTGGTCAACATGCGCAGCATCAACCTGGTGGCCAACTTCAATACCCTGTTCGTGGCGGTGCAGATCGCGATCATGGCCGTGTTCGTCTACCTCTGCGTGCGCGGCCTGCACCAGGGCGAAGGGCTGGGCACGGCCTGGACGTTGATGCCGTTCGCCGATGAACAGACGCAGTTCAGTGCACTGGTCGCCGGCGCAACCATCCTGTGCTTCTCGTTCCTGGGCTTCGACGCCGTCACCTGCCTGTCAGAAGAAACCCGCGACCCGGCGCGCACCATCCCGCGCGCGATCTTCCTGATCGCCCTGATCGGCGGCGTGGTGTTCATCGTCATGTCGTTCTTCATCCAGGCGTACTTTCCGACCATGGACCGCTTCCAGGATCATGAAGCCGCCCTGCCGGAAATCGCCCTGTACGTCGGTGGCAAGCTGTTCCAGTCGGTGTTCATCGCCTGCACGGTGATCAACACCATCGCCTCGGGCCTGGCGTCCCAGGCCAGCGTGTCCCGCCTGCTGTTCGTGATGGGCCGCGACAAGGTGATCCCGGCCCGCCTGTTCGCCCGTCTGCACCCGCGCTATCGCACCCCGGTGCTGAACATCGTGGTGGTGGGTGTGGTCGCCCTGTCGGCGATCTTCTTCGACCTCGTGACCGCCACCTCGGTGATCAACTTCGGCGCACTGATGGCCTTCAGCTTCGTCAACCTGTCGGTCATCAACCATTGCTATGTTCGCGAGCGGCGCAACAAGGGCCTGACCAACAACCTCAAGTATCTGGTGCTGCCGACGATAGGCTTTTGCATCATCGCCGTACTGTGGATCGACCTGGACGAGCATTCGCTGGCGTTCGGCGGCGCCTGGGCCTTGTGCGGCGTGCTGTACCTGGCCTGGCTGACCAAGGCGTTTCGCGTCGCCCCGCCAAGCTACGTGGCCGAATGAACCACCCTGCCGACAACGCCCGCGCTTGAACGCGGGCGTTGTCTTGATCGAGAAGGAAACGCTCCATGTCGCTGCGCCGTCTCTCCATCCAGTGGAAAATCACCCTGCTTGCCGGCCTGTGTCTGCTGGCGGTGGTCGCCTTGCTGGTCGCCACTTCGCTGATCCAGTCCCGGCGCAGCGCCGAACAGGTGTTCACTGCCAACACCGAGTTGCTCGACCAGAGCGCGCGGCTGCGTCTGCAGGCCCACGCCGAGACCCAGTCGCTGCGCATCCAGCGCTATTTCATGGATGCCTATCAATACGGCAACGGTTTCGCCCGCCTGGTGCAGGTGCTCAGGGCACGCGGCGGTGACCAATTGCGCAGCGACCTGGTCAAGGAAGCCGGTGCCGCGCTGGCAGGCAACCCCGACCTGATCGGCCTCTACCTGGTATTTCAACCGGACGCTCTGGAGCATCAGGACGCGCGTTTCAGCGGCCAGGCCGAGTTGGGCAGCAACGAGCAAGGGCGCTTCTCGCTGTACTGGTCACGCGAAGACTCCGGCGAGGTCGCCTCCGAAGCGATGCCCGAATCGATGCTGGCCGACACCAGCATCGGCGCCAACGGCTCAGCCTACAACCGCTGGCTGACCTGCCCGCTGGAAACGGCCAAGGCCTGTGTGCTCGACCCGTACTTCGACGAAGTCAACGGCCGTCAGGTACTGATGACGAGCATCGCGCTGCCACTGCTGGAAAACGGCAAGGTGATCGGCGTGCTCGGCCTGGACATTGGCCTGGACAACCTGCAGCAACTGAGCCTGGCCGGGCGCCAGGAGCTGTTCGAAGGCCAGGGCCAGGTCAGCATCGTCAGCCCCGTCGGCCTGCTGGCCGGACACAGCCAGGACGCCAGCCAGTTGAGCAAGCCCCTGGAGCAGGCGCTGGGTGAGGCGGTACGCGAACTGCTGGCACCGATGCGTGCCGGCCAGCCGGTCGAGCGCCAGGAAGGCGGGATGCTGCGCGTTGCCCACCCGTTCGCACCGATCCCCGACGCCGCGCCATGGCAGGTGCTGCTGGAAGTGCCGGAAGCGGTGCTGCGCGCCCCTGCCGTGGCGGTCAACCAGCGCCTGGACGCACACAATCAGCAGGCAAACCTCAGCAGCCTGCTGATCGGCCTCGTCGCCGCCGTGCTCGGCCTGCTGCTGGTGTGGCTGACCGCGCGCGGCGTGACGCGGCCGATCCTTGCCGTGGCCGAACGCTTGCGCGATATCGCCAGCGGCGAGGGCGACCTGACCCGTCGCCTGGACTACGCCCGCGACGACGAACTGGGCCAACTGACAGGCTGGTTCAACCGCTTCCTCGACAAGCTCCAGCCGGTGATCGCCCAGGTCAAGGCGTCGCTGCACGAAGCACGCGGCACGGCTGACCAGTCGGCCGCCATCGCCAGCCAGACCAGTGCCGGCATGCAGTTGCAACATCGCGAGATCGAGCAGGTGGCCACCGCCGCCAACGAGATGAGCGCCACGGCGCAGGATGTCGCCCACAACGCTTCGCAGGCTGCCGAGGCGGCGCGGGGTGCCGACCAGGCCAGCCAGGAGGGCCTGCGACTGATCGCCAGCACCCGCCAGACCATCGCCAACCTGGCCGCGGGCATGGATGCGGCCATGGACGAAGCCCGTTCACTGGCCGGACGCAGTGAGCAGATCGGCTCTGTACTGGAGGTGATCCGCGCGATTGCCGAGCAGACCAACCTGCTGGCGCTCAATGCCGCCATCGAGGCTGCACGTGCGGGCGAAGCCGGGCGCGGGTTTGCCGTGGTCGCCGACGAAGTGCGCAACCTGGCCCAGCGCACCCAGGTATCGGTGGAGGAGATCCGCGTGGTGATCGAAGGCTTGCAGCAAGGCACGCGCGACGTGGTCGATGCCATGCAGGCCGGCCAACGCCAGGCCCAGGACAATGCCCAGCGCATGGACCAGGCGCTCCCGGCTTTGCAACGGATCGGCGAGGCGGTGGCGGTGATCAGCGACATGAACCTGCAGATCGCCTCGGCGGCCGAGGAACAGAGCGCGGTGGCCGAAGAGGTGAACCGCAACGTGGCGGGTATTCGCGATGTGACCGAGTCGTTGTCAGGGCAGGCCGAAGAGTCGGCGCAGATCAGCCAGGCGCTCAACCGGCTGGCCAATCAACAGCAAGCGCTGATGGAACAGTTCAGGACCTGATCGGCGGTACTGCGGTGTTCACTCCCCAAACACCCGCGAGGGATGCCGCAAGGTCGGGTCGAACGGATTGATCCTCGGCCCGATCGCCGCCGTTTCGCGCTTGAGCAACTCGACCACCATCGGCAGGCGCTCCGGCCCCAGCCGGTCGCTGATGGTCGCCACGCTCAACGCAGCCACGGCATGGCCATTGCCATCGAGGATCGGCACCGCAAGTCCGGCCATGCCTGGCAACACGCCGGTGTTGCGTGCGGCATACCCCTGGCGCCGCACGTTCTCCACCTCCGCCCGCAGGAACACCTCGTCGTACAGGTGGAAATCCCGTAGCCGCGGCAGGTTGTTGCGAATCACCGCCTCGCGCTCCTCCTCCGGCAGGAACGCCAGGATCGCCAGGCTCCCCTGCCCCACGCCCAACGCCACACGCCCACCGATATCGCCGGTGAAGGTACGGATCGGATACGGCCCTTCGCTGCGATCCAGGCACACCGCATCGAAGCCGCTGCGCGCCAGCAGAAACAGCGAGTCACCCAGCGACGCCGACAGGCGCAGCAAGCTGGGTCGCACCAGATCGCGCAGATTACCGCTGTTGCCTGCCCGCGCCGCCAGGGCAAAGAACGCCAGGCTCAGACGATAACGCTTGCTGCGTGCCTCCTGCTCGACCATGCCTTCATCCACCAGGCTGCGCACCAGACGGTGCACGGTCGGCTGGGACAGGCCTACCTGCTCGGCCAGCTCGATCACCCGCATGCCCTCAACCGGCGCCTCGCCCAACACCCTCAATACCGCGAACAAACGCGAGACCACACTGACCCCTGGTTCTTCCTGATTTCGCTTATCGGAATTCAACTTGCGCGTTTCCTCATCAGAATTTCATTGAACGAATAAAACTGAAAATAGTGCTCGACTCAGTGAAATTCGCCATTGAGGCCATCCTAGGCTTGCGCCTACTCTGCGTCCACCGGGACAAATCGAACAACACACCGGTGGCCTCGTGAGTATTCATCGGTCCTCGATTTGCCTCCTTGCATCTGCCCCAACAACAAGCGTGCCCGACACGCGACAAAAGACAGGTGGAACGCAGTCATGGCCTTTCTGCAACTGGACAATCTTTGCAAACGCTACGGCGCAATCGACGCCGTGGTCGCCACCAACCTCGCCATCGAACAAAGCGAGTTCGTCTCCTTGCTCGGGCCTTCAGGCTGCGGCAAGACCACCACCCTGCAGATGATCGCCGGCTTCGTCGACGTCAGCAGCGGCCGCATCCTGCTCGACGGGCGCGACATCACCCACGCCAAGCCCAGCAGTCGTGGCCTGGGCGTGGTGTTCCAGAGCTACGCGCTGTTTCCGCACATGACCGTGGCCGACAACGTCGCCTTCGGCCTGCGCATGCGCAAGCAGCCCGAAACCGAGATTCGCCGCAAGGTGACCGAGGTACTGGCACTGGTGCGCCTGGAGCGGCACGCCGAACGCTACCCACGCGAGCTGTCCGGTGGCCAGCGCCAGCGTGTGGCCCTGGCCCGGGCGCTGGTGATCGAGCCACCGGTGCTGCTGCTCGACGAGCCGCTGTCGAACCTTGATGCCAACCTGCGCGAAGAGATGCAGTTCGAGATCCGCAGGATCCAGAGCGAAGTCGGCATCACCACGCTGATGGTCACTCATGACCAGGCCGAAGCCCTGTCGATCAGCGATCGCGTGGTGGTGATGCAGGCCGGACGTGTCACCCAGGTCGACGAGCCATATCGCCTCTACGAACACCCGCGCACCCGCTTCATCTCCGACTTCGTCGGCAAGGCCAACCTGTTGCCCGGCGAGCTGGACGGCGCAGGCCTGCCGCAGGTGCACCACTGCCGCGACGCCAGCCTGACCCTGAGCCTGCGCCCGGAAAAGATCGACCTGCTCGACAACGGCGTCGGTCGCCTGCAAGGCCGCATCCTGACCCGCTACTTCCTTGGCAGCCAATGGCTGTACCGCATCGGCACACCGCTGGGCGAGCTGACCGTGGTGCGGCGCAACGATGGCAGCGCCCCGCTCGGCGAAGGTGTCGATGTCGGCCTGGACTGGCAGCCCGAGCTGCTGCGGGTGCTCGCCGCCGACGAGGTGAGCGCATGAACAGCGCCGTGCCTGCCCCCGCCACCTGCGCCAGGCAACACCGTGACCTGCGCGGCTATTGGCTGTCGGCACCAGCGCTGGCACTGTTCGCCGCACTGCTGATCGTGCCGCTGCTGCTGACCCTGGTGCTGTCGTTCAATGTGTTCGACTACGAAGTCGGCATCCGTGCCGACCACTGGACCTTCGAGCACTACCTGGCGCTGCTCGGCGACAGCTATTTCCTCGAAATCTTCTGGCGCACCTTCTGGATCAGCGCGCTGGTCACTCTGCTGTGCGTGGTGATTGGTGTACCCGAGGCCTACATCCTCAGCCGCATGGGCAGCCCGTGGCGCTCGATCTTCCTGGTGGTGATCCTCACTCCGCTGCTGATTTCGGTGGTGGTGCGCGCCTTCGGCTGGAGCCTGTTGCTGGGCGCCGACGGGCTGATCAACCACGCCATCCAGGCCCTGGGTGGCGCGCCGATGAAGCTGTTGTACACCCCGTTCGCGGTGATCGTTGCGCTGGTCCACGTGATGCTGCCGTTCATGATCATCCCGGTCTGGACCAGCCTGCAGAAGCTCGACCCGGCCGCCGAACAGGCCGCGCTGTCACTTGGGGCAAGCCAGGCCAAGGTCATGCGCCTGGTGGTACTGCCGCAGGTGATGCCAGGGATGCTGTCCGGCACGTTGATCGTCTTCGGCCTGGCCGCCAGCTCCTTCGCCATCCCCGGCCTGCTCGGCGGGCGGCGGCTGAAGATGGTCGCCACGCTGGTCTACGACCAGTACCTGGCCGACCTGAACTGGCCCATGGGCGCGGCCATCGCCATCGCCCTGCTGCTGGTCAACCTGCTGATCATGCTGTCGTGGAACCGCATGATCGAACGCCGCTACAAGAAATCGCTGGGGTAACTCATGTCCAAGAACGGTCCTCTGGCCCTGACCTTCCACAGCCTGGTGGTGGTCTTCATGCTCGCACCGCTGGTGGTGGTGTGCCTGGTGGCATTCACTCCGGAAAACACCTTGAGCCTGCCCACGGCGGGGTTCTCGCTGCGCTGGTTCGAAGCGGTGTTCGAGCGCGCCGACTTCCTCGAAGCCTTCAACAACAGCCTGCAACTGGCGTTTCTTGCCGCCAGCCTGGCGACACTGATCGCGGTGCCGACAGGGCTTGCAATCACGCGCCTGCAGTTCCCGGGGCGCGACTTTCTCAACGTGCTGTTCCTGTCGCCGATCATCATTCCGCACCTGGTGCTGGGGGTGGCGCTGCTGCGCCTGTTCGCCCTGCTCGGGGTCAACGGCAGCTTCACCTGGCTGGTGCTGGCGCACACAGTGGTGATCACCCCGTACGTGCTGCGCCTGGTGATCGCCGCCGCCATCGGCGTTGACCGCAGCGCCGAGCAGGCCGCCGAATCACTGGGTGCGAGCCGCTTCACGCTGTTTCGCAAGATCACCCTGCCGATGATCCTGCCCGGTATCGCCGGCGGCTGGCTGCTGGCGTTCATCAACAGCTTCGATGAGGTGACCCTGTCGATCTTCGTCACGTCCCCGGCCACCCAGACCCTGCCGGTGAAGATGTACGTCTACGCCACCGAGTCCATCGATCCGATGATGGCTGCAGTGTCGGCACTGGTGATCGCCCTGACGGCGGTGACCATGATTCTGCTCGACCGGGTCTATGGCCTGGATCGGGTCCTGGTAGGGAAGCACTGACATGGCCTTGTTCAAACGCCTCGCCGAGCGCCAGCGCCCGGTGCTGGAATTCACCCTCGACGGCGAGCCGGCCAGTGGCTTGCTCGGCGACACCCTGCTGACCGCCGTGTTGACCAGCGGTGCACACCTGCGCGGCAGCGACTTCAGCGCCGAGCCGCGCGCCGGGTTCTGCCTGATGGGCGCCTGCCAGGACTGCTGGGTACGGCTGGGCGATGGCCGCCGCGTCCGTGCCTGCGCCACTGCGCTGGAAGCCGGCCAGCAGGTGCTGCGCGAACCGGGGCGCCGGCCATGAACGCCGTGGTGATCGTCGGTGCCGGCCCCGCCGGGATCCGCGCCGCGCAGACGCTGGTGGAGCACGGTATACGTCCAGTCCTGATCGACGAAGCGAGCCAGGGCGGCGGGCAGATCTATCGCCGCCAACCGGCCAACTTCACGCGACCGGCGCGCCAGCTCTACGGTTTCGAGGCTCGCAAGGCCAGCGCGCTGCACCAGACCCTCGACCAGCTCGCCGGGCACATCGACTATCGCCCCGGCACCCTGGTGTGGAACGCCGAACACGGCGCCCTGGACACCCTGCGTGACGGCCATGCCGCGCACCTGCCTTACCAGCGCCTGATCATCGCCACCGGCGCCACCGACCGGGTGCTGCCGGTGCCGGGCTGGACGCTACCCGGGGTTTACACCCTGGGAGCTGCGCAGATCGCGCTCAAGCATCAGGGCTGCGCCATTGGCGAGCGCGTGCTGTTTTGCGGCAGCGGGCCATTGCTTTACCTGGTGGCCTATCAGTACGCCAAGGCCGGCGCCAAGGTCCTCGGCGTGCTCGACAGCGCGCCCTTCAGCGCCCAGTGCCGCGCCCTGCCTGAACTGCTGGAGCAACCGGCAACCCTGGGCAAGGGCCTGTACTACCGCGCCTGGCTCAGCGCCCATGGCGTGCCGGTGCACCACGGCGCGACGCTGGAACGCATCGAAGGCGAGCAACAGGTGCAACGGGCGTTGTGGCGCAAGGGCGACCAGCTTCATGACACCGAATGCGATGCGCTGGCCTTCGCCCATGCGCTGCGCAGCGAAACGCAGCTGGCCGACCTGCTCGGCTGTGCATTCGACTGGAATACGCTCAACCGCGCCTGGTTGCCGCGCCGCGACGAGGCCGGGCGCAGCAGCCAGCATGATGTCTACCTGGCCGGCGATGGCGCCGGGATCATGGGCGCCGATGCCGCCGAAATGGCCGGCGAACGCGCCGCCCTGGCGCTGCTGCAGGACCTCGGCCAAAGCGTCGATCTCCAGCGCTGCCGCACCCTGGAAAAACGCCTGACACGCATTGGCCGCTTCCGTGAAGGGCTGGAAGCCGCCTTCCCCTTCCCCGAGCGCTGGGCCGAACAGGCAGCGGATGATCTGGTGGTGTGCCGCTGTGAAGAGATCAGCGTCGGCGAGCTGCGCGCCGTGGTCGGCGAAGGCCATTGGGAGATCAACCGGGTCAAGGCTCACTGCCGGGTCGGCATGGGCCGCTGCCAGGGCCGCATGTGCGGCGCGGCAGCTGCGGAAATCATCGCCAGTTGCAGCGGCAAGGCTCTGCACGAGGTCGGCCGCCTGCGCGCCCAGGCACCGATCAAACCCCTGCCCTTCGGCGTGGAGCGTGACGCATGAGCCCGTGGATCGACTCGGAGGTGATCGTCATGGGGGCCGGTATCGTCGGCGCCTCGGCGGCGCTTGCCCTGGCCCGGCGTGGCCGTTCGCTGACCTTGCTGGAACGTGGCTTCTGCGGCGCCCAATCCAGCGGTGTCAACTACGGCGGCGTGCGCCGCCAGGGGCGCAGCCTGGCACAATTGCCGTTGTCGCAGCGGGCGCACCAGATCTGGGGCGAACTGCCTGCGCTGATCGGCATCGATGGCGAGTACCTGCGCTCCGGGCACCTGAAACTGGCGCGCAGCGAAGCCGACTTCGTCGCGCTGCAAGCCTATGAAGCGGCCAGCCGCGACCATGGCCTGGACCTGCAACTGCTCGACCGCAGCACCTTGCGCGCCCGCTACCCCTGGGTCGGCGAGATCGCCGTCGGCGCCTCGTACTGCGCCGACGATGGCCACGCCAACCCGCGCCTGGTCTCCCCCGCATTCACCCGCGCCGCCCGCCAGAAAGGCGCACGGGTCATCGAGCAGGCCGGCGACAGCCGTGTCGAGCACGATGGCCAGCGCTTCATCCTGCACACCCAGAGCGGCTTGCGCCTGCGCGCGCCGTGGCTGCTCAATTGTGCCGGTGCCTGGGCCGCCGACCTGGCGGCGCAGTTCGGCGAGCCGGTACCGATGGAGTCTGGTCACCCGGCGATGCTGGTCACCGAACCCTTGCCCTGGGTGATGAATGCCAGCACCGGTGTCGAGGGCGGCGGCATCTATGCCCGCCAGGTCGCCCGCGGCAATTGCGTGCTCGGCGGCGGGCGTGGCTTCGCACTGGACGCCTACCGCGCTCGCCCAGGGCAATCAGCGGTGCTGGCGATCCTGCGCAACGCCGTCGAACTCTACCCCTTTCTGGCCGGTGCCCAGGCGATCCGCACCTGGAGCGGCACCGAGGGCTACCTGCCCGACCACGAGCCGGTGATCGGCGCCAGCACCACCCAACCCGGCCTGCTGCATGGCTTCGGCTTTGCCGGAGCGGGCTTCCAGATCGGCCCGGCAGTCGGCGAGGCGCTGGCCGAGCTGGTCTGCGACGGCGCCAGCGGCCAGCCGATCGAGGCATTTTCCATCCGTCGTTTCCAGGTCCGTCACGACCTGGCCTGTAACCACTAAGAGGAAGGTCGCTTTCATGAAGCACGTCAAACGTATTCTCGGCACCGGCTTGTCCTGCCTGTCACTGGCTATGCTCGCCGCCAGCCCCACGCTGCAGGCCGCCACCCCGACCCTGTACCTGGGCATGAACGGCGGCACCATGGAGCGTACCTACGCCGACAAGGTGCTGCCGGCCTTCGAGCAGGCGAACAACGTCAAGGTGGTGATCGTGCCCGGCACCTCGGCCGACCACCTGGCCAAGGTCCAGGCCAACAGCAAGAAGCCGCAGATGCATGTGGTGATGCTCGACGACGGCATCATGTACCGGGCCATCTCGATGGGGCTGTGCAGCAAGCTGCAGCCCAGCGAGGCCTTGTCGCAGATTCCGCAGAAGGCACGTATCAAGGAAGAAGCCGTAGCTGTCAGTCTCGGGGTCACGGGGCTGGCCTACAACACTCGGCTGTTCGAGAAGAACGGCTGGGCCGCACCAACCTCCTGGGGCGACCTGCAAGACCCGCGCTTCAAGGACAAACTGGTGTTCCAGTCGCTGGCCTCCTCGACCTTCGGCCTGCATGGCTTCCTGATGTACAACCGTTTGCAGGGCGGAGACGAAAGCAACGTCGAACCGGGCTTCAAGGCCTGGCCCAAGCAGGTCGGGCCAAACGTGCTGGAGTACATCGCCAGTTCGGCGAAGATCTCCGAGATGGTGCAGACCGACGAAGCCGCGCTGTTCCCGCTGACGCCCACCCAGGTCACCACCCTGCAGGCCAAGGGCATCCCGGTGGCCTACGCCCAGCCCAAGGAAGGAGCGGTGGTGCTGAATTTCGCCGAATGCGTGGTAGCCAACAACGACCAGCCGGAGCTGGCGCAGAAGCTCGCCGCCTACCTGCTGACGCCTGCGGCCCAGGCCCCGGCGCTGGAGGAAGGCGACCAGATTCCGTCCAACCCCACGACCCCGACCACCGAGCGCACGCGCGGCCAGGTCGAGGCGATGCAGCAGTACCAGCAGAGCGCCGTGGTGGTGAACTGGGACGAGGTCAACCAGCAGCGACCGCAGTGGAACGCGCGCTGGAGTCGGTCAATCGAGCGATAGCGCCTCAGCGGCCCTGACGGGCTCTGGCGTAGCCGAGGAAGGCGTCCAGGTCAGCGCTGCTGAGCATGCGCGCCACCTGCTTGACCTCTTCCATCGGCCAGTCCCACCAGGCCGCCTCCAGCAAGGCTTCGCGCACCGGCTCGTCGAAGCGCCAGCGGATGAACTTGCACGGGTTGCCGCCGACCACGGCAAATGGCGGTACATCGCGGGAGACCATCGCCCCGGCGGCAACGATGGCGCCATGACCGATGGTGACTCCGGAAAGGATCACCGCGTTGGTGCAAATCCAGCAGTCGCTGCCGATCACCACGTCGCCCTTGCTGGGGGCGTAATCCTTGATGTCTTCCAGGCCGTCGATCATTGCCGGAAAGGGATAGGTAGTCAGCCAGTCGGTTCGATGCTCGCCTCCCAACAGCACCTGAACACCTGCGGCGATGGAGGTGTAATTACCGATGCGCAGGACGGCATCATCACCAAAATCGGTGACCTCGGGGATACCATAACTGCCCACGCCGACCGTGCTACGCGGATAGCGCAGGCGGATCTTCTCCGCCGCACGCTCAAGCTTGTCCATCGCCCGCAGACGCTTGCGTTCACGGCGCTCGGCCAGGTTCCTGAAAAATTTCACGGCAGGCGCTCCTCGATCGGCATCAACGGTGGAACATCAGGCGCTTGATGCGCTTGAGGGTGGTCTTGTTGTAGTGGCGCAGGGGAATGCTGCGCAGCAGATCCCAGGCATAGGCCTTGTCGGCAACCACGGCGTACTTGAGCGCCTTGTGCAACAGCACCGAGCGCCCACGGGCATAACCCGAATACTGCTGGTAGGGGGCGATGGCCTTGAGATCAGCCTCCAGCAACACCTTGAACTTGCGCGACAGGTTGTTGGGGTGGCGGCGGTAGCGGGTGACGCACACCGGCAGTTCGTGGATCTCGTAACCCTGGGCGGCAATGCGCAAGGTCATCTGGAAATCCTGGACCTTGATGGCCGGATCGTAGAAATCAGCCGCGCGCATCGCCTCCATCCGGTACAGCGAGCCTGGCGCGCCGACGACGACGGCGTCACGCAGGATCTCGGCAAAATCGAAGGTCTTGATTTCGGTGCGATGCTGCACCTTGGTGTCGCGGCCTTCGGTGTCCATGTAGACGATCAACGCACCGACGCAACCGACCTTCGGGTGGGCGTCCAGATAGGCGGCGCGGACACTCAGGGAGTTCGGCAGCATGATGTCGTCGAGATCGGGGGTCGAGACATAGACCCCGCGAGCATGCTGCAGACCGGTATTGAGCGCGCCGCTGACCCCTTGGTTGGCCTGGGTCAGCAGGGTGAAATCGTAGGTCGACTGCAACGCGCGCAGCATCTCCACGCTTCGGTCGCTGGAGCCGTCGTCGACGATGATGACTTCGAAGTTCGGGTAGTCCTGGGCAAAGATGCTCGCCAGGGCCGCCTCCAGGTACTTTTCGGCGTTGTAGCAGGGGGCGACGACCGAGATCAACGGTGCCTCAGTGGTGGAAGTACATCCTTGCGTCATCGTACTGGCAAGCCTCTGTGCGCGATCCGTGAGCGGGTCGCAGGGATCAGCCCTGGACCGTAAAGGCGCACAGTATACGCAAGCCCGATGCGTTCTCGTAGCGGCCCGCTTCAGCCTTGGGCGCCAGGCTCGGCCAGGCGGTACGCGGCGAGCGCGGCCAGGTAGCTGCCATCGGGGGCACGCCGGCGGAAGTGCTTGTCGAGCCCGGCGAAAATCGCCTCGGCGACCTTGCGCTGATGCCGTGGATCCTGCAGCCGCTGGCAATCCCTGGCATTGGACATGAAGCCAGTTTCCACCAGGATCGAAGGCACGCTAGGCGACTTGAGCACCGCGAAACCGGCCTGCTCCACCCGGGCCTGGTGCAAACCGGCCACGCCTTCGAGCTGGCCCAGCACCGAATGCCCCAGGTCCAGGCTGGTGGAGATGGTCGCATTCATCGACATGTCCAGCAGCACGCCTGCCACCACCGGATCCTTGGGTGGCTTTTTCAACACGCTGGACACCCCGACGAAATCGGCATCGTTCTCGCGTTGTGCCATCCAGCGCGCCACGGTCGAAGTGGCGCCATGCTCGGACAGGGCGAACACCGAGGCACCGGATGCGGTGCGCCTCGGCGCCGCGTCGGCATGCACGGAAATGAACAGGTCGGCGTTCAGCCGCTGGGCCATTTCGGCACGTTTGCGTAGCGGGATGAATACGTCCTGATTGCGCACCAGGCGAGCCTTGAAGCCCTTCTGCGCATCGATGCGGCGCGCCAGCAGGCGGGCGATGGCCAGTGCGACGAGCTTTTCCTGCTCGCCGCCACTGCCCACTGCACCAGGGTCCTTGCCGCCGTGACCGGCGTCGATGACGATCAGCAGGTCACGCCCCTGCGGCGGTGCCCTATTCCCGACAGCCTTGCCCGTCGGCACTGCGGCCGCAACTGGCAATCCGCCAAGACGCAGGGCCAGCTGCCGACCGCGGGCGAGCGTCTGCAGCTCGCCGGAAATCCCCGGTGAGCGCAGGTCCAGCACAATGCGCAAGCCGCCGTCTGCAGTCGCTGCACTGCGAATTGCCTTGATTGGCGTGCCCTTGAGGGCCAGCCCATCAAGCGAAGTCGCCAGCCCCGCGCCTTGCAGGTCAAGAACCAGCCGCGGCGGCGCTTCGAGGGTGAAAGTGCGGGCGGGTATCGGGCCACTGAGGTCCAGCAGCAGGGTCGTGCCCTCTGCCGCCTGGCGCAATACTGCACCGCGAACCTGCTCGGCGGTGTTTGCCAGCACCAGGCGGGTGACAGGCAAGGTGCAGCCGGCAAACAGCAGCTGCAGGAAGGTGCGTCTGTCCATGGCGGAGGGGCACTCGTGTCGACAAAAAGCTGATCAAATTTAAGGTTATAACATAACATTTTAAAGTCATTTGCAAGGCTTGCTTGTTGTCACGCTCCCCCGATCTGCACACGCTGGTTGAACCCGGCATGAACCACGGAGACGCAAACGAAAAAGCCCGCCATAAGGCGGGCTTTTCGTACAGTGGTCTCAATACATGCGAACCGCTGTGAATATGGTGGGTCGTGTAGGATTCGAACCTACGACCAATTGGTTAAAAGCCAACTGCTCTACCAACTGAGCTAACGACCCGTTGGATGGCGCGTATATTACTGATTTCTCAGAGGAAATCAACACTCCATCGAAAATTTCTCAAAAATAGCGTGTCGGATCGGCCACACCTGCGGCCTTGAAGCCTTCCGCCCGCAGGCGGCAGCTGTCGCACTTGCCGCAGGCGCGGCCATCATCATCTGCCTGATAGCAGGAAACCGTCAGACTGTAGTCCACCCCACGGGCAATACCGGCCTCGACGATTTGCGCCTTGCTCAGGTTCTGCAGTGGCGCCTGGATGCGGAACCCCTGCCCTTCCACACCCGCTTTGGTAGCCAGGTTGGCCATGCGCTCGAAGGCCTCGACGAACTCCGGGCGACAATCGGGGTAACCCGAATAATCAACAGCGTTGACGCCAATGAAGATGTCACGAGCTTGCAGCACTTCCGCCCAACCCAGCGCCAACGACAGGAATACGGTGTTGCGCGCCGGTACATAAGTGACCGGAATACCCTCGGTAGGTGCTTCAGGCACATCGATGCTGCTGTCAGTGAGGGCCGAACCGCCAATACCATCGAGGTTCAAGCCAATGACCTTGTGCTCGACCACGCCCAGATCGCGAGCCACCCGCGCAGCGGCGTTGAGCTCGGCGCGGTGGCGCTGGCCGTAATCGAAGCTCATGGTGTAGCAACTGTAGCCCTCGGCCTTGGCCATGGCGACCACAGTGGCCGAGTCCAGGCCGCCAGACAGCAGGATTACCGCACGTTTTTCAGTCATGTCATCACTCTCTTGATCAGCGGCCCGGTTCGTCGTTCCACAGCAACTTGTGCAGTTGCAGTTGGAAACGCACGGGCAGGTTGTCGGCGACGATCCAGTCGGCCAAGTCGCTGGCGCTCACCTGATGGTGGCTGGGCGAGAACAGGACTTCACCTGCCCGTTCTTCGAGGTTGTACTGGATCAGCTTGGACACTGCCCAGTCGTAGTCCTCGCGGGAGCAGATGACGAACTTGACCTGATCATTGCTCGTCAGGTGTTCGATGTTCTCGTAGCGGTTACGGTGAACCTCTTCCGAACCTGGGGTCTTGAGGTCGACCACGCGACTGACGCGCGTGTCTACCCGCGAGATGTCGAGCGCGCCGCTGGTCTCCAGCGAAACCTCATAGCCCGCATCGCACAGGCGCTCAAGCAAAGGCAATGCGTTGGGCTGGGCCAACGGTTCGCCCCCAGTGACGCAGACATAGCGCGGACGAAAGCCCGCGACCTGCTCGAGAATGTCGTCGAGGGTACGCAGTGTGCCGCCACTGAATGCGTAGGCACTGTCGCAGTACTGGCAGCGCAGCGGGCAGCCGGTCAAACGCACGAACACGGTGGGCAAGCCAGCCGTTCGCGTTTCACCCTGCAACGAGTAAAAGACTTCGGTGATACGTAATGTGTCTTGCATGGTCGCCACGGGCGTGACAGCTATACAGGCTGACCGCCTCCGTCAGGCACTGCTGCAGACTCGACATAGCGTTATCCGCAACAGCGTGTTTACGAAAAAAGGGCAGAGATTCTAACGAAAAAACCCGCGCCAGGCGCGGGTTTCTTTCAAGCGGTGCAGTTCAGAGCTTCTGCAGGTCACGCTGGGCCAGTTGCGCGGCGGAGGTGCCAGGGTACTGGGTGATGACTTGCTGCAGGATGCCCTTGACCTTGTCGGTATGGCCCATGCGACGTTCGACATCGGCCAACTTGTACAGCGAGTCAGGCACCTTGCTGTGCTTGGGGTACAACTGGCTGACCTTGGCGAAGGCCTGGCCGGCGCCTTGCAGGTCGCCTTTGGCGAGGTTGACCTCACCCAGCCAGTACTGCGCGTTGCCGGCGTACTGGCTGTTGGGATACTTGCGCAGGAAGGCGCTGAAGGCCTGACTGGCCTTGTCGAAGTCCTTCTGCTTGATCAGATCGAAAGCAGCATCGTAGAACAGCTTTTCTTTCGCCGGATCGGCCGGCTCGCCATTGGCAGCCGGTTGCTGCGCAGCGCTTGCGCCGGCAGCGGCACCTGCGGCATCGGATGCGCCACCGGTGGAGGAATTATCGGGTGTAGCGGCTGGTGCGGCACCACTGTTGATGCGGCGGTCCAGATCCTGGTATCGCTCCAGGTTTTCCTGCTTCATGCGCGACACATCGTTCTGCAGCTCTTCGATGATGCCTTGCTGACGGGAAATCTGGTCCTGCATCTGTTGCAGCTGCAGGAACAGCTGACCCTGTGCAGAAGCAGGGGCCGAAGCCCCTGCCCCGGCATAGGCGCCGCTCGTGCCATAACCCGAAGGCGGATAACTGCCTCCGTTGTCATCAACTACAGGAACCGCAGCCCACGCAGAAAGCGGCAGGCTGAGGGCGAGGACGGTTACAACACGACGGCACATACGCATAAGAACTTACTTACGCAGTTCTACGCGACGGTTCTGAGCCCAGGACTGCTCGTCGTTGCCGGTAGCAACTGGACGCTCTTCGCCGTAGGAAACCAGTTCCAGCTGAGCAGGGGAAACGCCCTGCAGAACCAGGTAGCGCTGAACGGCCTTGGCACGACGCTCGCCCAGAGCCATGTTGTACTCGCGGGTACCGCGCTCGTCGGTGTTACCTTCCAGAACAACGCGGTTGCCGTTGGCTTTCAGGTCCTTGGCGTGAACGTCCAGGGCGCGCATGGCTTCTGGCTTCAGATCCGAGCTGTCGTATTCGAAGTAGAAGGTGGTGATTGCGCGCAGGGCGGCTTCTTCGCTCAGGGAACCGTCGACAGCGCCGGTGTTTGCACCGTAGCCAGCGTTCGGGTCAACAGCGCCTTCGCCAGCGTTGTCACCGCCCTTGGAGGAGCAACCTACAGCTACGGCCATGGCCAGAGCCAGCGCAGCGAATTTACCAAACTTCAGCATTTCCATCGTGAAACTCCTAATGAAACCCCAGTGTGTTAAGCAAAATTGTTACGCCGCAATCAGTTCAGGTAGGGGGACCAGGACGGTTCTCTGACTTCGCCTTGAGCGGTAGGAAGTGGGAGCCTCACACGGCCGTTAAGCGACACGAGCATCAAGACTCCCCGGCCCTGCTGGCGGGTGGCGTAGATTAGCATGGTGCCGTTAGGCGCAACAGTGGGAGACTCATCAAGACTCGTTTCAGAAAGAATCTTTACACTTCCCCGTTGCAAGTCCTGGGCAGCCACCTTGAAGTTGGTGAAACCTTCCTGGCGATGAATCATTACCAGGGTCTTTTCATCCGCCGACAGTTTCGGGTTGGCATTGTAGTTGCCAACGAAAGTGACGCGCTCGGCGCCACCGCCACCCACCGACGTCTTGTAGATCTGTGGCTTGCCACCACGGTCGGAGGTGAAGTACAGCGTGTTGCCATCCTTGCCCCAGAACGGCTCGGTATTGATACCAGGGCCTGCCGTAACACGGCTGATCTGACGCGAACCCATGTTCATCACATAGATGTCCGGGTTGCCGTCCTTGGACAGCACGAACGCCAGGCGATTGCCATCGGGCGACCAGGCCGGTGCACCGTTGAGGCCTTCGAAGTTGGTGATCTGCTCGCGGCGCCCGGTATCGATGTGCTGGACGAAGATACGTGGACGCTTCTGCTCGAACGAAACATAGGCGATACGCTTGCCATCAGGCGCAAAACGCGGCGACAGGATGGGCTCGCGCGACTGCAGCAGCGTCACTGCACGGGCACCGTCGTAGTCGGAACGCTGCAGGGTGTAGCGGGTGTTGTTGGTCGAGAAACGCTCGGCGGTCACGTACAGCATGCGGGTGGAGAACGCACCCTTGATACCGGTGAGCTTCTCGAACGACTGGTCAGCGATGTAGTGCGCCATGTCGCGCAGTTGATCGACGCCACCACCGACACTGCCGGTCAGCACCTGTTGCTCGGTCGCAACGTTGAACAGCGCGTAGCTGATCTGCAGGCGACCACCGGACGGCACGATGCTACCGACCATCACGTATTGGGCACCCAGCGCTTTCCAGTCACGGAAGATGACTTCGCTGGCCTGGGTCGGCTGGCTGATCATGTTCTGCCGCGGGATGGGCGCGTAGTAGCCGGAGTTGCGCAGATCGTTGCCGATAATGTCGGCCATGTCTTCCGGCAGCACGCTGCCACCCTGCAGACCAAACGGCACTACCGCGATGGGCGTGGCCCGGTCGCTGCCGCTGGTGACCAGGATGTTCTTTTCCTCTGCCACGGCCATGCCTGCCACGCAGCAGAGCATGACCAGCAGTCCTCTCAGACGTTTAATCACAACGCTAGATCCTCAGGTGTAAATGTCATCTTGAACGAACGATACGGATTGAACTCGTTCGGCTTCAAGCCCTGCATTTCAGTCAACCGGCCAATGTTCTTCACCGCGGCCACGGCCGAGCTGTCGAACGGACCGTCGCCACTGGACTTGGCCACGCTCACATTGGTGATCGTGCCGTCCGGCAGCATGTTGATCTGCAGGACTACCGTCATGCCTTTGCGCGCGGATGGCGGACGCGCCCAACCTTCGGCCGCACGCATGCGGATGAGGTCGTCGAAATCACCCGCCACCTGGTCGCCTTGCTCGTCGGCCAGTGCCTGCTGACGCTCGGTGGTGTCGGACAGCAACTCGGCCAGAGCCTGAGCCTTCTTGTCTTCAGCCGCCTTGCGGGCTGCATCCTGTGCCTTTTTCTTCTGTGCATCCGCAGCGGCCTTCTTCTTGGCCTCTTCGGCTGCCTTCTTCTTCGCTTCCTCGGCCGCCGCTGCTTTCTTCTTGGCGTCCTCGGCTGCTTTTTTCTTGGCGTCTTCGGCGGCTTTCTTCTTCGCCTCTTCGGCCGCAGCTTTCTTGGCTTCTTCCTCGGCCTGTTTCTTGGCCTCGTCTTCGGCCTTCTTCTTGGCGATATCAGCCTGCTGCTTCTTCGCTTCCTCGGCCTTCTTCTGCTCGGCGGCCTTTTTCGCCTCGGCAGCCTTGGCAGCGTCCTCGGCTTTCTTGGCTTCGGCGGCCTCGCGAGCTTCCTCGGCCTTTTGAGCGGCGTCGGCTTTCTTTTGTTCCGCGGCCTTCACAGCTTCCTGCTCGACCTTCTTCTGCTCCATCTGCTCGACTTCAGTCTGGCGTGAAGCCGTTTTCTTGGCTTCCCCGGCAATCTTCTGATTGGTCTGGGTGGTCGCCTGGCTCTTTGACTTGAGCTGATAGAGCGTAGCCTGGACGATCGGCTTGGACGGCGGCAGTTCAGGCGTCATGGCGAAGCTGACGAACAGCAGGCCGAACACCAGCACATGCAGGCCAATGGCCCAGACGCTGGGCCAGAAGTAGCTTTCCGAGGCGGATGGCTCTCGCTGTTGCATCAGGGCGCCTCGGTAATCAGGCCAACGTTACCGACACCGGCTTTCTGCAACCCGCCCATGGCGCCCATGACCGCGCCATAGTCGACGGCCTTGTCACCCCGGATGAACACCTGGGTCTGTTTGCCCTGGTCGCGGCCGGCAGCGATGATCTTGGTCACCGCGTTGGTCATTTCCGGCAGGGTCATCGCCTTGTCCATCTGTTTGTCGGTATCGACTTCGCTACCGAGGTTCCAGTAGTAGGTTTTGTCGGCCTTGATCGAGATGGTGAGGATCTGGACGTTGTTGTCCTGCGGCAAGGCTTCGCTGGAAACCTTGGGCAGGTCGACCTTCACGCCCTGGTTGAGCATGGGTGCGGTCACCATGAAGATGACCAGCAGCACCAGCATCACGTCGATGTAGGGCACCACGTTCATCTCGGCGACCGGCTTGCGTTTGTGGCGAACTCGGGCCATGGATGTCTACCTGATCACTCTTCGCTGGTGTGTACTTTGCGGTGCAGGATCGCCTGGAACTCATCGGCGAACGTGTAGTAGCGACCGATCAGTGTTTCGCTGCGTGCAGCGAAGCGGTTGTAGGCGATGACTGCCGGGATCGCGGCGAACAGGCCGATCGCGGTGGCGATCAGTGCCTCGGCAATGCCGGGTGCCACGGTGGCAAGGGTGGCCTGCTGGGCGCTGGCCAGGCCGCGGAAGGAGTTCATGATGCCCCATACGGTACCGAACAGGCCGATGTACGGGCTGGTGGAACCGACGGTGGCCAGGAACGGCAGGCTCTGCTCGAGCTTCTCTTCCTCGCGGGAGATGGCTACACGCATGGCGCGTCCCACGCCTTCCATGACCGCATCAGGATCGACGCCCGGCTGCTGGCGCAGGCGCGAAAATTCCTTGAAGCCGGCGCGGAAGACCTGCTCGACACCCGAGTCCGGATCAGGGTTGCTGCCGGCCTGACGATACAGTTTGGACAGGTCGATGCCCGACCAGAAACGCTCTTCGAAAGCGTCCAGTGCACGACGACCGGCGCGCAGCATGGTGCTGCGCTGGAAGATCATGATCCAAGAGGTCACCGAGGCTGCCACGAGAGTCAGCATTACCAGCTGAACCACCACACTGGCATTGGCGACCAGGCTCCACATGGAGGTATGGTCGACGACGTTTGCTTCCACGCTTATTCTCCTGCGTTCGATTGAGTACCCGTGCCGTCCGCCATGAAAGCGTCGCGCAGTTCAGGGGGAATGGCCCGGGGTTTGAAAGTGTCGGCGCGCACGGCGGCCACCAGGAACTGCCCTTCGCAAAGCAGTGTTTCATCCGCTTCTCGCCAGACCTGCTGCACGAAGCGCAGGCTGGCGCGATTCAATTCAAGTACTTGTGCGGTTACCCGCAACGCATCGTCCAACCGTGCCGGCGCGTGGTAGCGTGCCTCGCTGGAGTGGACGACGAACAATAGATTCTGTTCCGCCAGCTCGGACTGGGAGAACCCCAGGTGCCGCAACCTTTCGGTGCGTGCACGCTCCATGAATTTCAGGTAGTTGACGTAGTACACCACCCCGCCTGCGTCAGTATCCTCGTAATAGACGCGACAACGGTGAGCGAACGGGTCCTGCCGATTTTGCGCGCGCATACTCTAGTGCTTACTCCTCAGCTTGCCAATCCGCCCCGGCAACTGTTTTTTCAGGGGAAATGTCGTATTGCCAGCGCTGTCGCAAAGTGCCAGCGCTAGGACCACGAAAACCCCGATTCGATCTGTCATTCATCGTCAGGATCAGAAAATTCTCCACCCTCGGCAAAGCGCCCCGGAATGTTCAGGCCGAAATGCAGATAGGCGTGCCGGGTGACCACACGACCACGCGGCGTACGCATGATGTAGCCCTGCTGGATCAAGTACGGTTCGAGGACATCCTCGATGGTGTGCCGCTCTTCGCTGATCGCAGCCGCCAGGTTGTCCACGCCTACCGGTCCGCCATCGAACTTCTCGATCATGGTCAGCAGCAGACGCCGGTCGGAATGGTCGAAACCGCGCTCGTCGACGTCCAGAAGGTTCAATGCCTTGTCGGCGATTTCCTTGGTGATCTGGCCCTTCGCACGCACCTCGGCGTAGTCACGCACGCGGCGGAGCAGGCGGTTGGCGATCCGTGGCGTACCGCGGGCGCGACGGGCGATCTCGAAAGCGCCCTTGTCTTCGATGGCAAGCCCCAGAATGTTCGCCGACCGGCTGACGATGGTCGCCAGGTCCTGGTTGCTGTAGAACTCCAGGCGCTGGACGATCCCGAAACGATCACGCAGTGGGTTGGTGAGCATGCCGGCCCGGGTGGTCGCACCGACCAGGGTGAACGGCGGCAGGTCGAGCTTGATCGAACGTGCGGCAGGCCCCTCACCGATCATGATGTCGAGCTGGAAGTCCTCCATCGCCGGGTAGAGTACTTCCTCGACCACAGGCGACAGGCGGTGGATTTCATCGATGAACAGCACGTCGTGCGGCTCGAGGTTGGTCAGCATTGCCGCCAGATCACCCGGGCGTTCGAGGATCGGGCCGGACGTGCTCTTGACCGAAACCCCCATCTCGTGGGCGATGATATTGGCAAGGGTGGTCTTGCCCAGACCGGGCGGACCGAAGATCAAGGTGTGATCGAGGGACTCGTTGCGGCCGCGGGCGGCCTGGATGAACAGGCCCATCTGCTCGCGCACCACCGGCTGGCCGATGTACTCGTCCAGGCTCAACGGACGAATGGCGCGGTCCTGGACCTCTTCGCGGTCGCGCCCGCTGGCGGCGATCAGGCGGTCGGCTTCGATCACTTGACGATCATCCCTTTGAGGCTATGGCGAATCAGTTCCTCGCTGGTCATGTTCGCCTTGTCCTTGATCGCCGACACCGCCTTGCTGGCTTCCTGAGGTTTGTAGCCCAACGAGATCAGGGCGCTGACTGCATCGGCTTCGGCGCTGGAGGTGCTGGCCACCGGCAGTGGCCCATCGGACACCAGGGTGAACATCGCAGGCGAGGTTTCCCAGGCCTTGAAACGGTCCTTGAGCTCGACCAGCAGGCGCTCGGCGGTCTTCTTGCCGACGCCGGGTACGCGCACCAGAGCCGACGCATCCTGGGCCTGCACGCAGCGCACCAGCTCATCGACCTCGAGACCCGACATCAACGCCAGAGCCAACTTCGGGCCGACGCCATTGAGACGGATCAGCTCGCGGAACAGCTCGCGCTCGCGCTTCTCGAAGAAGCCATAGAGCAGGTGGGCGTCTTCGCGCACAACCAGATGAGTATGCAGCGTCACCGCTTCGCCGACCTTGGGCAGGCGGTACAGCGTCGTCATCGGCACCTCCAGCTCATAGCCCAGGCCATTGACATCGATAATCAGGTGCGGCGGTTGTTTTTCCGCCAGGGTGCCACGCAAACGTCCAATCACGTTCCGATCCTTTCTCTCGGGCGTCTGGTCGGAGACCGGACAACCCTATCAGCAAATGCGGCGGGTGAGCGTGTCACCCGGACAAAATATGTATCAGGGCATGAAGCTGTTACAGACGCAAGCGCCCACCGCGCCGGCGTGCGGTGGCCAGGCCGTGGGGCACCAGGCTGGAGCGTGTATGGGCGTGGCACAGGGCGATGGCCAAGGCGTCGGAGGCGTCGATCTGCGGCTTCTGCGTCAGCTTGAGCAGGTGCATGACCATCAGCATGACCTGATCCTTGTTCGCCCCGCCCGTACCGGCCACCGACTGCTTGACCTGGCTGGCGGTGTATTCGGCGATCTCCAGGCCCGCCTCGGCGGCAGCGACGATGGCTGCACCGCGGGCCTGGCCAAGCTTGAGCGCCGAGTCGGCATTGCGCGCCATGAACACCCGCTCGATGCCCATGGTGACGGGGCCATGCAGGCGAATCACCTCGCTGACGCCGCGAAACACGATCTGCAGTCGCTCATGCAACTCGCCACCACCGGTGCGGATGCAACCGGAGGCCACGTACTCGCACCCCCGCGGCGTGTGGCGTACCACACCATAACCGGTGATTCGCGAACCGGGGTCGATACCAAGAATCAGCGTCATAAAGCCTGCGGTTCTTTACACATTTCACTGACCCGCGAAGAGGCCCCGAAGACCAAGGAAAACCTTAGCCGAGTTTTTCCATGATCTCGTCGGAGATCTGCGCATTGGAGTAGACGTTCTGCACGTCATCCAGGTCCTCGAGCATATCGATCAGCTTGAGCACCTTCTCCGCGCCGTCCTGATCCAGCTCGGCGCTGGTGGTCGGCTGCATGACGATTTCCGCGTCGGCAGCCTTGAAGCCCGCCTCTTCCAGCGCGTTGCGCACGGCGTAGAAGCTGTTGAAAGACGTGAAGACGTCGAAGGAGCCATCGTCATTGGCGACCACATCATCGGCATCGGCTTCCATGGCCGCTTCGATCAGCGCATCTTCCTCGACGCCCGGTGCAAAGCTGATCTGCCCCTTGCGCTCGAACAGATAAGCCACCGAGCCATCGGTACCGAGGTTGCCGCCACACTTGGTGAAGGCATGGCGCACGGCTGCTGCAGTGCGGTTGCGGTTGTCGGTCATGGCCTCGACCATGATCGCCACACCACCGGGGCCGTAACCCTCGTAGCTGAGCTCTTCGACGTTGTCGCTTTCGTTGGTGCCGGCCCCACGCGCCACCGCACGATCAATGATGTCGCGGCTCATGTTGGCACCCAGCGCCTTGTCCAGCGCCAACCGCAGCCGGGGATTGGAGGCCGGATCACCACCACCCTGCTTGGCAGCGACGGTCAGTTCGCGGATCCACTTGGTGAAGATCTTGCCTCTCTTGGCATCCTGGCGTTCTTTGCGGTGCTTGATATTCGCCCACTTGGAATGACCGGCCATAACGACTCCAAATCCTTGAAACAGAAACAGGTTCCGCCCCGAAGGGCGGAACGCGGAAAATCCTGCGCGCAAGCGCGAAGCGCCCCGACTTCGGGGCGCCTGCGGTGATTACTCGACCTTGGTCTGCTCACGCAGACGGATGTGCAGCTCGCGCAGAGCCTTGGCATCGACCAGGCCTGGGGCCTGAGTCATGACGCACGCAGCGCTCTGGGTTTTCGGGAACGCGATCACTTCACGGATTGACTGGGCGCCAGTCATCAGCATGACCAGACGATCCAGGCCGAAGGCCAGACCACCGTGTGGCGGGGCGCCGAACTTCAGGGCGTCGAGCAGGAAACCGAATTTCTCTTCCTGTTCCGCCGCCTCGATCCCCAGAAGACGGAAGACTGCCTGCTGCATCTCTTTACGGTGGATACGGATAGAACCGCCACCCAGCTCGGTGCCGTTGAGCACCATGTCGTAGGCACGCGACAAGGCGGTGGCCGGGTTGGCCTCCAGCTCTTCAGGGGTGCACTTGGGTGCGGTGAACGGGTGGTGCAGCGCGGTGAAGCTGCCGTCCTCGTTCTCTTCGAACATCGGGAAGTCGACGACCCACATCGGTGCCCACTCGCAGGTGAGCAGGTTGAAGTCGTGACCCAGCTTGATACGCAGCGCGCCCAGGGCCTCGCTGACGACCTTGAACTTGTCGGCCCCGAAGAACACGATGTCGCCATCGACCGCGCCGACGCGATCGAGGATCACGTTGAGGTTGGCCTCAGGGATGTTCTTGACGATCGGCGACTGCAGACCCTCGACGCCCTTGGCGCGCTCGTTGACCTTGATGTACGCCAGGCCCTTGGCACCGTAGATGCCGACGAACTTGGTGTACTCGTCGATCTTGCTGCGCGGCATGGCAGCGCCGCCCGGCAGGCGCAGGGCAGTGACACGGCACTTCGGATCGTTGGCAGGACCTGCAAAGACCTTGAAGTCGACGTCCTTGAGCTGATCGGCAACATCGACCAGTTCCAGCGGGATGCGCAGGTCCGGCTTGTCGGAGCCATAACGACGCATGGCTTCTTCGAAGGTCATGTGCGGGAAGTCGCCGAACTCGAGGTCGAGCACTTCCTTGAACAGCTTGCGGATCATGCTCTCGGTGAGGCCCATGATCTCGGACTCGTCGAGGAAGCTGGTCTCGATGTCGATCTGGGTGAATTCCGGCTGGCGGTCGGCACGCAGGTCTTCATCGCGGAAGCACTTGGCAATCTGGTAGTAGCGGTCGAAGCCGGCCACCATCAGCAGTTGCTTGAACAGCTGGGGCGACTGCGGCAGGGCGAAGAAGCTGCCAGCGTGGGTGCGGCTGGGCACCAGGTAGTCGCGCGCGCCTTCCGGAGTGGCACGGGTCAGGATCGGCGTTTCGACGTCGAGGAAGCCGTTCTCGTCGAGGAAGCGGCGAATGCTGCTGGTGATGCGCGAACGCAGGCGCAGCTTGTCGGCCATTTCCGGGCGACGCAGGTCGATGAAACGATAGCGCAGGCGGGTTTCTTCGCCGACGTCGGAGTATTCGTTCAACGGGAATGGCGGGGTCTCGGCTTCGTTGAGCACGTTCAGTTGGTAACCGAGGATCTCGATGGCGCCGGAGGCCATGTTCGCGTTCACCGCGCCGTCAGGGCGCTTGCGCACCTTGCCGGTGATCTGCACCACGTATTCGCTGCGCACGCGGTCGGCGGCGGCGAAGGTTTCGGCGCGATCCGGATCGAACACGACCTGGGCCATGCCTTCGCGGTCACGGATGTCGAGGAAGATCACCCCGCCGTGGTCGCGACGCCGATGGACCCAGCCGCAAAGGGTGACTTCCTGGCCGTCCAGGCTCTCGTTCAGTTGGCCGCAATAATGGCTGCGCATCATGATCGTGGTTTCGCTTCTCGTGATTCGTGTATTCGGTGGAGGTCTTGTCCGCCCTGAGGGCTAATAGTGCAAGACCCTGTCGCTGCAATTCAACTCAGTCGGCCTTGTCGCCGGCCAGGTTCTTCTTCGCCCCGGTCTTGAAGTCGGTCTCGTACCAGCCATTGCCACTCAGGCGAAAGCCGGGTACCGACAGCAGTTTCTTCAGGGCCGGCGCCTGGCATGCCGGACAATCGGTCAATGGCGCGGCGCTGATTTTCTGCAACACCTCCATGCGGTGGTCGCAGGAAGCACATTGATAGTCATAAAGGGGCATGGAGGTCTCTCGTCAACCACAACGCTGGCTGCCGGGGCAGCAAAAAGCGGGATTATATATGGTTAAGGAGTGCTGTGCAGCCCGCCCGGCGATCAGTGTGTACTCGGCGGATCAAGTAACCAGGCCACACAGATGACGCGAATCAGCCCACTGAAATTACGCACCCCGCCCTGTCGCAGGTGCACCTCTCGATCGACGTAGGACAGCACAGCGCTCACCGAACAGCGATTGGCCTCGGCGATACGCTCCAGAATACGCCAGTAGACCGCCTCGAGCCGAAGGCACGTGGCAAAACCATTGAGCCTTACAGACCGCGAGACCGGTACGACCTGCAACATGTCGAAATCACCCCTGAACGGATCCTGACAATCCCTGCCTGGCCAACCGCCGTGCCTGCTTGCTTGCGCCATGGTTCTGCTCCTTGATTGCGATCACTTCATACCCCGCACAACAAGGTCGAGGGTGCTTCAATGAAGCGCCGTTCCGGCGTCGCAGAGCAGCAGCAAGGGTTTCCCCATAATGAAAAAGCCCGGGATCGCAAGGCGACACCGGGCTTGATGGACCAGCCTGGCCATAGGCCGGCGCATCATTATTTGCCGTCGAGCAGCACTCGCAGCATCCAGGCAGTTTTTTCGTGCACCTGCATGCGCTGGGTGAGCAGGTCGGCCGTCGGCTCGTCACTGACCTTGTCCACCACCGGGAAGATGCTGCGCGCCGTGCGCACCACCGCCTCTTGCCCCTGGACCAGCTGGCGGATCATTTCATCGGCAGCGGGCACTCCCTCTTCCTCCTTGATCGAGGAATGGCGCGCATAGAATGCATAGGAACCCGGCGCCGGGAACCCCAGCGCGCGAATGCGTTCGGCGATCGAGTCAACTGCAAGGGCCAGTTCGTTGTACTGCTCTTCGAACATCAGGTGCAGGGTTCGGAACGACGGACCGGTAACGTTCCAGTGGAAGTTGTGGGTTTTCAGATACAGCACATAGGTGTCCGACAGCAGGCGGGACAACCCTTCGACGATGGACTTGCGATCTTCTTCGCTGATACCGATATCGATTGCCATGAATCTCCCCTTTCCATAAGGCTTGACGATCAAGCGGGCGAAAACACTGTACCAAGACTTGCAGACGGCTGCATGTGACACAAGGCAACACATCGCCTGACCACCCCTGCGGTTTGAGAACCCCCTGGCTTTGCTGTTAAATAGGCAGGGTGCCACCCGTGCGGACTGTTAATGCCGGGTGCATAGGCTGAACAGTCACGTGATCGCGCTCCATACCTCATGCGCACCGTGCTGCCAGCTCTTCCTGTGATCGGCCTTATCCAAATATGTGAGCCAACCCAATGTTCAAGATCGTCCATCTGGTGACGGGCGTTGCGGCTTTGCTGCTGTCGTTCATACCCAGCCTCAAAACCGACGCCACACCCTTCCTGCAACAACCCGAAGCGGTCTACCTGGTACTCCTGGGCCTGCTCAACCTGGTCCTGGCACCGGTTGTACCGCTTTACTACCGCGGCGCCCGCCAGCAACTGCAACACCTGGCCAGCGCACTCCTGGTGCTGGCGGTGATCCTGCAAACCATCACCGTCCTTGCCCGCCCCGAGCTCGGCAGCTTGTCGGCGCTGCTCTGCGCGGCACTGGCAGCCGCCCTGCACCTGGCCGCCGGCTTCGCCCGCAGCAGCCGCAAATCACGCGCCAGCCAGGCAGGCCCGCAAGATGCCAGCAAGCGCGATACCGGCACCGTGAAGTGGTTCAATACCTCGAAAGGCTTCGGATTCATCTCCCGCGACTCCGGCGATGACATCTTCGTGCACTTTCGCGCCATCCGCGGCGAAGGCCATCGCGTCCTGGTCGAAGGCCAGCGCGTGGAGTTCTCGGTAATGCATCGCGACAAAGGCCTGCAGGCCGAAGACGTGGTCGCGGTTTCACGCCGCTGACCACCCGCCTCCATCATCTCAATAATGAGGTGGTGGAGGCTCCTCCCCTCCGGCCTCGTACTGGCCGACCATCTCTTCATGACGTTTGATCAGCTCGGCTATCTGCAACTGCAGACGCTCGATCAGCCGGTTCTGCCCGGCCACTTCGTCGCTGAGCGCCTGAAGGGTGTCATCCTGAAACGCCTGGCGCATCTCCAGCTCGACGATTCTCGCTTCCAGTGACATGGCTCAGGCCTCCTCGAAACCTTCAAGCGCCAACCCACGCAGGCGCTGGCGGATTGCATCGACCTGCGCGGGCGCGTAGTCGAGCGCGGGCACCTTGCCCCACACCGGCGCGGGCCACGCCGCATCGCCGCGATGACGCACCACCACGTGCATGTGCAACTGACTGACGACATTACCCAGCGTGGCGACATTCATCTTGTCAGCCAGGAATTCGCCCTTGAGCGCCTCGGCGAGCAAAGTGGTTTCCTTCCACAGTTGTTGCTGGTCGGCCAGATCCAGCTGGAACAGCTCGCTGACATCAGCACGGCGCGGCACCAGGATGAACCAGGGGTAGTTGGCATCCTTGCTCAGCAAAAGACGGGACAACGGGAAATCCCCCAGCACCAGGGAATCCTGCTGCAGACGCGAATCCAGGACAAACACGGCAAACCTCCATCGAATGACACGACCCGACTCGAACGCGGGTGGAGCGCAAGGATACCTTGCTTGCAGAGCCCACGACACGACCCACTCACTTGTCCGCCCCCCCCCGACCGAGACGTACGCGCCACAAGCGGTAACACTGCGCTACTTTTCGCACCAAAATGAAGCAACGAAAAATACACCTGTCATACCCGCCTGGTACAAACTACTCAGCATCAACAGTCAGCGGTAACACCTTGACTTTCAAGCCAGCTTTATTTTGCAAACGATAATCAACATCGCGTTATACCCTCAAAGCACCTGAACCCAGTGTTTCCGGAGGTTTCAGGACGCTTTGCGGGCATTTGTGAAAAATTCATCAACGATGATCGTTTTTGTGCACGCTTGTTGCATTCTTTTTACGCCAAGTCGGCACGGCACCTGCATTAGCCGGTGAACGCGACAAATAACAACAGCGACAAGGGATTCACCAGGGAGCTTCGAGTACACAGCCATTCTTTACGGAATCGTGACGGACTTCGAAGCAGCGCTGGGGTGTACGACCCGCCTTTAGCGGGACGTGATTTGCGACATGGAACTAGCCAAAAGCGACACGACCGTAAACTTACCGAAAGGTTCCGTTTTTCATGTCGCCAAGTACAGTCAGCGTGATATACATTTTCGCCGACATAAAAAGAAAGAGCTGCCCCATATAACTAAAACACTTGGGCGCAGCGGTACTCTTCCTAAAACCAAAGGAGCAAATCACGATGCGCGTGATGAAGTGGAGCATGATCGCCCTGGCTGTTGCAGCGGGGACTTCTGGACTGGCAATGGCGTCGTCGCAGGATGACTCCAAAGGCTTCGTTGACGACAGCAAGCTCAACGTGAAGCTGCGTAACCTGTATTTCAGCCGTGACTTCCGCAACAACCCAAGCGACGAACAGAGCCGTCGCGCCGAGTGGGGCCAAGGCTTCATCGGCACCTTCGAATCCGGCTTCACCCAGGGCACCGTTGGTGTCGGTGTCGACGCCATCGGCCTGCTGGGCATCAAGCTCGACGGCGGTCGTGGCACCACCAACACCGGCCTGTTCCCTGTCGACTCCGAAGGTCGCCCGGAAGATTCCTATTCGAAGGGCTACGGTGCCGTCAAAGCACGCATCTCGAACACCGTCCTCAAGTTCGGCGGCCAGTTCACCTCGCTGCCAGTCTTCGCCACTGACGATAGCCGCCTGCTGCCGGAAGCCGCCGAAGGCTTCCTGCTGACCAGCAAGGAGATCGAAGGCCTGGAGCTGAACGCCGGTCACTTCACCCGTCTGGACGCACAAGCCCAGAGCTACAAGGACAGCATCGGCGGTCGTAACAACCTCGGCATCAAGAACCCGGGTCTGACCGAAGCGAACGTCTTCGGTGGCACCTATGCCGTGACCGACGGCCTGAGCACCAGCCTCTACTACTCCAAAGTCGAAGACTACTGGCGCAAATACTACGCCAACGTCAACTGGGCACTGCCGCTGTCCGACAAACAAGGCCTGGTGTTCGACTTCAACATCTATGACACCAAGAGCGATGGCGAAGGCAAGGTACGCGCCTTCGATGGCGACAAACTGGACAACCGTGCATTCAGCCTGTCCGGCGCCTACAACGTTGGCGCTCACACCTTCACCCTGGCCTACCAGAAGGTCACCGGTGACGGCGACTACGCCTATGGCGTAGACGGCGGCGGCACCATCTTCCTCGCCAACTCCATCGCCCGCTCCGACTTCAACGCCGAAGGCGAGAAGTCCTGGCAGGCTCGCTACGATCTGAACTTCGCCGAGTACGGCATTCCGGGCCTGACCTTCATGACCCGCTACGCCCGTGGTACCGGTGCTCACGTCGAAGGCACCACCAACGGCAAGGAATGGGAACGCGACATCGACGTCAAGTACGTCCTGCAGGAAGGTCCGGCCAAGGACCTGAGCTTCCGTGTCCGCCAGGCCACTTACCGCTCCGCCGATGGCGTCTACTACGGCTCCGCATCGATCGACGAACTGCGTCTGATCGTCGAGTACCCGCTGAGCATCCTGTAAGCCCCGGCTTGCAATGCCCCGCACCTGAAGAAGCCCGGCATCTGCCGGGCTTTTTCTTGGCTGACAAGCCGAGCGCCCTGGGGCATCCTGTACGCCTTCGTCTCGCCCCCGTACAATGCGGGGTCATTTCAAACATTCAGGCAATCGACACGGCTTCCCATGCGCACCAGTCAATATTTGCTCGCCACTCAGAAAGAAACCCCGGCAGACGCCGTTGTCATCAGCCACCAGCTGATGCTGCGCGCCGGCATGATCCGCAAGCTGGCCTCCGGCCTGTACACCTGGCTGCCGATGGGCCTGCGGGTCATGCGCAAGGTCGAGAACGTGGTGCGCGAAGAAATGAACGCCGCCGGTGCCCTTGAAGTGCTGATGCCAAGCATCCAGCCCGCAGAGTTGTGGCAGGAATCCGGGCGCTGGGAGCAATACGGCCCCGAGCTGCTGCGCCTGAAAGACCGCCACGACCGTGATTTCTGCGTCGGCCCGACTCACGAAGAAGTGATCACCGACCTGGCACGCAACGAGCTGTCCAGCTACAAACAGCTGCCGCTGAACATGTACCAGATCCAGACCAAGTTCCGTGACGAGATCCGTCCACGCTTCGGCCTGATGCGCGGCCGCGAGTTCATCATGAAGGACGCCTACTCCTTCCATGCCGACCAGGCTTCCCTGCAGGAAACCTACGACCGCATGCACCAGGCGTACTCCAACATCTTTACCCGCCTGGGCCTGGATTTCCGTCCGGTGCAGGCCGACACCGGCTCTATCGGTGGCAGCTACTCCCACGAATTCCACGTCCTGGCCTCTTCCGGCGAAGACGACGTGATCTTCAGCGACACCTCCGACTACGCCGCCAACATCGAGAAGGCCGAAGCGATTCCACGGGAAACCGTGCGCCCAGCGCCGACCGAAGAACTGCGCCTGGTCGACACGCCAAACGCCAAGACCATCGCCGAACTGGTCGAGAACCACGGCCTGGCGATCGAGAAGACCGTCAAGACCCTGATCGTGCGTGGCGCCGAGGAAGGCAAGCTGGTCGCCCTGATCGTACGTGGCGACCACGAGCTGAACGAAATCAAGGCCACCAAGCTGGAACAGGTTGCTGACCCGCTGGTCATGGCCAGCGACGCCGAGCTGCGCGCAGCCATCGGTGCCGGTGCCGGCTCGCTCGGCCCATTGAACCTGCCGCTGGAATGCATCATCGACCGTTCGGTCGCCCTGATGAGCGACTTCGGCATCGGCGCCAACATCGACGACAAGCACTACTTCGGCGTGAACTGGGAGCGTGATCTGCCAGTGCCACAGGTCGCCGACCTGCGCAACGTCGTCGCCGGTGATCCGAGCCCCGACGGCCAGGGCACCCTGGTCATCAAGCGCGGTATCGAAGTGGGCCACATCTTCCAGCTCGGCACCAAGTACAGCGAGGCGCTCAAGTGCCAGGTACTGGGCGAGAACGGCAAGCCAGTGGTGCTGTCGATGGGTTGCTATGGTATCGGCGTGTCCCGCGTGGTCGCCGCTGCCATCGAGCAGAACCATGACGACAAGGGCATCATCTGGAACGATGCCCTGGCGCCCTTCCAGATCGCCCTCGTGCCATTGCGCTACGAGACCGACGCCGTGCGCGAGGCAACCGACAAGCTCTACGCCGAGCTGACTGCCGCAGGCTACGAAGTGCTGCTGGACGACCGTGACAAGAAGACCAGCCCCGGCATCAAGTTCGCCGACATGGAACTGATCGGCATCCCGCACCGCATCGTCGTCAGCGATCGCGGTCTGGCCGACGGCAACCTGGAGTACAAGCACCGCACCGAACAGGATGCCCAGCCGCTGCCGCTCAACGAAGTGCTGACCTTCCTGCAGGCCCGCATCCGCCGCTGACCACCAATGCACGAGTGAACATGTCCAAGCGAAGTACCTTTACCCTGGGGGGCGCCGCGCTCTGCGGCGCCCTGTTCCTCAGCGGCTGCGCCAACCAGATGTCCCAGCGCAGCGAGCATGAGGAACGTGTCGAGCGCAAGTTGCTCGAGCACAGTCTGCAGATCGACGTCGGCGAGCCCAAGGTGATGGAGCTTCCGCAACGGCGTGTTCGCATCAATGAACAGCGACGCTTCGAAGTCACCGAGTTCGAAGTCACGCGGCGCTATGACCGCTACACGCCCTACCAGCCCTGGCGGGAGATCTACGAGATCCCACTGGGTGCGGTGGCGGTGGTCGCGGGCATAGGCGCCAACGTGGTCAACGTGATCACCTTCGACAGCCTGCCGCAGAGCATGACCCACGACTGGCTGAGCTACGGCCTGGCCGGGCTCAACCCGTTCATGAACGTGCAGTCCAACGGTCGCGCACAGCAGAACCTCGCAGGCATCAGCGAAATCCAGAAGGACAAGCGCGAGGAGTTCACCAGCCTGCCGTGGAACGAGCGCCTGGTCGAGGTCAAGGCTGGCAAGATGACCCACGAGCTGACCACCGACAAGCATGGTGTGCTACGCCTGAACCTGCTCGACAGCCCATTCTCGGAGCAGAACCTCAACCATATCGGCACCCTGCATCTGGCGGCGATCGATGAAGACAACGGCATCCGCGGCGACGCCAGCCTGCTGGTCAGCGGCACGCTGCGCAACAAGCTGCTGGAGGCTCATGAGCTGATCTTCGAAGACCTCGAGGACGATGACGTTGGCCAGTGGGTACACCGGGTCAAACGTCTCTCGGAACTGGGCCTGGAAGAGGAAGCCAGCGAACTGGAACAGAGCCTGATCGAGCTGACACGCAACGATCCGGAGTTGCAGCAGGAATTCCTCAAGACGCTGACCAAGGAAACCGGCAGATTGGTCGCCGACCCTGGAGAGCGGTAAAAAGAACGGGGCGCAATGCGCCCCTTTCTTTTATTGAGCAGGAAACAGCTCCAACTGCTCATGCGCACCGCGCAGATCCCGTAACCTTACCCCCACCCCCAGCAACCTCACCGGCTTGCCACCCCGAGCGAAGGCCTGGCTGAGCAATTGCCGATAGCTCTCAAGGTCCTGCCCTGCCCCCGCCTGTTCCAGGGTGGTCTGGCTGAAATCATGGAACTTGACCTTGACGAAAGGCTTGTCTGGTTTGTAGCTGCTGTCCATCCGCGCAATCCGCCCGTTCAGGCTGTCGAGCAGATCCGGGATTTTTTCCAGGCAACTGGCCAAGTCAGGGAGGTCGTTGTCGTAGGTGTTTTCGACGCTGACAGACTGGCGCCGGCTGTCGTTCTGTACGACCCGTTCGTCGATGCCATGGGCAAGCCCCCACAGCCGCTCACCGAAACTGCCGAACTCGCGCACCAGGCTCAGGCGCGACCATTCGCGCAATGACTGACAGGTGTCGATACCAAGTCTTGAAAGCTTGTCTGCAGTCACCTTGCCCACCCCGTGCAGGCGCGCCACCGGCAGTGCGGCAACGAACTCATCGACCTGATCGGGCCTGATCACGAACAAACCATTGGGTTTGCGCCAATCGCTGGCGATCTTGGCCAGGAACTTGTTCGGTGCAACGCCAGCGGACACCGTAATGTGCAAGGTCTGGGAAACGCGCCGACGGATGTCCTCGGCAATCCGCGTGGCACTGCCGGAAAACCACTGGCTGTCGCTGACATCCAGATACGCCTCATCCAGCGACAGGGGCTCGATCAGATCGGTGTAGTCACGAAATATCGCATGGATTTCCCGCGAGGCCTCACGGTAGGCCTCGAAACGCGGCCTGACGATCAGCAGGTCCGGGCACAACTTCATGGCATGCCCCGACGACATCGCCGAACGCACGCCATAGGCCCTTGCCTCGTAGTTACAGGTGGCGATCACCCCACGCTGCCCCGGCTGACCGCCCACAGCCATGGGCCGACCCGCCAGGCGGGGGTCGTCACGCATCTCGATGGCGGCGTAGAAACAGTCACAATCGATGTGGATGATCTTGCGCAGGGACATGACTGACCGTCAGTACTGTAAATTCATACAGATATTACAGCACGCGCCTCGGCATTCGTCAGCCCCACCCGACGCGGCCAAGGATGATCGGTATGACTGCCCCCCTCGCAAAACCCGCCACAACCCGCGTCATGGCTCAGCCTCTGGCCTGTGCAACAGGCTAAGGGATTGAACAAAAAAGGGTTTTTTGAAAAATAGCTTGACTCACGGAAGGATTTCCGTAGAATTCGATTCCACAGGCGCGGGATGGAGCAGCCTGGTAGCTCGTCGGGCTCATAACCCGAAGGTCGTCGGTTCAAATCCGGCTCCCGCAACCAGATTCGAGAAAAGGCCACTGTTCACACAGTGGCCTTTTTCTTTGCCTTGAAAAAATACCCACGTAAATCAAGGATTAAGATTGACAGCCCGTCGATAATCCGTAGAATGCGCACCACTGACGCGGGATGGAGCAGCCTGGTAGCTCGTCGGGCTCATAACCCGAAGGTCGTCGGTTCAAATCCGGCTCCCGCAACCAGATTCAAGAAAAGGCCACTGTTAACACAGTGGCCTTTTTCTTTGCCTTGAAGAATATCCACGCTCAACACGCATTAAGGTTTGACAGTCCGTCGATAATCCGTAGAATGCGCACCTCTGACGCGGGATGGAGCAGCCTGGTAGCTCGTCGGGCTCATAACCCGAAGGTCGTCGGTTCAAATCCGGCTCCCGCAACCATATTCGTCAGAACAGGCCCCGCCTATCCTTGGATAGCGCGGGGCTTGTTGCGTTTGCCCTTTAAAACATCCTGTCGTACGCGCTTTGCCCTTTGTCTGGCACCTCAATGAACTAACTTTAACTAACCTGAAACGGATAAACCTACTCCACCCGGAGTACTATCTGGACACGTTTTCCAAAGGGACTTTCACTTGGCCGCACGTCTCCTCCTCCTCGCGCTCGCCGCACGAGGTATTTCATGACCTCCCGCTCTCCAGACTCCCAGGCCCCGATCACCGCAGCCCTGCCTGCGGCAGCACAGCGTCTGCCGTGGCTTGAACGCCTCAGCAAATACCGCCAGCCCATCGGCCTGGCGATAACCCTGCTGTTGTTCGCCATGGCGCTGATCGCCTGCCGACACCTGCTGAGCGAGCTGGACATCTATGCCTTGCATGACGCCATGCTCAGCGTGCCCAAGCAGGCGCTGCTGGGTGCTTTGCTGGCCACGGTGGCAGGTTTCGTGACCCTGCTGGGATACGAGTGGTCCGCGGCCCGCTATGCAGGTGTCAAGCTTCCACCCCGCACGCTTGTGCTGGGTGGTTTCAGTGCGTTCGCCATCGGCAATGCCATCGGCCTGTCGATGCTTTCCGGTGGTTCGGTGCGCTATCGCCTTTATGCGCGCAAGGGGCTGGGGGCTGCAGAAGTCGCGCGGATGACCGTGTTCGCCAGCCTCTCGCTGGGCTGCGCACTGCCTCCGCTGGCAGCAGTGGCCACCTTGAGCGACCTCACCGCGGCCTCCACCGCATTGCGCATGTCCCCGACACTGCTGGGCAGCATCGCCGTTGCGGTATTGCTGGCCTGCGCCGTCCTGGCCATGGGGCTCTATCGCCGCCGCGCCGCCGAGCAACCTCTGGCCGACAATCTGCTGGTGCAGGTCGGACGTCGCACCCTGCGCCTGCCCGGTGCACGCCTGACCGCCCTGCAACTGCTCATCACCGCACTGGACGTCGCAGCCGCCGCCACGGTGCTCTACCTGCTGTTGCCCGAAGCCCCGCCATTCGGTGCTTTCGTACTGGTCTACCTGCTGGCCCTCGCCGCTGGCGTACTCAGCCATGTGCCCGGCGGTGTCGGCGTGTTCGAAGCGATCCTGCTCGCCGCCTTCGCCAACGAGCTGGGCGCGGCGCCCCTGGCCGCGGCACTGCTGCTGTATCGCCTGATCTACGTGGTGCTGCCGTTGCTGGTGGCCTGCGTTCTGCTACTGGTAAACGAGGCCCGCCGCCTGCTGTTCGCCCAACAGGCGATCAAGGCTGCATCCGGGCTCGCCGCTCCTGTGCTGGCGATCCTGGTGTTTCTGTCCGGCGTGGTGCTGTTGTTCTCCGGCGTTACCCCAGAGATCGACAGCCGCCTGGAGCACATGGGCTTTCTCATCCCGCATCGACTGATCGACGCCTCGCACTTCGGCGCAAGCCTGATCGGCGTCCTCTGCCTGTTGCTGGCCCAGGGCCTGCGTCGCCGCCTGTCGGCGGCCTGGCTGTTGACCACGGTGTTGCTGCTGACCGGCGCACTGCTGTCGCTGCTCAAGGGCTTCGACTGGGAAGAGGCGTCGATGATGATCTTCACCACCGCCCTGCTCGCCCTGTTCCGGCGCTCGTTCTATCGCCCCAGCCGCCTGCTGGAGCTGCCGTTCTCGCCGATCTACCTGGTAGCCAGCGCTTGCGTGGTCGGTGCCTCGGTATGGCTGCTGCTGTTCGCCTATCAGGACGTCCCCTACAGCCACAAACTGTGGTGGCAATTCACCCTCGACGCCGATGCTCCGCGCGGCCTGCGCGCTGCGCTGGGCAGTGCAGTACTGCTGGTGATCGTCGCCCTGACCTGGCTGCTGCGCACCGCGCGCCCGGTGATTCACCTGCCGAGCGAAGACGAACTGCAGCGCGCCAACCGCATTCTGCTGGCGTCCGATCAGCCCGACGGGGGCCTGGCCCTGACCGGTGACAAGGCGCTGCTGTTCCACCCCAACGACAACGCCTTCCTCATGTATGCCCGTCGCGGCCGCAGCCTGGTCGCCTTGTACGACCCGATCGGCCCGGCCCAGGAGCGTGCCGAGATGATCTGGCAGTTCCGCGACCTCTGCGACCTGCACCACGCCCGCCCGGTGTTCTACCAGGTGCGCGCGGAAAACCTGCCGTTCTACATGGACATCGGCCTGACCGCGATCAAGCTTGGCGAAGAGGCACGGGTCGACCTGCGCCGCTTCGACCTCGAAGCCAAGGGCAAGGAGATGAAGGACCTGCGCTACACCTGGAACCGTGGCGGCCGCGACGGCCTGACCCTGGAGGTCCACGAACCCGGGCATGCGCCCCTGCAGGAGCTCAGGGAAATCTCCGACGCCTGGCTGGCTGGCAAGAACGTGCGCGAAAAAGGCTTCTCGCTGGGCCGCTTCAGCCCGGAGTACCTGCAACATTTCCGAATTGCACTGATCCGCTTCCAGGGCCGTCCGGTGGCCTTCGCCAACCTGCTGGAAACCCACAGCAACGAGTTGGCCAGCCTGGACCTGATGCGCGCGCATCCCGAGGCACCGAAGCTGACCATGGAATTCATGATGCTTGGCCTCATCCTGCATTACAAAAGCCATGACTACGCCCGCTTCAGCCTGGGCATGGTCCCGCTTTCCGGCCTGCAACCGCGTCGCGGCGCACCGCTGACCCAACGCTTGGGTTCGATGGTGTTCCAGCGCGGCGAGCAGCTCTACAACTTCCAGGGCCTGCGGCGCTTCAAGGACAAGTTCCAGCCGGACTGGGAACCCCGTTACATGGCTGTGCCAGCCGGGCTGGACCCCCTGGTTGCACTGGCTGATACCGCCGCCCTGATTGCTGGCGGCCTGACTGGATTGGTGAAACGCTGATGACCCGACGTTACTGGTTGTACCTGCTGATCCCCCTGCTGCTCGCCGTGCTGGCTGGCGGTGGGGCCTTCTGGCTATGGACCCGCCCTGCCCCCGAAGCCCGTATCGAGCACCTCACCCTGGACGATGGCAGTAACCTCACCCGGGTCACGCCCGGCGTGCGCGCCAAGACCCTGGTCGCGGTTGGCGTACCCCATGACCAGGCACTGACCGACAAGCAACTGCTGGATCTCAGCCAGGCCGGTGAAGCGCAACTGGTGCAGGTGATCCTGCCGACCGGCGACTGCAGCAAGCAGCAAGTGGCATTGGACCAGGCCATGGGCAAGCTCTCCGGCAAGCCGACCCTGGTTGCCGGCATCGGGCCAGGCGCCTCGCAGGCCTGGCGCTGGCTGGCCGGGCAGAACGACGACAAGGCCCGAGCCATTTCGGTCGACTTCAACCTCGAACAACCAGACTGCAAGCTCGAGCTGCCTAAAACCGCCGCTCACGGTCACTGGAACGTGGCCTGGAACGATAACCCCGACGACGCCAGCGCTGCCTTCGTGCGCGACCAGGCCAACGCCGAAACCAGCATCAGCGACTATGACATTCACCTGCCGCAGGTACTCAAGGCCCAGCTGACCCAGGCCTTGGTGGGGCGCGATGGCAACGCCCTGGCCATTCCCGTGGTGGAAGTGCCGGCCGGCCAGACCACCGATACCGTCACCCTGTTCCTCTCCGGTGACGGCGGCTGGCGCGACCTGGACCGCGACGTGGCGGGCGAGATGGCCAAGCTCGGCTACCCGGTGGTCGGCATCGACACCCTGCGCTACTACTGGCAGCACAAGACGCCAGAACAGAGCGCTGCCGATCTGTCGGAGCTGATGCAGCACTATCGGCAGAAATGGGGTACCAAGCGCTTCGTGCTGACCGGCTATTCGTTCGGTGCCGATGTACTGCCGGCGATCTACAATCGCCTGCCGGAGGCCGACCAGAAGCGCATCGACGCGGTGATCCTGCTGGCCTTCGCCCGCAGTGGCAGCTTCGAGATCGAAGTGGAGGGCTGGCTGGGCAAGGAAGGCCAGGAGGCCCCGACCGGGCCGGAGATGGCCAAGCTGCCCGCCGCCAAGGTGGTGTGCATCTATGGTGTGGAAGAAACCGACGAAAGCGGCTGCACCGACAAGACGGCCGTGGGCGAGCGCATGAAGCTGCCAGGCGGTCATCACTTCGACGAGAACTACCCGGCGCTGGCCAAGCGCCTGATCGGCGAGATCGAGACCCGCCAGGGCAAGTCGAACGTCGCCGAGCAGTGAAACAACAAGGGCCGCATCGCGGCCCTTGTTGTTTCAATCAGATCTCGACCTGGGTTCCCAGCTCGATCACCCGGTTCAGCGGCAGGTTGAAGAAGCGCAAGTTGCCGTTGGCGTTCTTCAGCAGGAACGCGAACAGGTTCCCGCGCCAGCGCGACATGCCTTCCAGGCGCGAGGCGATCACCGTCTCGCGGCTGAGGAAGTAGGTGGTGCGCATGGGGCTGAAATCCAGCTCTTCCAGATGGCACAGGCGCAGTGCCGCCGGTACGTCCGGTTCATCCATGAAGCCAAAGTGCAGCAATACGCGGAAGAACCCGTCGCCATAGGCCTCGACCTCGAAGCGCTCAGACTCCGGTACCCGCGGCCGATCCTCGCTGACTACCGTCAACAGTACGACCTGGCTGTGCAGCACCTGGTTGTGCAGCATGTTGTGCAACAACGCATGGGGCACCGCATCGGCACGCGCCGTGAGGAACACCGCCGTCCCCTCGACGCGATGCGGTGGCTGCACACGAATGCTGCTGATGAATACCGGCAACGGCAAGCCACCCTCATCGATACGCTCGACGAGAATCTGCTTGCCACGCTTCCAAGTGCTCATCAGCACGAACAGCACGATCCCCGCCAGTACCGGGAAAGCACCACCCTGCACGATCTTCGGCACGTTGGCGGCGAAGAACAGCCCATCCACCAACAGGAACCCCACCAGCAGCGGCACTGCCAGCACCGGTGGCCATTTCCACAGCAGCAGCATCACCGCAGAAACCAGGATAGTCGTCATGAGCATGGTGCCGGTCACCGCCACCCCGTAGGCCGCAGCCAGGGCGCCGGAAGACTCGAAGCCGATCACCAGCAGCACCACGCCGACCATCAGGGTCCAGTTCACGGCGCCAATGTAGATCTGCCCCTGCTCGTCACTGGAGGTGTGCTGGATCTGCATGCGCGGCACGTAGCCCAGCTGAATGGCCTGGCGGGTCAGGGAGAAGGCGCCGGAAATCACCGCCTGGGAGGCAATCACCGTGGCCATGGTCGCCAGCCCGACCAGCGGCAGCAGCGCCCAGCTTGGCGCCAGCAGGTAGAAGGGGTTGCGCGCCGCCTCGGGGTTTTGCAGCAGCATCGCGCCCTGGCCGAAGTAGTTGAGCACCAGCGCTGGCAGCACCAGGGCAAACCAGGCACGGGCGATCGGCTTGCGCCCGAAGTGGCCCATGTCGGCGTACAGCGCCTCGGCACCGGTCAGTGCCAGCACCACCGCACCGAGAATCGCCACGCCCATCCCTGGATGGACGATGAAGAAGTTCAACGCCCACCCGGGATTGAACGCCTTGAGCACTTCCGGGC
Source organism: Pseudomonas putida (assembly GCF_001636055.1). Taxonomy (NCBI): domain Bacteria; kingdom Pseudomonadati; phylum Pseudomonadota; class Gammaproteobacteria; order Pseudomonadales; family Pseudomonadaceae; genus Pseudomonas; species Pseudomonas putida. The sequence continues at coordinate 4,879,021 of NZ_CP011789.1, forward strand.
TTTGCTGGATGCCATGCACGCCGAGCGCAGCCAGCACGAGGAACCAGGCAACCATGATCGGCCCAAAGGCCTTGCCGATCTTCTCGGTACCATGCTTCTGCACCAGGAACAGTGCCACCAGCACCACCAGCGAGATCGGCACCACCCAGTGGTCGATGCCGTCGAACGCCAGCCCCATGCCCTCGACCGCCGACAACACCGAGACTGCCGGGGTGATCATGCTGTCGCCATAGAACAGCGAGGCACCGACCAGCCCGCAGCCGACCATCAGCATGCGCAGCCGCGGATGCGCGGCCGTGGCACGCCGCGCCAGTGCGGTGAGCGCCATGGTGCCGCCCTCGCCCTGGTTGTCGGCACGCAGGATGAACATCACGTACTTGAACGACACGACCCACAGCAGCGACCAGAGAATCAGCGACAGGATGCCCAGCACCCCATCGTGGTCGACCTGTACGCCATAACCGCCGGTAAAGACTTCCTTGAGGGTATACAACGGGCTGGTACCGATATCGCCATAGACCACCCCAACAGCTGCCACCAGCAGGCCCAAAGGGCGTGCCGCCCCATGCCCGCCCTCGGCGTGACTGCTTGCCTGAACCATCGACCACTCCCGCAGACGGCCCCTCGGGGCCGGTAGTATTCGCACCGGACGCCATGCTCGCAGCGCCCGGACCGCTGTCGTCATCCGGCTATCATTGTTACCCGGACACAACGGCGCGAAGCATAGCGCAGCGCTCGTCGCTTTTCTGCTGGTCAAGCGACCTTGCGCTCGCTAGAATTGCGCACTTTTTGATCAGAGGCGCCAAAAACGCCCGCCCGGATCGCGCCGCCACTGGCAGGCGCGACCTGTTTCAATACCGAGGTTAGTCATGTCCACCACTCCCGCCACGCCGAAGGTCGGCTTTGTCTCCCTGGGCTGCCCCAAGGCCCTGGTCGACTCCGAGCGCATCCTCACCCAACTGCGCATGGAAGGCTATGAA